>CAMWMN010000110.1 GCA_947175385.1 uncultured Clostridia bacterium | reverse complement strand
ATCCCATATCGGATAATGAGATAGATACGGAGAAAATGTTCGATAAATTCTACCGCGCAAGCAGATCGAGGACAGCCAACGGTGCGGGAATCGGGCTTTATATCTGTAAGCAGTTTATTGAAGCAATGAATGGCGGTGTTTCTGCTTCCGTCAGAGATGGTGTTTTGACAATTACGGTCACTCTTGGTATTGATGATGTGAATGTGTAGAATTAGAAGGTTGTGTTAAAAGAGATGTGAGACAAAGGGTTTAGAAAAAGTGGCTGAGATCTGTTAAAATAAAGTTATCACACCCAAATCAACAGAAAAAACCTCAACCATTATGGGACATTATAGCACAAAAAGCGGATTTGTCCACATCTAATTCAAACACAAATTATACGGTGGGGTTGTTTAGGCAAACGCCTATTACGTGGGCACTGACGGAGAGAAATTCTACCGATACACTATGATAGATAAAACTTTCCGTGAACGCTTTATCTTCCATTACAAGGAGCAAATTGGCTTTTCAACAGTGGATTTCGACAAGAGGGCGATTACCTATTTCGGATATGCTTCAAAGCAGCTTCAGATAGATAACGGCGCGGAGCTCACCAATTTCAGCAAGACAAAGAGAGTGCATATCTTTGACAAGTTCTGCATTGAAAACGTCATAGAACACAAACTGATTCGCCCGCGCACTCCATGTCACAACGGTAAGGTAGAGCGCAGTCACCACAGTGATCAAGAGGCACTCCAAAAAATTTTGTGTAAAAGCAAATCCGGTCAGACAATAGGTGGCTTGCAAAGCAAGCGGGATTTAGGATTTCCTCTTAATAGCCATGCTCCCGTGAGCTGGGACGGTATGCGCGCCGAAGGCGTGAATACTGTCTCAGTTTGCGAGAAAAATATTAAGAGAGGAAATTGGGTTACGCGGATTCTCTATCCGCGAACATTATCGAAAGTTGGTTGGACACCATATCCCAATTTCGACAGGTTACGCTCCAATGAGCAACGATATTTTTTGACGCAAGATACAAAATTTTTCGCAGGCTGTCATCGTTGGTAAATGACGGCTTATTTTTTGTTATCTTGCGAAATTGGCGGTTCAATCCCTCAATAATATTTGTTGTATATATTATCTTCCGAACCTCAGCGGGATATGCGGAAAACGTGGACAGAATATCCCAATTCTCTTCCCAGCTTTTAACACAGCTCGGATAAGTCTGCTGCCACTTTTCTTTAAATTCAAGCAGCGCATTCAATGCTTCATCTTCGTTAATTGCTTGATAAATCTTTTTCAGATCAGCCATCAACGATTTGATATCCTTGTAGCTTACATAGCGAGTCGATGAGCGTATCTGATGAATGATACAGCGCTGAATTTGTGATTTTGGAAACGCCGCGTTAATAGCCTCGCGGAAGCCCGCCAAGCCGCCTACACAGAACACATAAACGTCCTTGACACCGCGATTTTTAAGGTCATTCATAACCGACAACCAAAATTTTGCGCTCTCGTTTTCGCCTATCCAAACACCTAAAATATCTTTGCGTCCGTCCATCTGAATGCCAAGCACGACATATGCCGCCTTGGTTATATACTGATGATTCTCCTTGACCTTATAATGAATCGCGTCCATAAAAACAAACGGGTAAACAGCATCCAACGGACGGTTCTGCCACGCGGTGATCTCGGGAGTGATCTTCTCAACGATCTTGCTCACCAAGCCGTCCGAGATCTCAACGTTATACAGATTTTTTATTTGCTCCGAAATATCCCGCTGACTCATTCCGCAAGAGTAAAGCGCGAGAATTTTCTCCTCCGTTCCGTCCGCGTTTCTGTTGTATTTTTCGATGATCTGCGGCTCGTATTCGCCGTTACGGTCACGGGGAATTTTGACATCAACCTCGCCAAGCTGCGTTTTTACCGTCTTTTTCGAGTATCCGTTTCGATAGTTTTTCGACATACCTTTTTCGATATTATCCGACGCGCGTTCGCTCTTTTCGTAGCCGAGCTTTTCTTCAAGCTCCGCCTCCAATACTGTCTGCAGTACGTCGCTGAACAGCTCCCTCATGCTGTTCATAATGTCTGTTGTGCCAGTAAATGTTGGATGCTCACAAATTCCCTCAGCAGTTCCTTTGATGTTTTTTCCATAAAAAAACACTTCCTTTCAGATTTCCCTTGACTTAAGTCTTGTCTGATCGGAAGTGCTTTATTCGGTTTTACACAATATTAATTGGGGTCTCGGCGGCGGTGAGGAGTTTTTTGATATACAAACTGGAGTTTGAAGAAACTGTATATAAACATCAACACTCAAACTCTTTTAACTCGTCAAGCGGGTCTTTTGAAGTATCAATTCCCATACGATCCTTCAACCAATCTGCTTTACTATAACCAGTTCCTGTCAATTCAAATATCTCGCCTTTATAACCTACAGCTTTAACCCATCCCCATTCTAGAAGTCGGTCTAACGCCTCTTCCCATCTTGCAGATTCTCTTTTTGAGTTATCAGCCATAAACTGCTTACCCGATGTGAAAATCTGAGTAGGTGAGCTGAGCGTTCGGGTCTTTATGATTTGACCATCACCATCAGCCGCATACACTAACAGAAAAGCCGGTTCTAAAGGAATGTTGCCAACATCATCTTGACCTATAACTGATTTATCTCTTCCTTGATTTTCAACAGTTAATGTGTCGTTTTCAACTTGAAAAAGTTTTTTGACATCCTCATCTGTTGCTATAGGAATATTTTCCCAGGTTAATTGGTTGTTCTCTAGCTCAGTGAGTCTATTGCCCAAATGAGAAAACATTTTTTTCATATCTTCCAACATTTTCTGTTGATGTTGTACAATTTCAAGATTGACCTTATTCCGTACTTCTGCTTCTTCATTGATTATATCTACTATATCTTGATACCGAACCCACCCGGCATTATCATCAACATAATTAACGGCATTCCTAAATGTCGGTGATGCCGCATATTTTAAACTGTTTAAATCTGTGAAAAAATCAACAGTATTTTTATCGCTTTTTACTCTTTCCCTGAATTCATCAAGTTTTCGCATTTTATCATATTTGTTGTCTCCCGTATCTTTTTCACTTTCAGCAATAGCTGAAGATTGCTTAATCAATACGAGTACTGGCAATCCCTTGGTTTTTGCGTAATTATATTCTTTCTCCGTGTAACTTATACCGGTTTCTTCATCAATTGATCCATACCGCCCTCCAATAACAAGAAGATAAAAATCGCACTCATCAATCATCTTTGTTATAACATTCCATTGGTCTGTTGGCGCAGCATGAAATTGCTCCATTCCTACAGGGATGAAATTATTCTCTAGTGCTACACCCACCAACGCTTGTCTTTCTTCTTTAAGATCTTCATAAGTAGAACTAATAAAAATAGAAAACTTTCGTTTATAACTCATATCACTATACTCCTTGTTTGTTTATTTTCACACTTTGTTCAATTGATATAAGCATCAGGGCATACCAACTCAACAAATTCCAATTGTTTATCAAATTTTATGACACCTTGCCTTTACACCGCAAGCCGCAAAATTACACCGCAGGGGCATACTTTTTAATTATTCCTTGCTGTTGTATCAAACTCTGCAACTTCATATCGATATAGATCATCATAATCTTGCGGTAATATGCCGTTTGCAGCAGCTTCAGCACCTCTAAATTATCGCCCTCTATGTAAAGGTTCTGTGTTGTATCAAAGTTTACGCTCTCCTCGAGGCAAGGGCGCAAAGTTCCCGTGGAACGCTTTTGCGCAAGCTTTAGGCACTCCGCTTTTCCTTTCCACTCGAATTTGTATTTTTCAAAGTCGTTGTCGATATACTCGCCGCAAAGGCTAAGCAGCTTGTCTATATCCAGCTTCCCCTCCGCAAAGCATTCGGGAAATACGGCTTTGAGCTTGTCCATGTTGGCTTGCTCCACGTTCATTGAAAGTCCGTCTATTGTTTCAGGCATTGTTTTGTTCCTCCTGTTTTCTATCAACCATTTCAAGTAATTTCTTCAGTTCGCCAGCAATTTCCTCCGGTGTCATTGAAGATGAATTAAGTGCTAATCGCCCGGCTAACGTTGGACTGAAATTTTGCACCTCTTGTTTTGTAATGTTGTGCCATATTGGAAGGATTGTTTTCCCGTCTGTCATTTCTCTTTGAAATAGTCCGTCCAGCTCATATTGTGTCCAACCCTTTTTGATGTAATCCTTTGAGATAACCACAATCCCATATTTTGATTTTCTTAATCCATCATCAATCTTTGCCCGAAGACTATCTCCCCACATCATGCTTATTGCATCGTACCAAACCTTAATGCCGGCTTTTGTCAATGCGTTACATAATGCGTCTGTGAAACTTTCTTTATCTTCAGAGGCATGCGAAAGAAAAACGTCATATTCCTCCCCTGTATCAGATGCCTGATATAAAGAAACCGTTGATACTGAATTTTTAACCAGGGATTTTGTTAATTGTTCATTCAAATCAGAAATACGACGTTCATAGTCATCATATGTTTTTTTTGCTCACGAGCTACCTTTTTACTTTCTTCCATTTCTTCTTTTTGTAATTTCGCGGCTGTATCTGCTCTTTTCTTGCGCTTGTCAGCAATTTTCTTGTTAATCTCCGCTTTGTTGTTAGAGATCCTAACCAAATCATTACGCCAACCCTGTATCTGATTCGATTTTGACTGAATGGTAGAAATAGAAGTGTTTTTTGTTATACTTTTTTGTGCATCGTTAATCTTCTTAGTTTTATCAGCCTCTTTTTTGGCTTCATCAGCGAGCTTTTTTTCCAAATCAGCTAATTCTCTATCAAGTTGATTTAAAGTTCTTCTAGTTTGTTCAGCACCCATTTTTTTATTCCCTCCACCTTTAACACAAATTCTCTTGTAACCCTCGCGGTCAGCTTTTCCTTTTCGGTGAATTCCTTAATCCGGCGTTCCAGTTCCAGATCCAACCGCATAGCGTCAAAGAATTGACTTTCCTGTTTCTTCATATACTCCCGCCGCAGCAATTCGGCGTTTGGGGTAACAAGAAGGATTCGATTGCACCCTTCCATCCATTTTTGCATAATAACTAGCATAGCCTCATGACTTTTGCCCATTCCCGCCTCATCGCAAAGTACCGCGCCTTTTTGATAGGGAGAACGCAAAGCAAAAGCGGCTGCTGCAATTTGAAACGGAAATATCTTGACATCGGAAGAGGCAAATGCAGAGGAAAAACAATCCTCATCACGCATATTTTCCAATTCTCTTGCAATATGATTTGCGTGAAAAGCTGTTTGCTGCATTTTGCTTCCTCCTTTCGTACTCTTGTATTGTCATAAATACAATCTTTTCAGGACATAATTTCTCAAAGTTTGACCTGTGTTATTTGCTATCTTTTAAGCAGGAATCCGGTATAATTTCTATAATATCGTCAAGCGTGCAGTCAAGAGCAGTGCATATTCGAACGAGAACGTCCGAATTTACAGACACACCGTCTTTTTTCATCTTCGCAAGTGTAGCAACGCTGACATTAGCTTTTAAGGCAAGCTCCTTGCCTTTCATTTCGCGGTCAATCAGAAGCTTGAATAATTTTTTATAACTTGCAGCCATATGTGACACCTCGGAAAACAGTATTTCATAAAATATAGTATAACATAAAATGACAGATTTTTCAATAGGTTTTTTAAATTAATTCAATGAACTCATAATTTATTCGCTTTTGGCTTGCTGTATCAGTTGAATTTTTTCGTGCTGTATTTCTTTGTTTACAGCGACTCATTTTTTGACTTGATTTTTCTTCTCAACTATGCTATAATGGTACTTGAAATGGACGATGTTCGTTCGGTATCTTTAGCGAGCCACATTTTGTCTGACCACATCTTTGACCATAGACACATACGGAGTACTCGGAAACAACGGATACAAGACCGCTAAAGAGGGTTTGCCGTGGAGCGGAAACGGCTATAAAAAGCCATTCGCGGCAAAGAGGACATTTATAACACTCTTCGGGACGCAGAGGTCGTGGGTTCGAATCCCGTCGCCTCGACCATAAACCGCCTTGTGAAGCCAATTTAACTTGCAAGGTGGTTTTGTTTTTCATGGGTGTAACGAGTCGTTACACTCTTTCGAGAACCGTTTCAGTAGCCAAGAAAAACAAGAGAAATTATTATCATGTCATGGTTTGGGTTTATGGAGTAACTCCTTGCTACTTCATCAGTGCAAATCCTAAGCTACCGAAACGATAGTTTTGGAGGATACCTCGTTTTAGAGAGTCCCTGTTTTCTTTGTTTACAGCAGCTCAATTTTTGAATCTATAGCAACTGAGTCCTGTGTTGGGATTCGCTTGCATCTTTCTTAGATGGGGTACGCATCTGTATCCCCATCTCTGTGGTACCTCGCGAAACGCAAGACACCAATTTTAATTGTATCGGTTGTGCCTCATACTCTTTGCTTTATGCAGTTTTAACGATACAAACTCGTCAAAGGTAACGCAATCCGACCTTAAAGCAACTCGGGGTTAAACCGCTCCCGAGTCTGAACTGGTCAATTCTGTCAAAACGACAGTTTGAGGTTTCCCCTATCCCTTGTTTCGCAGAGCAGGGGGTGTTTTTTTGTCTAAGCAGTTCGATTCTTAAACGCACTCAATAACGTTTCGTTATCGAATTTCAAAGCTGAACGATTCGTTCACCGTTTTCAACCGCTCTTTCTCCGTCTTGAGTTCAGCCTTGACCTGTGCTATCATCGCCGCCAGCTTTTCTCCTCGCACTCTTCTCTCGTTTTAGCATAGATATTGTGGGATTCCCGCTTTCCATAAGCGTTTCTCGGACTGTATCTGCCCTCAAACAGGTGGTCGTTTATCATCGTTACACAACCCGTTCCTCACCGCTCGGAATTTCGGCTTTTGAGCCGCATATTTGGCGGTCTATCTTTGCCGCCGCTTGCCGCTACATTGTGTCGGTTATATGACTATAGATATCAATTGTTGTTTCGGAAGAAACATGTCCTATCGTTGTCGAGAGAGTTTTCACGTCCATGCCGTTTTCAAGCGCCATAGTCGCGAATGTGTGTCTGAGATCATGAAATCTCACCTTTGGACAACCTGCCCGCTCCAGAATAATCTGCAATCGCTTGCGTACTGCCGAGGGATTTCTTGTTTTCGTATTATCCAGCGGTGATGGAAATACCCATTCGGAGTTAATCGTTTTCTTATATTCCGACAAGATTTGGAGAAGTGACGGCGGCAAAATTATTGTTCGTATTGACGCTTTGGTTTTTGGCTCTGAAAATATTTGTTCCCCATTGAACACATTGACTTGTCGCTCTATTTGGAGTTCACCTGTTGTAAAGTTGAGATCACTCCATTTTAGGGCGAGTATCTCTCCGCGGCGCATCCCCGTTCCGAGTTCAAGCAGGAAGAGTTCATAGTAACCTTCTTCTTTTGCGCGGTTAAGAAACCGTATAACCTCGTTTTGTGTAAGCACTTTCATTTCACGAGATTTTTTTGGTGGCAACTTGCAGCCTATTTCGGGATTTATTCTTATCAATCCTTCTTGTACTGCCTTTTCAAGAGCCGAGCGGCAATTCGCATGGATAGCACGAATTACTCTATCGGATAATCCTTCGCCGTATGCTTCAACACGGATTCTTCGACCGCCGGATTTCGTTCTTGCATAGAATTGTTGCAAGTCTGATTGGGTAAGTTTGTTTAGCGGAATCGTTCCGATTTCGGGAACAATATGGCTATAGATTCTGCGCTCATACTCTAGAGTCCATTTACATTAAAATAGTATCTAAAATAATAGCGAAAGAAATAACCGCAAGAAAAAGAATATCAAGTTTGTCATAGCGGGCAAACATCTTGCGGAAGCGTTTCAAACGGCGAAAATATCTTTCAATTTTGTTTCTGCGTTTGTACAATTCTTTA
>CAMWMN010000109.1 GCA_947175385.1 uncultured Clostridia bacterium | reverse complement strand
TTTTGTAGGCTGTCACAAAGCGTTCCATGCAAGTCCGGACGCATAATCAGCAGCGGCAGCGACGGGAATCCTGCGCCCGTACCGACATCAATAAACCGCGACTCATCGGGAGTTTCAATCATCGTAAACGGCAGCACCGAATCGATAAAGTGTTTCATCACGACCTCCGAAAATTCCGTAATCGCCGTGAGATTCACATTCCGATTATATTCAACCATAAACTCAAAAAGTGTTGAAAACTTTTCCGCCTGTGATGAATCAATATCGATCGCCGCGGATTTGAACATCTCAATTATCTTGTCAATCACGATTATCCCTCCCCGCAAGCCAAATCAACAGCACCGAAACGTCCGCGGGATTAACCCCCGAAATTCGCCCCGCCTGCCCGACATTCAGCGGCTTGAACCTGTTCAGCTTTTCCTGAGCCTCCAACCGCAAGCCTTTTATCTGCTTGTAATCTACGTCCAGCGGCAGCAGCTTTTGCTCCAGCTTTCGCATTTTTTCAATCTGCTGCATTTGGATTTTAATGTAACCCTCGTACTTTATTTCAATTTCCAACCGATTTATCAGCGCGAATTTTATGGGCTTTCGTTCGGTATCGAACGGTTCAAAATCACCGTATGAAAGCTGCGGACGCTTCAACAGCTCATACAGCTTAACTCCCGAGTTAATTGGCGTAGTGCCGCGCTCGACAAGTATTTGGTTCAGCTCCTCGGAGGGGCGAATCGTCACGGACTTAATGCGTTCAAGTTCGTTTTGAATCGCCTCGCAATCCGCTTGATACCGCACAAACCGCTCGTCCGAAACAAGCCCGACCTCGTGTCCGATGTGGAGTAACCTCTCGGGAGCGTTATCCTGCCGCAAAATCAAACGGTATTCGCTCCGAGAAGTCATCATACGGTATGGCTCGGAGCAGCCCTTTGTCACCAGATCGTCAATCAACGTGCCAATATAAGAGCTTGCGCGGTCGAGAATTATCTCGCCCTCCCCGCGTATTTTCCGCGCCGCGTTTATTCCCGCAACGATTCCTTGCGCTGCGGCCTCCTCATATCCGGAGGTGCAGTTGAACTGCCCCGCGCCGTACAATCCCGAAAACCGCTTAAATTCAAGCGTTGGCAGCAGCTCCAATGGGTCGCAGCAGTCGTATTCAATCGCATACGCGGGGCGCATAATCTCCACATTCTCCAAGCCCTTGATGGTTCGCAAAAACTTTAATTGCACATCCTCGGGCAGACTGCTGCTCATTCCCTGAAGATAGCATTCGTCCGTATCCAGCCCCATAGGCTCAACAAACAATTGGTGCCGCTCCCTATCCGGAAAACGAACGATTTTATCCTCGATACTCGGACAATATCGCGGTCCAACACCCTCAATTCTCCCCGAATACAGCGGCGAACGGTCGAGATTATCAAGTATAACGCGGTGCGTTTCGGAATTAGTGTACGTAACATAGCATTCCGCAACATTGTTCAACTCCCGCTCGTTATCGAACGCGAAAGGGATAATCTCCTCATCGCCGAGCTGTTTTTCCATCACGGAAAAATCAACCGAACGCTTATGAACACGCGCGGGAGTTCCCGTCTTGAATCTCCTCATTGAAATTCCAAGATTTTTCAGGCACTCAGTAAGCTCCGTAGACGGTAGCACGTTATCGGGTCCCGCATTGTAGTTCACCTTGCCGATATGGATTTTGCCGCCGAGATATGTTCCCGTGGTGATAATCGCCGCCTTGCACGGATAAACCGCGCCGAGCTTTGTCCGAACAGCAGTAACTTTTCCATTCTCAATGTCCACCGCTGTAACCTCGCCTTGTTTTATGTACAAATTCGGCGTATTTTCCAGAACCCGTTTCATATACGCGTGATATTTCACGCGGTCGCTCTGCACACGCAGACTGTGCACCGCAGGACCTTTTCCCCTATTCAAAACACGCGATTGAATAAAGGTAGCGTCCGCAGCTCTGCCCATCTCGCCGCCGAGCGCGTCAATCTCGCAGACAATCTGTCCTTTAGCCGAACCACCGATACACGGATTGCACGGCATATTCGCGATACAGTCCAACGACAGTGTGAAAACGGCGGTTTTCAGTCCAAGCCGCGCCGCAGCCAGAGCCGCCTCGCAACCCGCGTGTCCCGCGCCGATCACGCAGACGTCATATTCCTCAAGAGTATAATTCACGCTCATTTATAATGTCCTTTCAAAAATGTTCCACGTGGAACATCTCTAAATTAATTACATATATCCGTTCAAAAGATTCCTTATTTCGGAGCAGTCAAACTCGCAGCGGCACTGATGACTGCTGTCCTCTTCAACATCGTTTATATGTTCAATCTGGTTGAAATGTTTCGGTAAATTCGGATTGGCGCCGTTTTTTAAAAGATAGTCGATAAATTCAACCGTTTCGGGAACAGGTCTCTTAACTCGCCGACCATCAACGATATACTCGTCAGTAATATTAAGACACATTTCGACCGCCGTGTCTAAGACTTCATATCCATACTCGCCGTCAAACTCTCCCCTGTTTGCTTCGAGGAGTGCTCTCGCGGTAACGTAATCATTGTCCATAAGCACTTTCGCCATTACACGGAATTGAAGCGGCATATTCGGGTCGTATGTGCCAATTCGTTTCGCATCCTCAAGAAATTTCTCGGACAAACCGCAAAAATTCATTTAACATTCCTTTCTACAATGTCACAACAAACACAAACAGTAATAAAATTTTCCCGAACCGCTGTTCGGGAAAATCTATGCAATTAATCCTCGGAATTATCCTCTGATTCATCATTCTCGCCGTCATCGTCCGAATCGTCACCATCATCGGGTTCGACCACTTCGGTAGCTTCCTCGGCAAGCGATGCAGCAATTTCCTCATCGGTAGCCTTTTCGACCTCCTCGGTTTCCTCGGAATCATCGTGCGGAGTACGCGAGAACGTCACAACTCTGTCCTCATCGGCAAGCCGCATAACGCGCACTCCCGAAGCGGGTCTGCCCATCACACGGAGATCATTCGCGCGGATTCGGATAATTACGCCGTCCGCGCTGATGAGAATAACATCATCATCGGGACCGAGCGTTCTGATTCCGACAACATATCCCTTCTCATCGCTTACCGGATAGTTTTTAAGACCCATACCGCCGCGTTTCTGCAGCCGATAACTCGAAACCGCACAACGTCTGCCCATACCCTTTTCGGTAACAGTGAGAATTGTCGCGCTCTCATCGAAAATTTTAGTCGCGCCAACAACATAGTCCTCACCGCGGAACTTGATCGCCCTCACACCGCGCGCGGTTCTTCCCATCGCGCGGATATTGGTTTCATCAAACCGAATCGCCGCGCCGTTTCTTGTTGCGACAATCATCGTGCAGTCGCCCTCGGTAAGGAATCCCGCAGCAATCTCATCACCGTCCACCAGCGTTATCGCGCGCAAACCGCCCTTACGGATATTCTTAAATTCGGACAGCTTTGTGCGCTTGACAAGTCCGTTTTTGGTAACACAAATGAAGAACTTATGCTCCGCAAAATCCTTGGTAGTCATCATCGCAGCAACCTTTTCATCCTCAGAAAGCTGCAAGAGGTTCACGATGTTCATTCCTCGCGATTGCTTACTCCCCTCGGGAATCTGATAGCACTTCAAACGGAACATATTTCCTTTATTGGTAACAAATAGGATATTTTCGTGTGATGACGCAATGAACATACTATCCACAAAATCCTCATCGCGCTGTTTCATTCCAGAAACGCCGCGTCCGCCGCGCTTCTGGATATTGTACACCTCCGCAGGCTGACGCTTGATGTAACCCAGATTTGTAAAGGTAACAACGCAATCCTCCTCGGGAATCAGATCCTCAATGTCGACTTCTCCGCTTACCGGCTCGATTGCAGTGCGCCGTTCATCACCAAACTTCTTCTTGATTGTCTCCAGTTCCTCGCCTATAAGGTGCAGCATCTTGGACTTATCACTGAGCAGTTCCTCCATATTACGGATAATTTCGCGCTTTTCGAGCAGCTCATCTTCAACCTTGCTTTTTTCCATTCCGGTAAGCGCACCGAGCGTCATCTTGACGATAGCGTCCGCCTGTTCCTCTGAAAGCGAGTAGGTATCAACGCTAAACAGCCCTGTCTGCGAAACATCAACGTCCTTGAAACGTTCAATCAACCGTTGTTTACCCTCGGGAATATTCTTACTGCTCCGCAAAATAGCGATAACCTCGTCAATGAAATCAATCGCAAGCATCAAGCCCTCAAGGATATGTTCGCGCTCCTTTGCCTTTTGAAGGTCGAACTGTGTGCGGCGCGTAACCACGTCCATCTGATGATTGAGATAATATTGCAGCATCTCCATCAATGTGAGAGTTTTCGGCTGCCCGTCCACAAGAGCAATCATAATCGCGCCCACAGTATCCTGGAGCTGAGTATAGGTATACAGCTTGTTGAGGACAACATTCGCGTTTGCGTCACGCTTAAGCTCGATAACGATACGCATACCAGTTCTGTCGGATTCATCGCGAACCAGTGAAATTCCGTCAATACGCTTATCGCGCACCAATTCTCCGATATTTTGCAACAGCCGCGCCTTGTTCACCATATACGGAATCTCGGTGACAACAATTCGTGTATGAGTCTTTTCCTCTTCAATAGCTGCTCTGCCGCGCAGAATGATCTTTCCGCGACCCGTGTAATATGCCGAGCGAATGCCGCTGTAACCCATAATAATACCGCCCGTAGGGAAATCGGGACCCTTAATACAGGTCAGAATGTCCTCGATTGTCGCCTCGGGATTGTCGATCATCAGCAAAAGCGCGTCAATAACCTCTCTGAGATTATGCGGCGGGATATTTGTCGCCATTCCAACCGCGATTCCGTTTGAGCCGTTCACCAGCAGATTCGGAAATCTCGATGGCAGAACCACTGGCTCAAGCAGTTTATCATCATAGTTGGTCTGGAAATCCACGACTTTTTTGTTGATGTCCGCTGTCATTTCGTTGGAAAGCCGCGCCAAACGAGCCTCGGTATAACGGTAAGCCGCAGCCGGGTCTCCGTCAATCGAACCGAAGTTTCCGTGACCGTCAATCAACGGATAACGCATTGAAAACGTCTGCGCCAGACGAACCAACGCGTCATACACGGAAGCATCGCCGTGCGGATGATATTTACCGAGAACCTCTCCGACAGTGTACGCACACTTACGGAAAGGCTTGTCCGAAGTATTTCCCGCCTCGTTCATCGTGTAGATGATACGGCGGTGAACGGGCTTGAATCCGTCACGCACATCAGGCAGTGCTCTGGACGTAATAACCGCCATTGAGTACTCAATGAAGGATTTCTTCATTGTGTCCTCAAGATCTATGTTATACAGCTTCTCCTGGCTAAAATCTATCTCCATTATTCGTCCTCACTCTCCGTGTAGTCAAAAATATCCCGCTCCAGCTTATCGGTAAGAAAATCCCTCACCGTGTCCTCCTGATCTTTAGTCAGACACCGTTTAGGGAAACAATAAATCTGCCGCCGATTGAAAAACAATAACAGCGAATCCGCGTTTTCCGAAAAATTCAGTAAATCATCGCCGAACTTAAACACAGTCTTTAACGGCGTAATAATCTCATCGTCCGCTTCCTCGTCAATTTTGAAATCCACCTCGTTGATTTTCGGCTTTATGATAGTTTCCAGCTCGATTTTATCGGAATAAATCGTGCAGACATATTCCTCGGGATTCATATCGCTCAGCGCCTCAATAATCTTCTTGCGTGTGCGTTTTTTGTCTGTGATGTTATACACCAGCCCGAACAAGCAGAACGCCAACGCAAAATACAACACAATTGATGTCGGATTAAACACGATCGCCGTAATTATCGCCACCGCAAACAGCGAATATGCCGCAATCCACAGCTTACCGCGCTTGGACTGAAAACGCTGTTGAAACGACTTCAGCGCGCCGTCCGTTTCCTCATTGGTATTGTCATAGCTGAATTGAGCAATAGGCTCACTCACTCTTGATTTCTGTTCCTTTTCCAAATCGGGCAAAAGACTGCTTGAAATATGAATCACCCCTCATAAACAGTTGATAGTTGTTTATATCGACAGTCTGTATTATTATCAAATATCCAGATTCTCCGCCATCTTCGCGTTCTCCTCAATGAACTGCCGCCGCGGCTCGACCTTATCACCCATCAGAATGGTCATAATCTCGTCCGCTTTAGCCGCGTCCTCCACGGAAACGCGCAGCATTGTCCGCGTTTCGGGATTCATCGTGGTTTCCCACAGCTGAATCGGATCCATCTCACCCAAGCCTTTATATCGCTGAACATCGGTTTTTCCGCCGTCCGCGCCCAGCTCGGCAATATATCCGTCACGCTCCTCGTCCGAAAACGCGTACCTTACCTGCTTTCCGCGCGAAACCTTGAACAGCGGCGGCTGCGCACAATAAACGTGCCCCGCTTCAAGCAACGGACGCATAAAACGGAAAAAGAACGTCAGTAACAGTGTACGAATATGCAGACCGTCCACATCGGCATCTGCCATAATGATTACGCGCCCATAGCGGAGCTTTTCAAGGTCGAAATCTTCGGCAATACCAGTGCCCAAAGCCTTTACAACGGGTAATAATTTATCGTTGTTATACACTTTGTCGGCTCTTGCCTTCTCAACGTTCAGCATTTTACCCCAAAGCGGAAGAATCGCCTGAAACCGTCTGTCACGTCCTTCTTTCGCAGAACCGCCCGCCGAATCTCCCTCGACAATGTAAATCTCGGTATGCGTGGGATCGTTTTCGGAGCAGTCCGCCAGCTTACCCGGCAATCCGTTGCTGTCCATAACAGACTTACGTTTTGCCTCCATAGCTTTCTTCGCTGCGTCACGAGCCGCCTGAGAATTTGCCGCCTTGTTGACGATAATCTGCATTGTTTCGGGGTGTTCCTCAAAATAATAGGTAAGCTGCTCCGTCACAACCTTGTATACCGCCGGCTGAACCTCGGGGTTTCCTAGCTTTCCCTTTGTCTGCCCCTCAAACTCGCATTTATGGAGCTTAACGGCAATTACAGCGTTAATCGCCTCACGGATTGCCTCGCCGCTGTACCCCGTAAACTGTTTTTCCTCTTCGCCCTTTTTACCAGCGGATTTTTTCTTCTTGTTCTTGGGATTCTGTTCGTATATCTGCTTTGCGAAGTCGTTTACAACCTTGCTAAGCGCTCGCTTGAATCCCAGTTCGTGCGAACCGCCCTCTCCGGTATGAATATCGTTCGCAAACGAACGGAACACCTCGCTGTTGAAATCGGTGGTATATTGAAACGCAATCTCCACCATAATATCGTCCGTTTTATCGCTCAGATAGATGATGTCGGGGTGAAGCACCTCCGCGCCGCGTTTCTTGTTAAGCCACTCAATATAGGAGCGGATTCCGCCCTCATATTGCATAGATTCCTCGCGGATATTGTTCTCATCACGCAAATCATGAAGATTGATTTTAAGTCCCGCGTTCAGAAATGCTTTCTCACGCAAGCGTTCATTTAGTGTTTCATAACTGAATATTGTAGTATGGAAAATTGTTCCATCGGGCTTGAATGTAACGGTAGTTCCCGTATGGTCGGTATTACCTATAATCTTGATAGGCTCGGAGTACTTTCCACGCTCAAAATGCTGAAAATGAACGTTCTCGCCATCATGGATCTCAAACTCCAACCACTCGGAAAGAGCGTTTACAACAGACGCGCCAACGCCGTGCAGACCTCCCGAAACCTTATATCCGCCGCCGCCGAATTTACCGCCCGCATGGAGTATCGTAAACACCATTGTTGCCGCGGAAATACCCTCGGCACGGTTAATTCCCGTGGGAATGCCGCGTCCGTTGTCAATAACACGGATAATATCCCCCGGAAGAATCGAAACGTCAATCTCGGTACAGAACCCCGCAAGCGCCTCATCTACGGCATTATCGACGATCTCATACACAAGGTGATGCAGTCCGCCCTCACCCGTAGAGCCTATATACATACCCGGAGTCTGCCGAACAGGCTCCAGCCCTTTCAGAGCCTGTATATCGTCCGCGCCGTAGTTGGCGTCCAAAACCTTTTCATCTTCTGCCATTTTTTCCTCCCTAAACGCAAATCACCTATATTATATATAGTATACCACAAAATGGCGAAAAAATCAAGTGA
>CAMWMN010000108.1 GCA_947175385.1 uncultured Clostridia bacterium | reverse complement strand
GCGCAAATTCACGCTGACGCACCATTTCCTCGGCGGATATATTTCTTGTCATAAATACTCCTTTATTTTATTACTTTCTGACCCAAAAATACGGCGAAAACCCCGCAAACAAGACTTGCGGTTATATAAATTATTGCCGCGGATTTTCCGCCCTTTTCAAACAGTCCCTCCGTTTCCAGCGCGAACGTTGAGAACGTTGTAAACCCGCCGCAGATTCCCGTTTTCAGAAACAGCGTAAGCCGTGTGTTATCGGGAAAAAACTTCGCCACCAAAGCCGTTATCAATCCTATGGCAAAGCAGCCGACTATATTCACCGCAAGAGTTTTTATCGGAAAACCCGACTTCATCTCCACGGGAATCAGTCCGATAAGCCACCGCAGCACAGCGCCGATAAAGCCGCCCGCGCCCACGGCAAGACAATCAAACATTGTTTTCACCCTTATCCCTTCGAACGATTCTATACAGCTTATGCTCACGCGAATGGCGAACATAATCGGGCGTTTTTGCGAACACCGCCGCCGAAACGTCCGCCGCTCCCGCCTCTCTCAACAGACCCGCGATTGCCGCCAGTGTGCTGCCCGTTGTGGATACATCATCAATCAGCAAAACGCGCTTTCCGCGAACATCATAACGAGAATCAAGGAAGAAGCTCTTCTTGGCATTCTCATATCGCGCTTTCACAGAGAGCGTCTTTTGCTCCTCCTTATCGGGGTCGGCTTTGACTGCGCATACCATCGGGATTCCCAGCCGAATCGAAATCCGCTTGGCGAGTATCTCCGCTGTGGAAAATCCACGTTTTCTGACGCTTCGTCTGCTGCTCGGCACGGGAATCAGCATATCGGCATTTACTTCCTCAAGCATTCGGCTCATCATCAGCGCAAATGCGTCCGCCGGGTATATCAATCCGCGGAATTTCAGCATATACACCGCTCCGCGAACCCTGCGCATATAGCGGCAGCACGCGTAAATGCGTGAGATATTCGGCGGCGGCTCGGACTTTCCCATCACAAACGGCAAATGCCGATAACACGCATCGCAATAGTACTGCGTTGCACCGATAACATTATAGCAAAACGGGCATCTGTTTGGAAAAAACTCCGCCGCAACGATTCTTCGCAGCTCCAAAAACAATAATTTATTCGGCAAATTCGTCCTCCAGCATTGACTTCAGACAAGTGAACCGCTCGGTTTTGCGGTCGTTGTATACCATTCCGGAGATTTTCTCGGGCATACCGATAATGATGAGCGTCTTTCTCGCACGCGTAACCGCCGTATAAAGCAGATTGCGGTAGGACAGCCTGTCCATTCCGTTGGGAAGCGGAATGATCACCGCCGGGTATTCGCTGCCCTGACTCTTGTGAACGGTCATAGCGTAAGCGTGCTCGATTTTACGCAGCATCTCACCGCTGTACTCAGCCTGTCTGCCCTCGAAATCGATTCCGCATTTTTGGTTTACATTATCTGTATTCAGAATTTTGCCGATGTCGCCGTTGAAAATCCCATGGGATTTTTCCGTACCGCGCCGCCACTCGATATCGTAGTCGTTCTTGGTCTGCATAATCTTATCGCCCGCGCGCAGCAGAGTGTTCATATACCTCATCTCGCCCTTAAACGGTTCAGAGGGATTCAATGCTGCCTGAAGCATACGATTGAGATTCTCCGTGCCGACAGTGCCCATTCTCGACAGACACAACACCTGAATATCGTCCATAGAATTATAACCGTACGCTTTCGGAAGACGCGTTTTGCACAAATCGATAACAAGCTGTGCGGTCACGTTCTCATCGGCGGAGGGCATAAAGAAAAAGTCATTGGTCTTGTCCGTTATTACGGGAAGCTCTCCGTGGATAATCGCGTGGGCGTTCGTGACGATAAGACTTTCCTGCGCTTGGCGGAAAATCTCCGTAAGCTCCATAGACGGAACGATTTCACTTTCCAACAGGTCGCGAAGAATATTCCCCGCGCCGACCGACGGCAACTGATTGCTGTCGCCCACCATAATCAGTTTGGTATTGCTTTTAAGCGCCCTCAACAGCGACGCGAACAGCAGCGTATCCACCATGGACATCTCATCGATAATCACCGCGTCGCACGACAGCGGATTCTCCTCGTTGCGCTTGAACGCATTTCCGCCCGCCACAAAATCCACCTCCAGAAGTCGGTGGATCGTCTGCGCGGGAGCGCCGGTCAAATCAGCCATACGCTTTGCGGCTCTTCCCGTGGGAGCGGCAAGCTTAAACTTGATTTTCCGCCGCCGATACAACTCGATAACACCCTTTAGCGTGGTGGTCTTACCTGTTCCGGGTCCACCCGTAAGTATGAATATGTGGTTATTCATACATGCGTTGATAGCCTCCGTCTGGTGCTCCTCATACTCGATTCCCTGTCCATCGGCAATAATCGAAATCTCGTTTGAAAAATCCTCGGAACGTTCGCTGTCCAGTTTAATCATCTCGGAGATTTTCCGAGAAATGTAGGTTTCCGCGTCAAAATAGGGTTTAAGGTATATATACCGCGTGTCATAGATATCAGAGTTTACAATATCTCCGCGCTTTTCGGCGAATTGTAATGCCGAGCAGTATAGTTTATCACTGACGATCAGGGACTGCGTAACCGCGTTTGCAAGTTCGCTTTCGCGGATACAGCAGCTCCCCTCGTCCGCTTTCTCGTTCAAAGCCCAGATTATCCCCGCATAAACGCGCTCCTCGCTGTCGAACGGAAAATTAAGATCCCGCGCGATACGTTCCGCGTCCGCGAATCTAAGACCGATTTCGGGTGCGCACATACAATACGGATTTCCCTCTACCGCGCGAATCAGATCCGTGCCGTAGATTTTCCATGCTGTGCTGACTACATAGTGCGGTATGGAGTACTTGGAAAAGAATGTCATCACCTTGCGCAGTCCCGTGATATTATGAAATTCATCTCCGATTTTTTTTGCGCGTTCCGCGTTAATGCCCTTAATTGAGGCAAGCTGCATCGGGTCTGTTTCGATGATTTCCAATGACTTGTCACCGAAAGCGTCGGTGATTTTCCTCGCCATTGACGGACCGACACCCGATATTATTCCCGAGCCGAGGTATTTGCGAATCGAGTTGAGATCCGTTGGCAGAGAACGCTCGAAAATCTCCACGCGGAACTGTCTGCCGTATTTTGGGTGATTAACGTACTCTCCGTACATCGACAATCTCTCGCCTGCGCGGACATCGCCCATCTCGCCCACGGCAGTAACCAGCTCGTTATCCACATTCATATCCAGTACGATATACCCTGTTTCGGGGTTGCTGAATCCGGTATCCTCAACCTCGCCCATCAGGTGAACAAGCTGCTTTTCATTGTACGAATTTGTCACTTTCATCACACATTCCTTTTTCGATTATGTAAACTTCCCCGATAAACGATGCGTTTTCAGCGCATTTCAGAAACTCCGCGATATTCTCGTCACCCTTGACATAGATGTCGTAACGGCGCGTGCTGCCGTCCAGAAGCGCCTTCGCCAACAGGTGAATCAGCATAGCGAACCCGAAAATCAGCAGGAAAATCAGCGCGAACACGTACAAGAATTGCATATAAATCACCCCTTTGGGGCATTATATGCAATTCGCCGTCAGTTGTTCAAATTCAAAAGCACGCAATTCCAACCGTTGTCATTCACGGACGAAACCACGCTCCAGCCGCTCTGCAAAAGGGATTCCGTCACTTCGTCCAGACGCTCGTCAATGATTCCGGAAACGATTAATTTTCCGCCGTCCGCGAGGAATCCGCCGAACAAGCCGCTCATACCGATAATCACATCCGCAACGATGTTCGCGCAGATTACGTCATAGCCCGTTCCAATTTCGCCGCGGAGCTTTTCGTCCTCAATGATATTTCCGCAGAGAGCGCGGTAATTCGTGAAATTGTTCTTTTCGATGTTCTCCGAAGCGGTCTTTACGGCATTCTCAAAGATGTCGCAAATCGTCACATCGCGCGCTCCGAGCAGCAGAGAGGCAATGGACAAAATCCCGCTGCCGCAGCCAAGGTCGAGAACGCGTTCGCCGCCGTGAATCACCGTTTCCAATGTTTCCATAACCATCTTGGTGGTGTAATGCTGCCCAGTCCCAAATGTAGACGCGGGGTCGATTTCGAGGATCTTATCACCCGCAGTAGGCTCGACATTTTCCCACGAGGGCTTGATAATCAGGCTCTTTCCCACGCGGAACGGCTTGTAGAAGCGTTTCCAGTTGTTCGCCCAGTCCTCCTCTTTGACGTTTGCCATCTCCATACGGATATTGCCGTAGAAACCGTCCGCGTTGTTTGCCGCGTAACCGTCCACAAGCCCTCGGATTTGCGCAAGCATTTCCGCACCCTGAGCATTCTCGTGAACATATATGGTAATCATCGGTTCAGCGGATTTCAGTCCCAGAAGGCTGTCGTCCACATAGTCCCAATTTGCGTCCTTATCCGCGAGGAAGTCTTCAAAATCCGCGCTGTCGCGGATTATAAAACCCGTGATGCCGCAATCGGTAAGCGCGCCCGTGATTCCGTCAATCGCCGCCGATGAGGTGTAAATATCTATCTGAACAAAATTATCCATAGTTCCCTCCAATACATACACTTTAATTATACTACATATTGTGGAAAAAATCAAGTGGTAAACCGAATTTTCCGTAAAAAATCCCCGGCTTTCGCCGAGGATTTCAGTTTATAGAAAAAGTTAATATAACCACCATTTTCCAGACTGGCGAAAAACACTCGCAGACGAGGAAAGCGGCTTGAGGCAAGGCTTTGTGCCTGCCGCAAGCCGCTTGACGAAGTAAGCCCCGCCGCAGAACGGCGGGGCGTTGCGAGGGTTTATCGACAGTCTGCATTACTTTTTGGAATAATCTGTTGCGTATCCACTGTTCTTGAACTTCATATTGTAGAAGATTATTCCGTAAATCAGTCCCACAACACCACCGAGGATATGTCCCATTCGGGAAACTCCGTCATTGGGTGTGTTTATCGCACTGTAAATTTCCTGTCCGAAGTAAAGCGCGGAAACTATGCACAGCGTCACGGGGATCCTGCCCTTGCGCATATTCGTGAACGCGCTGAGGATTATCAGCATAAACACTACGCCGCTTGCGCCGATTATGCCGTGGCTTGAGAAGATTCCGTTTACCACCGCCGTAGCGATTGCGTCCGTGAGAATCATAATGCACAGATTCCAACTTCCGTAACGCTCCTCGACTGCGGGACCCACCAACATCATCAGAATCATATTGTTAAGCAGATGATTCCAGTTGACGTGCCCGAAAATATGCAGCACCGAACGCAGATAAGTCAGCGGATCAAGCAGATTCGGGTGTCCTCGGCTTATCAGCAGCAGGCTGTTCAGCCAGTCCTTTGTTATATTGTTGATAATCAGCAGCACCACGCAGATTATCGCATAGGTGAGTATTACGGGAGAATTGTAATCAAATCTCGCGAAAAACTTCTTAATTTTATTCACACTTCTCCCTCCAATCAACACAACTTGCATTTAATGGCGGTTTTCCCGCCATTAAATCAGTGTTTCCTTAGAATTACTTGTTCCAGTCGTACAGCTTGCGGATTTCCGCGCCTACCTGTTCGAGCTGGTGAGAAGCCTCGATACGGCGGCAAGCGTTGAAGTGCAGTCTGCCGGTCTTGTTCTCGTTGATCCACTTGTTCGCGAACGTACCGTCCTGAATCTCGGTAAGGATCTTCTTCATTTCCTTCTTGGTTTCATCGGTGATAAGGCGCTTGCCTGTCTCGTAATCGCCAAACTCAGCGGTATCGGAGATGGAATATCTCATCATCGAGAAGCCGCCCTTGTAGATAAGGTCTACAATCAGCTTCATCTCGTGAATGCACTCAAAGTAAGCGTTCTGGGGATCGTAGCCCGCCTCAACGAGAGTTTCAAAGCCCGCCTTCATCAAAGCGGTAACGCCGCCGCAGAGGACAGCCTGCTCACCGAACAGGTCGGTTTCGGTTTCCATTTTGAATGTGGTTTCGAGAACTCCAGCGCGCGCGCCGCCGATTCCCGCAGCATAAGCCAGACCGATGTCCTGCGCTCTGCCGGAAGCGTCTTGGTGTACCGCGATAAGGCACGGAACGCCCTTGCCCTCAACGTACTCGGAACGAACGGTGTGACCCGGTCCCTTGGGCGCAATCATAATTACGTCAACATCAGCCGGGGGAACAATAAGACCGAAGTGGATATTGAATCCGTGAGCGAACATCAGCACCTTGCCCGCAGTGAGGTTCGGCAGAATGGACTCGTTGTAGAGTGCCTGCTGCTTCTCATCGTTGATGAGGATCATAATAACGTCAGCCTTTTTAGCGGCATCGGCAGCCGTAGCAACCTCAAGACCCGCCTCCTCAGCCTTCTTCCAGCTCTTTGAGCCTTCGTACAGACCAACGATCACCTTTACGCCGCTGTCCTTGAGGTTCAGCGCGTGCGCGTGACCCTGTGAGCCGTAGCCGATAATCGCAACGGTCTTGCCGTCCAGAGCGGACAGGTTGCAGTCCTCGGAATGAAACATCTTTGCCATAATAATTATCTCCTTTGATAAAATATATTCGACGCCGTTTTCGGCGAGGTTGTGCGTAACTAATTTATTTTAATTTGAAATTCCGAAACCGGACAGATTTTGCTTTTCAAAACCTGTCCTAGCCGAGCGACCCGTAACATCGCTGCGCAATGTTACGCGCCGCTCGCTTTTCGGAATTTCCCTCTCCTCCACAAGGTTGAATTAACCCTTCAGGCTAACTGCTTGTTCGCCTTTCTGGATTGCGATAGTTCCCGTGCGGACTACCTCTTTGATTCCATAAGGGCGCAAAAGCTCCTCGAAATTATCCAGATTCTGGCAGTTATCCGAAATCTCTATCGTCATAGAATTTGCGGAAATATCCGAAATCTTCCCATGAGCAAGCTCGCAAATGCTTATAATCTCGGGACGCTGCTTTGGCGTGCAGCTTACCTTAATCAAAACCAACTCACGCGATACCATACTATCGGGTGCCAGAGTCTTGACCTTAATCACGTCAATCAGCTTGTTCAGCTGTTTTTCAATCTGTTCGAGCGTATAATCGCTGCCGTCCGCAACAATGGTGATGCGAGAAACGTTCTCATCATCGGTAACACCCACCGCCAGACTGTCGATATTGAATCCGCGCCGCGCGAAAAGCCCCGCCACACGAGCCAGAACACCCGCGTGGTTCTCCACCAGAACGGAAATAGTATGCTTCATAATTACCTCTTACTCTTAATAGCAAACCGCGAACCGGAGGTGGCTCCGTTAGGAGACTTCGGCTAGCCAAGCGTCACAGAACATCGCTGCGCGATATTCTGCGCCGCTCGCTTTCGCAGTTTGCACTTCACTTGGATAACCTGCTGCGGATTGCATAGATCACAAAATAGTCTTCTCGTATTCGGGCACGGCAACCTCAAGCACAAACGGCTTGTCCGATTCAATCATTTTCCGAATGCCCTCAACCGCCGATTCCTCGCTGTCCGCGAGAACATTTTCAATGCCGTAAGCATCGGCGATTTTGCAAAAATCGGGGCTTCCGTCCAGTGAAACCGCGATGTAACGGCTGCCGTAAGTCCGCTCCTGAACCTCGCGTACCATTCCCAACCAACGGTTACGCATCACAATCAGCTTTACATTGATTCCATGCTGAACCGCTGTGGCAAGCTCCGCAAACTGCATTTGGAACGAGCCGTCACCGCAGACCGCCACCACCTCGCGCTCGGGATTCGCGCACTTCGCGCCGATCGCCGCAGGCAGCGAATAGCCCATTGTTCCCATTCCGCCCGATGTAAGAAATCTTCCATCACTGAGGGAGACGTTCGCCGCTGTCCATATCTGATTCTGACCAACGTCACCGACCACGATAGAACGGCTCGGAAGGTACTTGTTAAGCGTTCTGATGAACCATTTCGGATTTACGCAGCCGCCCTCCTCGGGCTGCGGCTCGGAATCTGCGCGAAACTCGTCCAACTCGGTGCGCCAATAAGCGTGCGAAAGCGAGGATTCCAACGCGTCAACCTGCTCCAAAAGCTGCTCCAACACCAATGAAATATCCCCGACAATAGGCACGTTCGCCTCGATATTCTTGCCGATTTCGGCGGGGTCAATATCAATATGCACCACGGTAAAACCGCTGCGCTCCTCCATCGCGGC
>CAMWMN010000107.1 GCA_947175385.1 uncultured Clostridia bacterium | reverse complement strand
CTGCTTTACTTGTGATATTCTGCTGTCGCTGCGTTACGGAAACAGCGTGTGCGTAAATGATTCGCTTATGAAAGTCGCGCAAAATCTTAAGCTGTTCGCACCGACAATAATTCTGCTTGTTCCGATGATCGTTTCCACGATTTATAAGCAGATTAAACATGTTTCAAAGTCAATGCCGCTTATCCCGATGAAGGTTATTGCGAAGAAGGCTTTCGGCGGCAGACTCAAGACAATGTACAGCGGCGGTGCGTACTTAAATCCCGAGCTTATTGCGGCTTACGAAAAGCTGGGCATAAAAATCGCACAAGGCTACGGAATGACGGAATGTTCACCGAGAATCACGACCGGCGACCTGAGCCGCAAGTCCAACGGCGATGTGGGCACGATCGTTCGCGGATGTGAGGTAAAAATCGTTGACGATGAGATCACGGTAAAGAGTCCCTCCGTAATGCAGGGTTATTACAAAGACCCGCAGTCTACCGCCGAAACGCTCCGCGATGGCTGGCTCTATACGGGGGATCTGGGTTATGCCGATGAACAGGGCAGACTGTACATTACGGGTCGTAAAAAGAACCTGATTATCCTGTCGAACGGTGAGAACGTTTCTCCTGAGGAGCTTGAAAACAAGCTCGAGGCGGCGGAAATCGCGCAGGAACTCCTTGTGTATGACGAGGACGAGGTACTCACTGCCGAGCTTTTCCCCGGCGAGATGTACCGCGGAAAAGCCCGCGATAAAATGATTTCCGAAATCAAGGCGAAAATCACCAAGGTGAACAAGGAGCTCCCGAGCGCGAAGAACATTCGGAAAATCCGAATCCGCGACGTGGAATTTGAGAAAACCACATCTCGTAAAATTAAGCGCAAACAGAGCGTTCAAGGTGAGATTGTATAAAACGAAATCCGAGCTTACACGGCTCGGATTTTTTGTAATGCGGTTATTTACCGCAACAGCGGAAGACTTCCCGTTAGACGATTCACTTTCTTTTTTGAGCCGCACAGCGCGATTCCGAAATACCGCAAATCCTCTGCTGAGCTTATCTTGTCTATAAATTCGTCATATGTCCCACAGCTTTGCGCTATATCGGTAAAATCCGCGATGGTGAGATCCGAATATTCCTTGTTGTACAGCGAGATTCGGAGTTTGCCGAGCATTTCGGCGGAAGCCTTGAGAATCGGAACGGGGAACTCAATAATTCCCATATGCGAACGCTCCTGTCCATCGCGGATGTCCGCGCCCACAACATCGGGAAGCCGTGCGCCGAGCGTAATTCCGAGAATCGCGGCGGTGTTCGCGATAATTCCGATAGGCAGATTTTCGTCAACCACAATCACACATTTTCTGTCATTCATTTTGATTATCCTTTCCATTGAGTACGGCGCGTCTGTAAGCGGTCGGCGACAATCCGATAAATGTTCCGAATGAGTTGGTGAAGTGACTCTGATCGGAAAAACCCGTCTGAAGTGCCGCGTCAATCGGCTTTGCGCCTTGTTCGAGCAGCTCCTTTGCCTTGCCGACGCGCACCGCCTGTAAATATCTGTACGGTGTAATTCCGCGTGCTCTTGTGAACGACCGCAGCAGTGTTGATTTGCTTAAACCGCTGCACTTGCAAAGCTGCTCCAGAGTGATATGCTCCGAGAAATGGTCTTTCATAAATTCACACGCGCGGTCTATTTGCGCGGAATTGTGCGAGATCCGTTCCAGAAACGGCATTCCCGAAATCCGAATCAACTCGGAAATCACCGACAACAGTACCTCCTCCTTTTCAAACTCGCCGCAGCCTTGCATTATCATTTCGTGTAATTTACGAAATTGCTCCGAGATTTCGCTGTCGCGGATAACATTCTCCGAAAAACGCGGCAATTCCGTTTCGCCTGTGATTTCACGCGACAATTCGCCCATTACGCGTTCGGAAATATTCACTGCGCAGTAATCCAGCGTGCCCTTCGTCTGAACACACCCGTGAGAATCCGATGGCGCAAGCAACAGAATATCCCCGTCAGACAGCGTGTATTCGCGGTTTCCGCACATCATCACCCGCTCGCCGTTTTCAATCATTCCAATCACATAATAATCGTGAAAGTGGTTCGGAAACGGCTGTTCAACACCCTCAAACCGATATGCCTCGATTTGCAGCATATCATCGAAAACCGCTGTTCGGATTTCTTTTTTCATTTTCATCACCGTAATTTTTGCAACATTTTTTCAGTTCCCAATATTATGTTGACTTTGGTCGAACGCAGTTAGCTGTAAGGATATTGGGTGTCTTTATTATAACACATAATTTCCGAAAAGTCTTGTAAAATATCGTCATTTTTTCAGTCATATTACTGCGATTACTAATAAGAGTATTACGGAATATAGAGTCATCAACTTCAACGTGATTATTATGTGAAAAATGTGTGAAGAATGTGCGAAACATTCTACTGATATATTGACAAAATTAACGATTGGTAGTATAATAACTAACGGATGGTATGGAGGTGCGCAGATGAGCAGAAAAGAAGAAATTATCCTTGTTACATTAGAGCTTGCGGCGGAAAACGGGTTAAGCAGCGTTTCAATGGCACAAATCGCGGAAAAAATAGGAATACAAAAACCGTCGCTGTACAATCATTTCAAATCAAAAGAGGAAATTATAACCGCAATGTATCAATATCTCAGGGATAAATCAAAAGAGCGATTATCCCTTAAAGATATTGATTACGGCGAACTTGTCAAAGGTAGAAGTATGGAAGAGGTACTTAAACAATCGGTATCAAATTACAACGATATAAGCACCGAAAATAAAATGTTCTGTTTTTACAAAGTCATTTATTCGGAGCGGACTATTAATCCGACTGCCGCTAAAATTATGGCAGAGGAAACGAGAAGAATGATTCTGGCTACAAAAAATCTTTTTTATGCCTTGCAGGCACATAAAAAGATTTATGTTGATGATATCGATATGGCGGCTGTTTCATTTGCTATGACGGTTCACGCAATCATGGATTATCAATTGGATTGTTCATATTCGGGTGAGAATTTATCGCAAGACATAATGCAAAGTTATATAAAATGGTTTTGCAGTCAGTATGAGGGAAAAAATAATGAAAAAAACATTGATTAACTATCTGGGACTTTTGGGAGTTGTATCATTGCTGTCCTATACATCAGCGGTAATTTTTGCTCCTGTGGCATATCCCGGTTATAATTGGACGGCGCAGGCTGTCAGCGATTTAAGCGCGTATAATTCGCCGTCCAAAATGTTATGGGAACAATTAGCGTCTTTATATGGCGTATGCGGAATGGTTTCAATAATGATGGTATGCGTGTTTATTCACGGAAAAACGAACAAAACAATTCGTATCGGCATATATCTTTTTGCCGTAATGAATTGGATATCAAACGTGGGTTACGCAATGTTTCCGCTCTCGGACAGCGGCAACGCGGGAGCTTTTCAGGATATTATGCATATTTATGTGATAACCGTGCTTGTTGTTTTGTTTTCCATTGCCTCTCTTATTCTCATTATGATAGGCGGATATCGGAATAAAAAGTATCGTTCCTTGGCAATATGGGCGACTGCGGCATTATCATTGATGTTTGCGGGAGCAATAGGAACGGGCGTGGTACCAAGAGAATATTTCGGTATACCCGAACGTTTCAGTGTATTTGCCGCAACGGGATTTAATGCCGTATTGGGAATATATTTATTCCGTGGATTCGGGGCAGTCGGTGAAGAATAGGCGAAACTCACTAATTAAGGAACAATCTAAATATCGCGCGAAGCGCACACATTAATTATCCATTGTCAATTATACATTGTCCATTACTTTTTCAGCCACATCACCGCTATCTGTGTTCGGTGCTCCAGACCCGTTTTTTCAAGAATCGCGCTGATGTGGTTTCGTACCGTGCCCTCCGCGAGGAACAGCCGTTCGGCGATTTGGCGGTTGGACAACCCCTCGGCAATCAGACGTACTATATCCGATTCGCGTTCCGAAAGTTCGCGGAACAGCTCACTACCGCCCGTTCTGCCGATTTTATCACGCACATATTTCAGAATATCCTCCTGGAAAACCGTTCCGCCCGCGTTTACGGTGCGAATCGCATTCAGGATTCGTTCGGCGGGGGAGTTCTTCAGGATATACCCGCCGATTTCGCTTTTCAATGCGCGGAGGATAAAATCCTCCTCATCGAACGTAGTCAGCAGAAGCGGCGCGCATAGTCCTTCCGCAAGCATTTGCTCCGCAGCGGAAATTCCGTCGTGCTCCGGCATTCGGATATCCAGCATCGCAACGTCCGGGCGAACGCTCCGCGCGAGTTTTACAGCGGAATTACCGTTCTCCGCTTCGCCCGCAATCTCCATATCCGCCTGCGAGGAAATAATCATCTTCAGCCCCTCGCGCACGATAATATCATCATCGGCAATCATCACCTTAATCATAGATCCACCTCAAAAATATTTATTGTTGCAAACCCCGTAATTCCGCATTGGAACAGGCATTTCCCGCCGCAGAGAGCCGTTCGCTCCTCGATTCCCTCCAACCCCAGACCGGGAGTAAATCCGTGCGGATTTATGCCGTTATCGGAAAATTCGGCTCGGATAATTTTGTTGCACACGCGGATTTTAAGCGAAAATTTACTCGCGGAGCTGTGCTTGATTGTGTTGGTGAGCGATTCGGTGAGGTTTTCGGTTATGCATTTCCACACGTTTGGCGGGATTCTCTCTTCATCGCCCTCCAGCGAAAACTCGGATTTAATCCCGTAATCCGCGGAAAAACGCTCCAGAATCTCGCGCAGAGAGGCAGAGCTTGCGGCGGCGCGCTCGGGACGTTCCTCGCGCAGAGCCGCGCGTATCTCGTCCACACTTTTGCGGAGATTTTCGGTCACCAAGTCGATGCATTTTTCCGCATTCTCCGGATTGGTTTTGAGGTTCATTCGTGCGCCCTCCAACAGGATTATGCTGCCTGAAATTCCGTGACCGAGCTTGTCGTGAATCCGCGTGGAGAACCGCTTTCTCTCCTCTAATGCGGCGGATTCGCGCAGTGTTTTTGCGTGGGATTTCAGCGCGGAAATCTTTCCGTTCAGTGTGGAGTTTTGCTCTCGTTGCTCCTCGGACAGCGCGCGGAAATATTCCACACGTTCAACGGCAATCCGCGTGAAAAATCCGATTCCCGTGAGGATAACCGCCGTCACAAGCGTGGAATTGTCGGGACGGAAAATCATCGCCGCCAACAGCGCGGACGCTCCCGAAATTCCGTAGAAATATCCGCCCGAATCCAACAAGTCCGTAAGCTCGAAAATCCCCGTCAGCAGCAGCGGAAAATATTCCTCTGCGCCAAGCGTAATACACGCAGCGATGTCGATAACCGCGCAGATTATCGGCGGAGTTTTCGATTTCAGCAGTGTGGAAAAAAGATAGCTCGCCGCGAATAAACAGCAAAAGGCGAGTGCGCCCGCGACCGTTTCACCGCGCAGCGTATCCGCCGAAAAATATTCACCGAAAACCGCCGCCAGAGCAGCGGTTTTCAGCGTTAAATAAAGTGTTTTTTTATTCATTTTTTATAAAAATAAATCCTTATTTTATGAGGTTTCCCCTGCCAGCCCGGCTCGGGTCGCCGAAGGCGGGGAAACTGCCATTAAATCAACGATTCCTTAAGTCTTTTTACGTGTGAAAATTACAGCCGAAATCAAGAAAATCAGCACCACCGAAAGCGTGAGAACGCTAAAGCTCGGTAAAATATCCATACCCCAATTGGGGCTGTAATTTCTCAGCAAATCCATCAGCCAGTACTGCGGGAAAATTTTCGCTATGCCGCTTACCGCGCCGAGATTCTCCTCAATCGGAAACCACGCTCCGCCCAACATACTGCCGATACACGCGTATCCCACGCCTACAGTCATCAGCGTCATCGGGTTTTTTACGCACAGACCGAACATTATCGAAATCCCCACGGAGAACAGCAGAAACAGCTCCAACGCAAGGAATGCGATTCCGAGTGGAATGACAAGATTCTCGTTCGTGACAAACACGAAACCCGTAAATATCAAGTTCAGCGCGGTTGTGCAGATTATCCCGAAAATTCCGATCCCGAGAACGTATTCTATGGGTTTCATTGAGGAGCATCTCATTCTGTCGAACGTTCCAAACTGCCCGTCGTCCATAATCTGCTTGGAGATAATCATTGTTATGGCGGAAATAATCATCATAAGAAATCCGATAGTGGTGGAGAAAGCGCTTGCGGCGCTCTCCTGCAAATCCGCTGTTTGGTTTGTTTCGGAGCTTATTATCTCGTTTGGCACATTTTGGGATTCGAGCATTTCGGAGAAGAGCCGTTCATCGCCGCCAGCCGCCTGCGAAATTACCGAAATTCCGCGCATATATGACTCCAGATACACCTCGATAAACGCGGCATTCTCGTAATCGCCAAGCGTTGTAAGTTCGGGCTTTTTAAGCTCTCCCTTTGCCGCGCTCTTGTAAAAACCCTCCGGTACTTCTATTATAGCAGAAATTTTTCTGTCTATCAAGTCCTTTGACAAAGAATCGTAATCATTTTCCGAAACGACCATTCCGAGGGTATTTTCAAGATAGTACTTGAGATCGTCCGAAATCTCCTTGTCATTATCAACAAGCCCGACGGTGATTTTATCGTCATCAACAAAAACCTCGCTGTCCGCGTTGCTTAATCCGTTGAAAGTAAAGCACGCAAACGCCGCTGCAGCAATGGTGAGAAGTATCATCAGTTTGTTTCGGATAACGCTGTTCCCAAATATCACAAGTATGTTTTTCATGCTTTTCCTTTCCTCCTTGCGGCTACTTTTATCCAGCAGACGAGCAGCATTGCCGCGAAAATTCCCGCCGACCACAGCAAAACGCTTGCCGCCTTTTCCGTCCTTGAGAATACCGTCAAATCAAACGCAGCATTCATTATAATGTTTGGGGGGAGATAATCGGAAACTCCCGGTATACACACTTCGCCGTTGAACGCTCCCGAAAAGAAAAGAAGAATCCATGCTGTCGGCATAAGAACTGCCCAGGTATTTATTTTCGTGAATAACAGATTAAACAGAACACCCGTTGTCAATGCCGCCAGTGCGGAGAAGAGGAACATTGCGAAAAGCAGAATGTTTTCCGCGGGGGTGACGCAGTAATGAGCGCCGAAAAATACCGTGCTGACAACCATTACCGTACCCACCTGAACCAATACCATCGGCAGCAAGCCGATTATTTTGCCGAAGAAAATTTTGGTTTGGCTGAGGGGCGAAATATTCAAACGGTTGATGGTGCGTGATGAGCGTTCCCCGTTGTATGCTTCCGCGCCGCCTATTATCGCACCGAAGAATATGACAGTCACCACCATTGCCACCGCGTAATAATCCATCATAGAACGCGTTCTGCCGAAATCGTGCGGAGCAACGAGCTTATCTTCCGAAAGCTCGATACTGCCGAGTGCCTGAGGATTTACCGCCGCCACGCTCATATATGACGCGGCGGTTTGGTTGTAGCCGTCCATCAGGGCTTTTACCGTGCGGTTCTGAATTGCGTTTATGCCGTTATATATACGGATTTCCGAGCCGTTAAGCTCCACGGCGGCGGAGTATTTTTCAAACGAAGAAACAAGTTCGGCGGAGCTAATTTTCTCCGCGTTGATAACCGAATCCTTTTCCAACGACAGGATAAATTCCTCAAACGCGTCCGCGGAATAACCGCCCTCTTCAACGCAGTACGCGAGATTCAGTTCGCCTACTGCCACGTCCGATACCATAATATTTTCAAGCAGCGTTCCGAGAAAGAACGTCATAATGCTTGGGAAAAATATCGAAAAGAAAATAGTCGTACTGTTTCGATAGCAAGAGCGTATCGTATTTAGTATAACGCTTATCACGGCTTATCTCAGCTCCTTTCCCGTCAGAGCGATAAAGATGTCCTCAAGGTTTACGGATTCCGAGGTAATTCCGCGAATCGGCAGTCCGCGCTGCTTTATATGCTCCGGATAGAGCGCGAAATCGCGGCAGGAGGTCTTGATTTCCAGTATGATTTCGTTCTCGTCAATGCGCACGTGATTTACATCGGGCAGGCTCGAAAGCTCGGAGAGAAGCTCCTTTACGGGAAAATCGGATTTGATTTTGGTGGTGATTTTTAGCGTCTTGCTGTCGCTCAGCTTGGAAATCAATTCCTGCTCTGTGCCGCTTGCTATGGACTTGCCGTGGTCGATTATGGTGATTCGGTCGCAGATTTCCTCCACCTCGTTCATATAGTGCGAGGTGTAGATAACGGTCGCCCCCCTATCAAGAAAAAAAAAAATCGAGCCTAAAATATGTTCGCGGGACTGCGCATCAACACCGAC
>CAMWMN010000106.1 GCA_947175385.1 uncultured Clostridia bacterium | reverse complement strand
TGTCGGGAGTACTGGCGATTTATTCCGCGTGGCTGAACGGCGGCTGCAAGGGAGATCTCGGTATGATGACCGAAATCTCTGCGAAAATGACCGCGCACGGAATGGCAGCGTTCGTGTCCGCCGATAAACTCGCGGAAATGAGACTTTAATTAATCCGAGGGACTACGTGCCACATGCTCCACAGCGAGTTGTTGGTTCACAGTTTGTTACGCTGTAATCTGCGGCAAGTTGCCCGTGATTAGTGCAAATTCAAAGTGCGAGCATTGCCGAGCACCGCAAAGCGGTGAGAGGTAATACTCAGCTAACGCAGACGCGAAGCGTCTGCGTGGTTTTGAATTTGCCATATAAATAAGGAGATAAAATGAAAGAGGATAAGATTTTTTCTATAAGAAGTATGGTGTTTATGGCGATTTTCGCGGCGATTATGTGTATCTGCGGACCGATTTCGGTGCCGCTGCCGGGGCTTGTTCCGATTTCGCTGGGAACATTTGCCATTTATCTTGCAGGTGCGGTTTTGGGTAAGAAACGCGCTTCCATCGCGGTGGGGCTATATGTTCTGCTTGGATTGGTGGGACTTCCCGTGTTTACATTGGGTCGCGGCGGATTCAGTGCGCTGATTGGTGTTACGGGTGGATATATTGTCGGATTTGTTCCAATGGTGCTGATTATCGGAATTTTTGCGGATATGAAAACCTCGTCGCACTGGGCTATGATTCCCGGAATGGTTATCGGAACAGCGGTAATGTACACATCCGCGACCGCGTGGTATATGGTTGTTATGGGGTCGGCTTTGGTTCCTGCGCTGATGGCGTGCGTTGTGCCGTTCCTTATCGGAGATTCGATAAAAATCGTGTGCGCAACGGCATTGGCAATGCCGCTCAAATCCCGTTTGAACTCGATTATGTATAACCATAGGGAGAGCTGATGCAATCCGCGTTGGTAATTTCATATCAGACTGTCATTATGTTCATATTGCTGGCGGTGGGATATTTTCTGTACCGCGGCAAGCTACTCGGCGATGAGGCAACACAACAGTTGTCAAATATTGCCATTTCGATTATTAATCCGATAGTGATTTTTAACGCGTATCAGCGTGAATTTGTTCCACAGATGTTTCGCGGACTGATTTTCGCGTTGATTCTGGGATTTCTTGCACAAGGAATTCTGGTGCTGCCGGGGCTTATTATCGTGCGAAAGACACACCGCGATTTCGAGGTGGAGAGATTCGCGCTGGGATACTCAAACTGCGCGTTTATGGGAATTCCGCTGGTTCAGGCGAGCTTTGGCGCGGAGGGAGTGTTCTACCTCACCGCGTTCATCACGGCATTCAATGTGTTTATGTGGACGCACGGAGTGATTCTGATGAGCGGCAAAAAGCTCAGCGGCAAAGGACTTTTGAAAATCGCTCTCTCGCCCGCTATTCTCGCGATTGTGCTGGGATTGGTGTGCTTTTTCACGGGGCTGCGACTGCCTGGAATGATTCAGCAGCCGCTTGACTACCTCGGCGCGATGAACACTCCGCTTGCTATGTTGGTTTCGGGCGCGACCATCGCGAAGTCGGGTTTGTTGGGAGCGTTCAAGTCGCGGAGGGTGTATTTTATTCAAACGTTTAAGCTGATGATCGTGCCTGCGTTGTTGACGGTGCTGTTTGTCCCGGCGGAGATTTTCGGGGTTTCGTCCGTTATAGTGAGGACTATTTTGATTGCTGCCGCCGCGCCCACCGCCTCCGCAACTATTATGTTCGCGTATAAGTACGGGAAAAACACCGAAACCGCGTCACATCATTTTGCACTCTCCACGGTTCTGGGGATACTCTCAATGCCGCTGATTATGTTTCTCACAGGCGCGTTGGAGGGGCTTATGATTCTGTAATTGTGAAAAGTGCACAAAAATCACCATCAAAATTCGTACAACATTAGTGTTGAAAAATCGGTGGGAATGTGATATAATAAAAGTACGGTAAATATGTACTGTTGTTATTTCAGCAAGATAGTATTGTGGCTTATTATAGCCTACATACTTCTTATATATTTTCCCCAATTATTTTCAGTCGATTGCTGCTTCCCCAAGCAGTTCGGCGCTTGATTTGCCTTGCCGCAGACACCCCCTTGTCTGCGGGATTTTTTTAATATTTTATTGGTTTCCAAATAATAGGATAATTCCCTGTTAGAGGAGAGAAAAATATGGAAATTCTGAATGTATCGCGGGAGGACTTCCCGAAAAGTCGCGCTTTCGCCGAGGGAATGAAAGTGATAAATCCCGAATGTGACAACTTTGAAACTGTCTGTCACTATGACGTAAAATACACGAACAACGGCAAATGCGATTTGTATTTGCAGATTATTCAACCTATTAATATGCCCGATAAAACACCCGTAATTATATTTATTCCGGGTTCGGCTTTCCATAAGCAAGATGTCCGCGCCCGCGTGCCGCAGCTTGGATTGCTTGCAGCTAGAGGATTTTGCGTTGCGCTGTTGGAATATACCCCCTCGGAGGTTGCTTCGTTTCCGCAATTGATTCGTGACGCAAAAGAGGGTATTGCGTTTATGAAAAAGAACGCGGAGAGGTTCAACGTTGATCCGCAGTCAGTTTTTATGATGGGCTATTCGTCCGGCGGCTACACTGCGCTTATGGCGGGACTTTCCAATATTGAGGAGGAGAGTGGCGAGGATTACAGTGTTAAGGGGATTATTGACTTCTTCGCTCCGACAAATATCACCACAATGAATAACGAGCCGTCCACAATGAATCACTCCGAGCCGAACTCCCCCGAGGGATTCCTTATAGGGCAAAAAGATGTTCAGTCTAATCCCGGAATTGCGGAGAAAACAGTCATTAAAAATTATATTTCAAGGGATAGGAAATACCCGCCGGTTCTGATGTTCCACGGCAGTAATGACGAGCTTGTTCCGTTCGGGCAGAGCTGCGAGCTTTACTCCGCGCTGAAACAGAACGGAATAAAAGCCGAGCTTTATCAAATCGAGGGCGCACATCATGGCGACAGGCAATTTTGGTCGAGTGATGTGCTGGATATGATAGAATGGTTCATAAATACAGTTGACGGTGTATAGTTGATAATTGGCGCAGATTTGCGCTTTATAATTAAAAACAACTGATTGGAGGTTAGTGCAAATTCAAAACGCGAGTGGCGCGTTACACCGCGAAGCGGTGTAACGGGTCGCTCAGCGAACGCAAACGCGAAGCGTTTGCATGGTTTTGAATTTGCTATTAAATCATGAACATTTATGAAACGGACAGGGAGTTTATGGAAATATTCTCTCGTTTCGCCGATGAGGTGAAAAACGAGGACGGACAGCAGCTCCCGGAAGAAACGCGGTATATGGCGATTTTGGCGGCACTGATGGGCTGTCAGGGTATGGCAGAGTTCCGCGAGGTGCTGCCGTGTGCTCTGAAAGCGGGTCTGTCCGCGACGGCAGTCAAGGAGATCGTTTACCAAGGTGTGGATTACCTCGGAATGGGACGGATTCGTCCGTTCCTTGACATTGTGAACGAGGTACTGGAGGAGCTGCAAATCCCAATACCGAACGAATCCCGCGCGACCGTAACTCCCGAAAATCGACTTGAAAAGGGCGCGGAGCTGCAAGCGGAGATTTTCGGCGAGCATATGCGCGAGGCTTGGAAAAACGGTCACATCAACCGCTGGCTTGCAGCGAATTGTTTCGGGGATTTCTACACTCGCGGCGGACTGACTCTCGCACAGCGCGAAATGATTACGTTTTGCTTTCTTATGGCGCAGAGCGGCTGCGAACCGCAGCTCACTGCCCACGCCAAAGGAAATATGAATCTCGGAAACGACCGTGAGTTCTTGATTCGCGTGGTGTCGCAGTGCTTGCCGTATATCGGCTATCCTCGCAGTCTTAACGCGATTGCGTGCGTGAACAAGGCAGCAGATGATAGTTAGCTACGCAAGTCATAGCGCTGATTCACTGTTCCGAGAGAATTTATGGAGCGTTATAACTCCAAAATAATGTATAGGAGGTTAGTGCAAATTCAAAATGCAAGCGGGGCGCAATACCGTGAAACGGTGTTGCGGCTCGCTTAGCGAACGCAAACGCAAAGCGTTTGCGTGGTTTTGAATTTGCCATTAAAATCATGAAAATTCAAAATGAATCGCAATTTAATGAACTGAACATTTTCGGGAAGGGCAAACCAAATGACGCGTTCGCGCGTTACTTCACGGGAAACTCGTTTCTGAATATGCTCAACTCGCGTGAGAAATGCCCGGTCGTTCTCGCGAATGTGACATTTGAACCCGGCTGCCGCAACAACTGGCATATCCACCACGCGGACAAGGACGGCGGTCAGATGCTTATCTGTGTGGCGGGCGAGGGTTGGTACTGCGAGGACGGAAAACCACCCGTAAGCCTTACCCCAGGGAAGATTATTGTTATCCCCGCGAATGTTCGGCACTGGCACGGCGCGAAAGCCGATTCGTGGTTTTCGCATATCTCGGTTGAAGTTCCGGGTGAGAACTGCTCCACTGAGTGGCTCGAACCCGTTACAGATGAGGAATACGGCAAGTTGGACTGACATAATTTATAAAGGAGAATTGTTATGGTGCAAAATCAACCCAAATGGCTTAATGATGCGATTTTTTATGAGATTTATCCGCAGTCGTTCAGGGATTCCAACGGCGATGGAATCGGCGATTTTCAAGGGATTATACAGAAGTTGGATTATGTAAAGTCGCTGGGCTGCAACGCGCTGTGGATCAATCCGTGCTTTTTGTCGCCATTCGGTGACGCGGGCTACGATGTCGAGGATTATTACCAAGCTGCGCCGCGCTACGGGACAAACGAGGACTTGCGCGAACTGTTCTCCGAGGCGCACGAGCGCGGAATCCATGTGCTGTTGGACTTGGTTCCGGGGCATACCTCCGTGCGGCATAAGTGGTTCATAGAATCAATGAAACCGGAGCAAAACGAGTTCTCCGACCGTTATATCTGGACCAGCAATATCTGGGAGAAACCCGATGATTTGGACTGCCTGCGCGGAATTTCCGACCGTAATGGCTGCTGTGCGCTGAATTTTTTCGCTCATCAGCCCGCGCTGAACTACGGCTACGCAAATCCCGACCCAAATAAGAAGTGGCATCAGTCGCCCGATTCCCCCGCAGCGCGCGCAACGGTTGCCGCGATGGAGGACGTAATGCGGTTCTGGCTGGGAATGGGCTGTGACGGATTCCGCGTGGATATGGCGGGAACGCTAGTAAAGGGCGACCCGGACGGCAATGCGAATATCAAGCTGTGGCAAGGGATCCGCGCGTTTCTGGACGCGGAATTTCCCGAAGCGGCGATTATCTCCGAGTGGGGCGAACCCGACAAGTCATTGGCGGGCGGATTCCATATGGATTTTCTGCTGCACTTCGGGCCGTCGCATTATAATGATTTGTTCCGCTGTGAGCACCCGTTCTTCGCGAGCGAGGGCAAGGGCGATGCCTACGAATTTGTGCAAAAGTACAAGGCGAACCGCGCCAAAGCCCCTAATGGGCTGATTTGCATTCCCTCGGGAAATCACGATATGAGCCGCCTGTCACTGGACGTTGACGCAGAGAATCTTCCGATTGCGTTTATGTTTTTGCTGTCGATGCCTGGCGCGCCGTTTATTTACTACGGCGATGAAATCGGTATGCGGTATGTACAAGGGCTGCACTCGGTGGAGGGCGGCTACGAACGGACGGGCTCACGTTCGCCGATGCAGTGGGATTCCTCCACCAATGCGGGATTCAGCTCCGCGCCCGCTGAACGGCTGTATATTCCGATGGACGGCTCCCCCGACCGCCCGAACGTCAAGGCTCAGAATTCGGATGAAGGCTCACTGCTGAACGCGGTTCGGCGGATCATCGCGGTTCGCCGCGAACACTCCGCGTTGGGGAATCTCGGCGGGATAGAATTTATTTATTGTGAGAAAAACGAATATCCGCTTGCGTATGTGCGCTCCTCCGCAGATGAGAAAATTCTTGTGGTAATCAATCCCGCAGCGCGTGAGGTGAGCTTTGATTCCGAGTTGGAAATCGGCGGAAAGATTTACACGATTGGCGGCGAAATAAAATCGGAAAACGAGAAAATCACTGTTCCGCCACAATCCGCCGGATTTTACGCGATTCGGTAACTATTTCCCTAAAAGTACTTGAAAAAAGCAAAATAATATGATATAATATAAGGTGTATTAAGTTCATTCGCGCTGTTCAATTTTAGGGGGTACTATGAAAGTCGATTTGCATTGCCATACCACTATTTCAGACGGTTCGCTCGGAATTTCGGACGTTATTCGCCAGGCGGACAGAAACGATGTTCGGTATCTCGCGATAACCGACCACGACAGCCTTGCGTCATTGTCACGTTCGGCGATTCTCGGAAAGCGATATAATGTGAACGTGATCCCCGCTGCGGAATTTTCCGCGTTTGATACTAAACGCGGCAGAAAGGTGCATATTCTGTGCTACAATCCGCAAAAGCCCGACAGGCTTGAGGGGTTGTGCCTGCGTACCTCCGAGGGGCGTATGAAGCTCGGAAAGAGCCTTGCTATGCGCGTTCTTGAACAGTATCCGATTACCATCGAGAGCATTCTTAAGTACTCTGCGGGCAGCAAGGCTATTTACAAGTGCCACATAATGCACGCGCTGATGGATTACGGCTACACGACCGAGCTGTACGGCAGTGTGTATGATGAGATTTTCGACCGCGAGGAGGGCTTGTGCGCGAAACAAGTTCAGCAAGAGGCGGATTTCTACCCCGATGTGCGGTTTGTGACTACGCTTATCAAGGCTTCTGGCGGAATTTCCGTAATGGCACACCCAAAGGTATTTGACAGCTTTGATTTGCTTGAGGAGCTTGCCGCTGAGGGCGCGATTGACGGCGCAGAAGTGTGGCATTCCAGCGCGGGTAAAGGTTTCTCGAATCAGCTTTTGCAGCTTACGGAGCATTATAATCTTGTTGCTACGGGCGGTTCGGATTTCCACGGGTTTTATAACCATTACCCGATTCAGATCGGCTCGATTAATACGCCTATCGAGCAATTGAACAGAATAATTAATCACAAGGTCAGGGTATAATAATATGGACATTAAGGAATTGGCACTGCAAAAGCATTACGAATGGGGCGGCAAAATCGAGGTGATTTCGCGCGCTCCGATTGAAACACGCGAGGACTTGTCCACCGCGTATACTCCGGGAGTGGCGCAGCCGTGTCTGGAGATTGCGGCGAATCCCGAGCTTTCCTATAAGCTCACTCGGCGGTCAAATCTGGTGGCGGTAATAACGGACGGAACGGCGGTTCTCGGACTGGGCGACATCGGCGGTCTTGCGGGAATGCCCGTTATGGAGGGCAAATGCTGTCTGTTTAAGGAGTTCGGCGGCGTGGACGCGTTTCCGATTTGCATAAAGTCCAAAGACCCAGACGAGATAGTTCGAACTATCGAGCTGATTTCGGACAGCTTTGGCGGGATAAATCTTGAGGATATTTCCGCGCCGCGCTGCTTTGAAATCGAGGCTAAACTTAAGGAACGGCTTGACATTCCCGTATTTCACGATGACCAGCACGGCACGGCAATCGTGGTCGGCGCGGCAATGATGAACGCGGTGAAACTCGCGGGGAAAAAGCTCTCGGAAGTCACGGTCGTTATCAACGGCGCGGGCAGCGCGGGAGTCGCTATCGGAAAGTTCCTGCTGAAACTCGGTATAGGAAACTTGATTATGGTGGACATCGGCGGAATCATCAACCGTGATGAGCATTACGATAATCCCGCGCACGCGGAAATGGCGAAAATTACCAACAAGAACAATCTCAAGGGTTCTCTCGCGGACGCTCTGCGCGGCGCGGACGTGTTCGTAGGTGTTTCCAAGCCGAATCTGGTGACTCCCGAAATGGTGAAGTCCATGGCGGAAAAGTCGATTCTGTTCCCGATGGCGAATCCCAATCCCGAGATTACCTATGAGCTTGCCAAGGAGAGCGGCGCGTTTATTGTCGGAACAGGGCGCAGCGACTATCCGAATCAAATTAACAATGTTCTTGTATTCCCCGGAATTTTCAAAGGTGCGCTCTCTTGCCGCGCTAAGGCAATCACCGAGGAAATGAAGCTCGCCGCCGCTCATGCAATCGCGAATCTGGTTACTGAGGACAAACTCTCGGTAGAGTATATAATCCCGAGCGCGTTGGATAAGAGCGTGGCGGAGGCAGTTGCAAACGCGGTTGCCGAGGAATGGAAGAAGAGCTGTTGAGAATTAGTGCGCGCTCCGCGCGTTATGATTTACAGAAACGTAACGGGTGTGCAGTCAAGCGCGCTATAATTTGCAGCAACGCAATAAAAACGCAGGCAAATTGCGAAAGCGAGCGTTACGGTATACCGCGAAGCGGTGTGCCGTGGCGCCCGGCTAGCGCACATGAAATTTGGCGTTGTTGCCAAATTGATCAGAGCGGGTAGCGGATTTGGATATAGATAAAGAGATAATATGAAGTTTGAATATTAGCCAAAAGGGCGATTCGTC
>CAMWMN010000105.1 GCA_947175385.1 uncultured Clostridia bacterium | reverse complement strand
TAATGCCAAAAGGATTATTGCGCCCATGATTTCGATTAGTGTGTCTTTGCTAGGTTTCTTCATGATAAATACCCCCTTGTTTTAGCAATATGACATAATAGAGAAGCTGTTTTTACATTTGGGCTTGGCTTGGGTAGTCGTTGAATATCGGTTCTCTAGGATTATTCGGATCGTACGGGCACACTATGTTGCAGCTGACAATTCCGCTAATCAGTGCTAAAAGGATTATTGCGCCGATAATTTCGATGATGGTGTCTTTGTTGAATTTTTTCATAAATTACCCCCTGATTTTAGCAATATGACATAAAGATTTCATACATATCCGATGAAATGCGAGTCGCCGTTGTATAACAAGTGTTGTCACCATAAGGTTCTCCGAAAACGGTGGAGCCGCCTGTTAATATTCCAATAACGGTGTAACCCGTTTCCGGATAATACGCAAATACCGGTCCGCCGCTGTTTCCGCCCGTCGCATCCCAATCTCCTCTCAAAATGCCGCGCCCATAGATAAAACGATCATTGTATTCATACGAATATCTGATTGTTCCCTTGCCGCTGAACATCAAAGTGCTTTCCTTATTTTGAGGTGTAAACCACTCTGACTTTCCGGGATATCCGGTGTTTTCAACACTTGTGCCATTATAGGAGCCGGATTTATATTTTAGCGCCGGCCATTTAGATTGATATCCTATGTTCCAATTAAGCTCAATGATTGCCCAATCATCTGCTCTATTTCCATTGTTCACGTATTCATCCATAATTGCGACTTTTGTTGACCTTGCACTCCCGTATGGTTCCGTACCATCGTTTTTACCCGGAATGACAACAACATGATCCAAAGTACTTTTGCCATCAAATACGCAATGAGCGGCGGTTACCGCGGCTTTCGCACCAATCATAAATCCCGAATAGACACCCGACTTAGTTCCGTCCTTGTAAACTGAGTACATATAGCATGTATATTGGTATGGCGCAGCATTCGTATTGGTGATTTGAACGCGGTCTTCGCTGCCAATAATGGCATTAGGCGAAATTCCGCCATCGTCATTGCCGAACGAACTTGCGGAAATATCCTCGGTTTCCATAGGCACTGTTCCGCTTGTATGGAGTATCCGAGTTGATTCTTCTCCCGTTTCGCAGTCGTATACTCATAACTTCAGCCCATTTTCTTCGTACTCGTCTGCCGCCGCGGTTTGCGGCAATGCCGATGACCCTGCTGTAATCGATGTAACAGCCACACATACAGCCGCCAAAACAGCTTTCATTGCAATAAAGCGTTTTCTCATAGTAAGTTCCTCCTAAAATGTTGTCGTAAAATGTCCTGTGTTGTTGCGTGAATCCACCGAAAACCCTCACCCACCACTGAGCAGAATCACCTCCCGAAAGAAATTTGAATGATGATTTTATAGGCAACATCAAATATATGATTATCCACCATTAAACAATCTTACCTATTAAATTAGTATAGCATTCTTGAGTATATTTGTCAATACCCTTTTCGCGCTCCTTGCGCAAGATGTAGAAATCCTGCGTGAACGGTAAGAAAATCTGAGTTTTTACTAAATTATAGCACTATTTTTTGTGCAATTTAACATACATTTAAGCATTCTTCTAAAGACATTATCCCTAATTGTACGGTGTTGCCTATACTATATAGTTTATATAATGTCAACAAATTAATATGAAATTTGTGGAATTTTCATAAACTCAAATGGAATTTTATCCATTCCGCACAAAAATACCGCGTGAAAGGATTCACGCGGTGTAATTTATCACTTACGCATTGCCATCTTAAAAATCTCTCCGAGCTTGATTCGGTTGCCGTTGTGAAGAATAATCGCCTCATAGACCTTGCTTACGACAATCGCCACAAGAACAACAACCGCGGCAAGAACCGCAACCGCTCCGATAATCTGAACGGGAGAGAGCGTTCCGAGCAGCACCGCCGAGGGCAGCGAGAACGGAGAACTTATCGGGAAGAAATACGAGAACATCTGCACGGGATTGATGGAGACTTCGTCATTCGCCAGAGCGTCCGCGTTAAAGATAACGGGGAAGTACGCGAGGTAAACTCCAAGCACTCCAAGCAGCGCATATGGCTGCATAGCTTGCTGAAGATCCTCCATACGCGAGATGGACGCGCCGATAAGCGCGGCAATCAGCGAGAAGAAAACAAATCCCAACAGGAAAATGACAATGATAACTAAGATATTCCAAACACTGAACGTGTTCGAGAGCATATTCATCGCCTCGGCAATCTGCATATCGGTGGTCTGCGCGCCAAGATTTGATGTGGCTTGCTGAAGCGCTTCCTGGATTTTGGGATCGTTTGCGATTTCAAATGCCTTGCCGAGCATTCCGAAAGGCGCGGAAATCGCTGCGCTTGCACCGCCCACAATTCCAATAAGGATAAACTGCGCAAAGCTCACCACGCCCATCGCCAACACCTTTCCGATTACCACCGCAAGCGGACGCACGGAGGTTAAAAGCAGCTCCATAACGCGGCTGGTTTTTTCTGTGGCAATGGACTGCGCCACAACCTGTCCGTAGGAGAAAATGAGAATAAACAAAAGCAACGAAATTACTACCGGAACAAAATAATTCATCGCACTCATAATGAAGTTCGAGGATTCGCCGCCCGCCTGCATTCTCGACACGGAAATCGGGAACTGCGTGTCAGCGTATTTATCGGGAGAAACGCCAGCGTTGAGCAGCACGCGGCGGTGGAGGACCTCCTGCGCCAGATTATTCAGCGTATCCACGGCATCGGTATCGCACGGCTCGGAGTAGTAGCTTGTCACCGAGTATCCCGTGAATTTGCCGTCCGAATCCTTTTGAAGAGTTGCCTGAATTGCCACGCTCTTGTTCTCGGCGGTCTTCAGTGTATCCACCATATCCTTGAGAGATTTGTCGGTGGCAGTGACACTCGGAATCAATTCGCGGTCTGAGTCCTCCAGAAGTCCCGTTTCGTCATACAGATACACGGCGGTAAGTTCCGCGAGGGGATTGTTCGCGTCGGGATTTTCGGTTGAAGTTTCCCAATCGTCGCCCGAAATCCACACGGGGAGCAAATTCGACAGTGTGCAAATCGCTGCGACAATCACACACATTATAATAGTACCTATTATAAATGATTTGGTCTTGATGTATTGAATAAGTGTGAACGAGAAGATTTTCTGCCAGCCTTTAGTTCTCATCTTGACCACCTACCTTTTCTATGAAGATTTCGTTAAGCGTCGGTTCACGCAGCTCGTACTTAATCAGCGGAATCCCGCTTTCGATAATCATCTTAAGGAGCTTGTGCGCCTGTTGTTCGCTTTGGACATTAAAGCTCGTTCCGTTGGGGGTGTCCTCGGTAACAACAAGCTCACATTGCTGCGCCATTTCGCGAATATCGCCCTCTGCCTTTACGGTGAGCTTTACGCGCCCGTAGCCTTTTTTGATTTCGTTCAAATCGCCTTGCAGAACGGTTTTTCCCTTGTTGAGGATTACGATGCCTTGGCAGAACTCCTCGATGGTGGACATCTGGTGCGAGGACATTATAATGTATTTCCGCTTTTTGATTTCCTCGCGGATCACGGTCTTGAAAAGCTCGGCGTTTACGGGGTCAAGTCCCGAGAGCGGCTCGTCAAGTATAATCAGCTCGGGATTCGGCGCAAGTGCTGCGATAAGCTGAATTTTCTGCTGATTGCCCTTGGAGAGCTGTTCGGCGCGCTTAAGGCGGTGCTCGTTTACACCAAGACGGTCAAACCAGTAGTCCAGTGACTTGATTGCGTCCACGCGGCGCATTCCCTTGAGGGTGCAGAAGTAGATGAGTTGGTCGAATACCTTGTATTTAGGGTACAGACCGCGCTCTTCGGCGAGGTAGCCGATAGGCTTGTCGGCGGCGAGGAACGACTTACCATCCCAGAGTACCTCTCCCTTGTCACAAGCAAGCATTCCCAGAATGATACGGATCGAGGTGGTTTTTCCCGCGCCGTTTGTTCCCAAAAGCGCAAACACCCCCGGCTCATCAAGCGTGAAGCTCAGGTTGTCCACGGCTGTATAATTGCCGTAATTTTTGACAATATTGCTTACAGATAATCCCAATTTGGGTTCCTCCTAACTGTTAATAAGTGTTTATGTATTACATATACAGTATAGCATAGATTATCCGATTTGTCAAGGGGGTAAACAAAAAAATATGGAAAAAAATTTGGAAAAAGTACTTGACAAGCGTGGATAAATGTGGTATAATATTAAAATGTATCAGTGGGGTAAGGGGTTATTGCGCCCAAATTTCCGGGCAGCGGTAAGTCGCGTTATAATACGCGGTAGCCTTTATACGCGATATTTCACGGCAACTGTTTGGAGCTGCAATTTAGCGCGTTATAGTAAAAACCGCCCTCCGGGGTGAAGTACAAATCCCACAAAACAACTGTTAGGGGTGCGGTTATAGTTCGCTATAACTCACGTCAACTTACCGGTGATTAATGCAAATTCAAAACGCGAGCGGCGCGTTATACCGCGCGGCGGTGTAACAGGTCGCTAAGCGAACACAGACGAACGAAGTTCGTCCGTGTGGTTTTGAATTTGCCAATTATAATAAGGAGTGATTATGCCGATGGTGAACACTAAGCCTGTGCAGTCGGGAAAGACGCTCAGACAGAGCTTCTCGAAAATCAGTGAGGTAATCGATATGCCGAACCTCATCGGGATTCAGAAGGATTCGTATGAGTGGTTTCTGAACGAGGGAATCAAAGAGGTATTTAAGGACGTTTCGCCTATTGAGGACACGAACGGAAAGTTCGAGCTGTCGTTTATCGATTATCGGTTGAGCGATGAAACAAAGTACTCGATAGAGGAATGCAAGGAGCGCGACGCGACTTACGCGGCTCCGCTTAAAGTAACCGCAAGGCTTCTTAACAACGAAACCGGCGAGCTTATAGATAATGAGATCTATATGGGCGATATGCCGCTTATGACCGACAGCGGAACGTTTGTCATCAACGGCTCGGAGCGTGTTGTCGTATCGCAGCTCGTGCGTTCGCCCGGCGTATATTACTCGTCGGAGTATGATAAGACGGGTAAGAAGCTGTTCAAGGCAACTGTAATCCCCAACCGCGGCGCGTGGCTGGAGCTTGAAATGGACAGCTCCGATGTGTTCTATGTGCGTATCGATAAGAACAGAAAGTTTCCGTGTACGACATTTCTGCGCGCTATCGAGCCATCTACTGGCGGTGATGACGCGACTTTGGCGGCGCAGGCGGACGATAAGTCGCTTGTGGACAGATTCGGCAACAGCCCGCTTATCACTGTAACTATCGAGGGCGGAAAGGACAACACTAAGAACAAGGAAGAAGCCTTGCTTGAGGTGTATAAAAAGCTCCGTCCCGGTGAGCCGGCAACGGTGGAGTCCGCAATCAAGACTATCGGAAATACGTTCTTTGATCCAAAGCGTTACGATTTGTCGCGCTTTGGTCGGTATAAATATAATAAGAAGCTCGCGATTTCTTCCAGAATCACGGGGCATAGGTCCGCGCAGATCGTTTCCGCGCCGTTTACGGGAGAGGTTCTCTTAACCGAGGGCGAGATGATTACCCGCGAGAAGGCTCTCGAAATTCAAAACGCGGGCGTTACCACCGTGGATATTTATAAGGACAACGGCGAGGGTACGATCCGCGTTGTCGGCAACGGTATGGTTGATATTCACCTGTATACAGGCGATTTGGACGTGGAAAGCCTCGGCATCAACGAGCAGGTGCGTTTCGCGGTGCTTGCGGGGATTCTCGAAGAGGCGGACGGCGATGAGGAAAAACTCGCGGAGCTGATTGCAAAGCGCTCGGACGAGCTTATTCCCAAGTGCCTGACACTGGACGATATTTTCGCGTCTATAAGCTATTTCATCAACCTCAACGAGGGTATCGGCAACGAGGACGATATTGACCACCTCGGCAACCGCCGTATCCGCTGCGTGGGCGAGCTGCTGCAAAACCAGTTCAGAATCGGTTTCACACGTATGGAGCGCACGATCCACGAGCGTATGGGACTTCAGGCAAACGACAATGAAAAGGTTACGCCGTCATCTCTCATCAACGCGCGTCAGGTAATCTCAGCGATGAAGGAGTTCTTCGGCTCTTCGCCGCTGTCGCAGTTTATGGATCAGAACAACCCGTTGGCGGAGCTTACCCATAAGCGTCGTCTGTCGTCGCTCGGTCCGGGCGGATTGTCGCGTGACCGCGCGGGATTCGAGGTTCGTGACGTTCACTATTCGCACTACGGAAGAATGTGCCCTATCGAGACCCCCGAAGGTCCGAACATCGGATTGATTTCGTACCTTGCGACTTTCGCTAGAGTAAACATATACGGATTTATCGAAGCGCCTTATCGCAAGGTCGATAAGGAAACGGGCAAGGTATTGGACGAGGTCGTCTATATGACTGCCGATGTCGAGGATAATTACGTTGTCGCGCAGGCAAACGAGCCGCTTGACGAGGAGGGGCATTTCGCGCGTCCGCGTGTAAACGCGCGCTGCCGTGATTCGATTCTCGAAATCGAGCGCGAAAAGGTCGACTTTATGGACGTATCGCCGAAGATGGTGGTATCTGTGGCGACCGCAATGATCCCGTTTCTTGAAAACGATGACGCGAACCGCGCGCTGATGGGCGCGAACATGCAGCGTCAGGCTGTTCCGCTGATGACAACCGATAATCCGATTGTCGGCACGGGTATGGAATACAAGGCAGCCGTGGATTCGGGCGTTGTGGTATGCGCCAAGGAGGACGGCGTTGTTACCGAGGTGGACGCGGATAAGGTGGTAATCACCGATGACAACGGCAATCAGCACCTGTATAAGCTGATCAAGTTCAAGCGCTCCAACCCCGGAAACTGCGTAAATCAGCGTCCGATCGTCAACAAGGGCGAGAGAGTTCACAAGGGTGACGTAATCGCCGATGGTCCCGCTACCAAGTACGGCGAAGTCGCACTCGGAAAGAATGCTCTTATCGGGTTTATGACCTGGGAGGGATACAACTACGAGGACGCGGTTCTCATTAACGAGAAACTGGTTTATAATGACGTTTATACGTCTATTCATATCGAGAAGTACGAGCTGGAGTGCCGCGACACCAAGCTCGGTCCGGAGGAAATCACCCGTGATATTCCGAACCTGTCGGACGAGGTGCTTAAAGACCTTGACGAGCGCGGAATTATCCGCGTTGGCGCGGAGGTTCATTCGGGCGATATTCTTGTCGGAAAGGTATCTCCCAAGGGCGAAACCGAGCTTACCGCAGAGGAGCGGCTGCTGCGCGCGATTTTCGGCGAGAAGGCGCGCGAGGTGCGCGATAATTCGCTGAGAGTGGCTCACGGTGAGAGCGGAATCGTGGTGGACGTTATGGTGTTCGACCGCGATAACTGCGAGGATCTGTCCCCCGGAGTAAACGAGAAAGTGCGCGTTTATGTTGCGCAGAAACGTAAAATCTCCGTGGGAGATAAGATGGCGGGACGTCACGGAAACAAGGGCGTTGTGTCGCGTATCCTCAAGCAGGAGGATATGCCGTTCCTGCCCGACGGAACACCACTTGACATCGTTCTGAACCCGTTGGGCGTACCTTCACGTATGAACATCGGACAGGTACTCGAGGTTCATCTGGGCTATGTCGCGAGAGCATTGGGCTGGAAGATTGCCACACCAGTATTCGATGGTGCTCACGAGCAGGATATCCGCGCTTTGTATAATGAAGCGCGTGAAAAGCGCGAGGAGCTTGCGGGTAAGGATTCCGCGGGGCTGGATTTCACCAAGCTGACGTGGACGGACGATTGTAAAACTCAACTTATAGACGGCAGAACGGGTGAGAAGTTCGACTCTCCCGTAACCGTGGGATATATGTATTACCTCAAGCTGCATCACCTGGTTGATGATAAGATTCACGCGCGTTCTACCGGTCCGTATTCGCTCGTAACGCAGCAGCCGTTGGGCGGTAAGGCTCAGTTCGGCGGACAGCGTTTCGGTGAGATGGAGGTTTGGGCGTTGGAGGCTTACGGCGCGGCATACACGCTACAAGAGATTCTAACGGTCAAGTCCGATGATCTGATGGGTCGTCAAAAGACCTACGAGGCGATTGTCAACGGCAAGGATGTTCCGAAGCCGGGCGTTCCCGAGTCATTTAAGGTAATGATAAGCGAGCTTCAGGGCTTGGGCTTGGATATTCGTATTCTGGACGATGGCGGCGAGGAGATCGACCTTAACATTGATCCCGATGAAGGCGATAGCTCTGCGTATGGCTCTCGCGAAACGGGTATGGATTTCCGTTCGAGCGATGAGGAGTTCGGCAATGCGGGATTTGAGGTAAGCTCTGCGGAGGACGCGGGCGGCGTAACCGATGACGAAGATGATATGTTCGATGATGACGATGAGGAATACGATGACGTTGATGATGATTTCGACGACGGCTTGGACGATGACGAGATCATGCGCGATGCAGAGCCGGACGATGATGATGGCGATGATTTCGACAACGATGATTTCTAATGCGTAATGTGCGTTATAACTCACATCAAGGTTTAGTAGTGAAATGCAAATTCGGCACGCGAGTGAAGCGTTTCACGCGCAGCGTGAAACGCTTCACTCAGCCAACGCCGATGAAATCGGACGTATTTCGATTTCATCTTCGTGGTGCCGGATTTGCCAATTAAAATAAGGGGTTAATTATGGGATTTAATGTT
>CAMWMN010000104.1 GCA_947175385.1 uncultured Clostridia bacterium | reverse complement strand
CGGTGCTGCTAACAAAAATGGAGGACAAGCCGCTGAAATACAGAGCGTTCTTCTATCTTATGGCATACAGCGGTTTCCGTCGAGGAGAAATGCTCGGCTTGGAGTGGAAAGATATTGACTTTGAGAACAACATAATAAGTGTTCATCGAACATCTAACCAGACCAAAGCGAGAGGTATCTACACTGATACGACTAAAACAAAACGCTCTCAGAGAACGTTGAAGATTTCGCCGTACATAATGGGCATACTGAAAGAACTGAAAGACGAACAGGACAAGGAGGCTCTTAAACTCGGCGATTATTGGATAGACAACGACCGACTGTTCACTAAAGACAACGGCGAACCTCAGCATCCAAATAACACATATACTTGGCTGAAACGCTTTTGTGAAAGGAACGGACTGCCGTTCCACGGTTTGCATAGTTTTCGTCACTTCGCGGCAAGTTCTCTGATTTCGGCGGGTCTGGACGTTACTACGGTGTCGGGCGCTTTAGGACATTGCAACAGCGGAACGACTTTGAATACATACAGTCATATGTTCCAGACGGCACAAGCGCGAGTGAGCGAGGCTATGGACGGAGCGTTCGGGTTCCTGAAAGACAAACAGGGCGCGTAACGCCCCAATTACGAAAAATTTTGAAATAGCGGACAAACAGCGGACAAAACACAAATTCGGGAAAAATAACAATCGCCGAATAGCTCTACAAAGCCATTCGGCGATACCCAAAGTGTGATATCGTGACAAAATAGATTTGCGCTATAGCCTTACAGAGAAACCCAAAAATCCCCGATGAGTGTTTCATAAGGAATTGACTGCAGGGGTACCGCGCTGGTCTGAGTGACAGAATTTGAATCAGGCTAAGTGCTTATCACAGCTTTTGAAAAAACTTCAAAATTCTGAATAACAGAGCCATACGAAATCGGTCATTTTCGTATCTTTAAGTGCTTTTTCATAACAATAAAGGACAAACAAAGAGCAAAAAATCAAAAACGTGGTTTTTATCTGCTTTAAAACCTTTGTCTGACATAATGCAAAGGTTTTATTAAACTATTACTAAAGCTAAGCATTTATGATATTATTGGCATAATATCATAAATGCTCGCCTCGAATTTTTTTCAAGACGATATGCGGATCAAATCCGGGCGGTGTAGGCTTAAATTTGTTTCCTTTCTGTAAGGAATACTCCTTAAATTGAAACTCCCTAAGTTCATTTATGTCAACATCACCAACTAAAACAGTACTGTTTATTCCACCCTTGGTTCTGATGATATCCTTTTCCTCAGTTTTGGATGGCTTTGTTATTCTGCTATCACCATAATCCGAAGTATTAACTTGAACACAGTAACAATGCACATCTCTGCTTAACGATTCCAAGATGTTGCTATAATAATTAACGTCCTTGTTCCATTCAACCGCAATAACCAAATCAGCGTATGATTGAAACAACGCTCTATCCGAAATAGAAGCCAACTCATAACAGCAGTAAACAGGGAAATAACAATCATTCCATTTGTACAACTCATAGTGGTTGCCCTTAATTTCTTGAAGTCGATAACCGTTAATAAGTTCTTTTTCATGCGGAGCATAGTGCCTCTTTAAGTGGAAGGAAATCAACGCGCATTTTCTATCATCATCGGATGTGTAGGGCAATATAACAGCAGTAAAATTAAATATTTTACCATCATACTTGATGTGTTCAACCCCTGTTATAACGGCAAGGTTATTTTTTGCACATGTCCGTGCCAGAATTGAAAGCCATTCAAACGGAACATACGCCTCTGGCATCACAAGCATATCAGAATGCTGATCTATTGCCTGATTTATAACCGAAGATAGTTCACGATATCGCTTATAAGAACAATTCGGCCTATCCTCTACAACTTTCTTGAAATTGTTATAGTCCAAGCGAACATTTGCGACAGCAACCCGCAGCTTGGATTTTTTTCCTTTACCAACCTTGACGATAAAAACATTATCAGGCAACTTTTCAAATGCATCCACATCAATCAAACTTGCTATATTCTGCCAATGCTCGTCACCTTCCCTAAGATTATAATTAGAAATAATGTAGTTTTTGCTTTGACGATTGTGAATTGCCCTACAATCAGCAAAGGGGAAGGATTTCTTGATTTCTTCGACAAAAGAAATCATGCTGAAGTCATACATATTAACAATATATGGATAATATTTGTATTTATTGTTCCATTCGCTTAAATTCAAAGATAGCACATCGTTGAAACGAGTAAGATTTACTTGCTCATTTATTGAAGCAATTTCATCTACTGGCAGCATAGAAATATTGATTGGAAGAATATAATTATCAATCATGCAGGACCAGCAATATGCTGTGCACATATCTTTTATGTAATCTTCGCATTTGCCATTTTTGTCATATACGAGCGGAACGCTATCTGCAAACTCTATATTTTCGGAATATATTTTATTTTGAGCAGATATGCGTTCACCTTTCCACACAAGCGCAAAGGCTCTGCACAAAATTGAGTGAAGAAAAAGATAAAGTGACTTTTTAACATTTTTAACTTCAATTCGAGAATTCTCCGAGTAATATTCAATGGATTCTATGCTTTCGCAGACCCGCTTGACAAATTTTGTTAGTGATTCAAACCGCTCTGCAATAACAAAAATCTCTATGACTTTTTCCCACGCCGAATAGTTCTCGATAATTGTTTGTGAATCAAATATTTTAAGTACATCTTTTTCAAATTTTGATTCAGCTTTATTGTCCACTAACCCTCCTATTCTTAAAAATTTACCAAGGAACTTCGATAATTCAAATTTATCAATTTCAATGCCGTTCACCCCGCGAAGCTTATTGGGAGATTCGCCGCCTTTTAGAGAATAAATCTCATTGTAATCATCTCTTTGAAAAACCGCTTCATCCTCTGGCATATGTCTAAATTCGCTTTTGTTTTTGGAAATTCTCTCCTTAAAGCATGTCAACAGCGCATCCGATTCACCACTGTTAAAGTAAAATATTTTTACCTTTTTGTTTTGTACTGTGATTTCAGATTTGTTTCCATCAAAAACATTGTAGGCTGGATTTATCCGATATACAGGATTATTATTGCTTCCGGTGCTATCATTTTCAATTTGTTCCTTTTTCACTTCATTTAAAAGGGCAATGTTTTCCTTATCTCCGCAAGGACATTGGTTTCCTTTCCACCTTGAACACTGCGTCAAAAAAAATTCTATAATATCATCACTCTTCAATTCCTCGACTTTGGCTTTATTATAAATACTGCTGTTATGTTCAATTTTATCTACTATCAAAATGTCATCAACGTATCTTCCGTAATAAACGGGGTTCCAACCGTTGACTACGGCCTTATCAAAATTTTGCAGACACCAATTTCCTAAAACATTAGATGGCAGAAAACCGATTGGAAGTATGTTCCGGCTTTTAAATTCGTCGCCAAATTGCTCAGAGTATTTTTTTATTACCGCATACACAAAACTGTTAAGCCGTTTTAAAATATCATTCTGTTCAAAATAAATATTTGTATCCTCATTCGGACAAAATTTTTCTAAGATCGTGTTGAACACAGACTCATCTGCATCAATTGAATAGTAATATCTTTCAAAATCCATAGTTATAATTACTACATCTTGATTTAAAGCCATATGTTTTTGAGCCTCTGACATAGCTTTATCCCTCCAACTTTCGTATTGAACGAAATATGGTTCAAAAAGATATGGAGAGTATGTGGGATTATCGCTAAACTCGTTGATCAAATTTTTCCTGATTCTATTTCCATACGAATGTTCATACACCTCTTTATCCATTTGATATCCGATTAGCATAATCCAGAGTACTCCAAGAATATGGCCCTCAACACGCATGTTGATAAAATGCTGAAGATCGACAATTTTATTCTTTTTCAAAGACGAGTTATATATGATGCTTCTGTCATTCTTATCTAACTTCTTTGGAAAGGATGACACCGATATGGAGTCAAGGATTTCATTTTGCAGATTATCGAATTTGTTCTCATCATTCAACGCATCAAATATTGAACAAAGATAAACATCAAGATTGCCATGTTTTTTCTCAAAATTCACAATGTCATTACGCAAAATCAACTGAGTTTTATCAAAGTAAACACTCGATTTCAGCTTTTTATACGCCTTTTCAACTGTTGTTTCATCAATTTTCATCATTAACATCCTCCTGAATTTTGAATGAATCATGTATAATGTATTTCGGTGCATTGTCTATAATGTTACCCAATTCCGAAAAACCTTTCAAAGAAAGCCCTAAGCTCATCAATAATCCTTTTTTTACATCGCAGTTTCCCACGCTGAAGCGTGACACATGTGGGAGTATCTTGCCATATCTGTACCTGTGGTTTTCATCTCACCATTGCGAAAAGCATTATCAACGAATTTACGAGTGTTTCCGTGTCAATGAGGTTTTCCACTTTAATAAGTTTAATAGTAGCTTTCTCGTGCTTCTCCGAAACAAAGCTGTGCGTTCCGTCATAACATCGCCAACGTCATTAATACCTTCAATAAGCACCTTTTTGCTGCGCCTCTTGAAACTGGTGTCCATTACCTTGCAGATATCGATGAGAACCTCCTTGTTTGTGCTGAGAGTGCGGATTCCAATAGATGATTTACTCTAAAAAAATCATTTCCAATACTTCTTTTTCAGTGACAATATAAGTGCTATAGGCAACATTAAAAAAATTGTTTTTATCCTCTGTATGTAACCAAGTTGGAAGGCTAATCCACAACACCAACAAAAGGGAAATAATCAAAGCATAACCTGCAAATGGTCTTCTTGATACATAGTTATATTTTGGCGTACCATTTTTATCTAACACTTGATTACCATTAATATCATATATTGGGATTTTATTAACACAAAAACTTTCTATGGTAGATTTTATCATGTAAACAAAGTTATATACGCTACCAAAAAAGTCTGTTACTGCCTGATCGGCACTGATAAGTGTTCTTCCTGCTAACTTATGAATACCATGCATTATATTATTAATGACTAAATAAGGAACAAGCCAAATTTTACTTAACAATGATAATGCTAAAGCCAGCAATTTGAATATTCCCCGTGAAAAGATCAGATATAGCAACCATAACATAAATAAAACAATAAGCGCACGCCAAAAAACGGGAATATCAAGTATGGTCTGCAATATTTTATTGTTCATCCTGCTCCACCTGATTCCCATCCAAAAATAATGCCTCAAGAGTTGCATCATTATTCTTATCTTCTTTATTGCCAGGCGGTGTAATTGTACTTGTCAATGCTTTTATGTTTGATATATTTGTAGGTAAACTTTGTAGCAAAGTATTTATATGCTGACCTGCCTCAAAGTCATTAATCAGGTTTCTTGTCAATAGATTTTGAACAAATTCAATCAAACGTTCAATATCCTCGATCTTATTTAGCCCTTCAGTACGGTTTGAATTACTTAATGTTTCAAGTGCCGTTTTCATATCTATTTCACCAGATGCCACTTTTGACATAATAGCAGACTCCATATTTCGAGTTGTTAATTTTTCCGCTTCTACAGCCTTATGTTGTTCTACACGCACATTAAGAGTTGCATCCGACATCTGTTTAATAAATGTTGTTGCATCCTCAGAAGGCTCAGCGTCTGCCGAATGCACAGAATATGTAATACCAAGTGCCTCTAAAGGATATTCGCATCCTGATAATTTATCAAGAATCGCATTATCAATACAATCGTCTGTCAATTCGTACTGTTTAGCTATCGGATTAATAATGCGCGTCAGTGCAGTACTTATACTATCAGAAATGTCATATAACTCCCTGTTCATGTAAAAAGCAACGGAATCTTTTACGCGATATTCCACACCAATCGTTATTATAAATTCATAGGGTTTGTTCTTGCTTACAGCCTTCAATGAGATATCAAGCGAGTTCGAAACGGTAGAAATACGTACAATTTTGTTATATTTGCCGATCCTTATGTCCTTTGTGGTGAGCCGATCATCAACTTTTCTCGCTATACCTTGTGAGTTAACAAGTAGCGTATCTTGACCATTTACCCTATTCGGAATTTTAGGAAATAGCCCCCCATTATATACCATTTCACTTGCGATCAATTCTTTCATATCAATAACAAATCCTTTCCTGGTAAAATATTTTCATGCAAGAATCGCATAATATCCTCCGCCGTCTTGTTTTTTCTCTGTAATTGTGATAGAAAGCGCAGAATATCATTGTAATATCCCAAGCTATTTTTGGCGAGAATATAAAAAAAACTTTTAATTCGATTTAGAAGAGAAGGAGGGATATCATAACGATCTATTTGATTTATATATGCTTCCAATAAATTAAACAGCATACGCCGCAGAGTAAAATCATTAACAATATAAAGAATTATTGGCTTGATCTTGTCTGACTGCTGAAGGTCGTCAAAAGCAACTAGTGGCAACGTCATATTTATTTTACTTACAAGCATATATGATTCGTATATTGTCAGTAGATATAATAATGAAACGGAGCTTTTATGCTGCTTACTATCGCTCCTTATAAATATTTTTTCAAAAACAGACGCTACCATAGACCGCAATTTAAGAGAAGCCAACATTTTTGCGCAGATAAGTTTTAAATTCCATTCGTCGCTTTCAAGACTTTCTAAAATCTTTTTCTGCAAGGTTTCTTCTAATTCCCGCTCAAAAAGATAACTTGGGATATTTTCGGCGAAAATAAAAAGTGGAATCTCCCATAACCAGTTTAATGAACAAGACCATTGCTTTAGCACCTCATATGCATTTTCCTTCGTTTCTTTATCTTCTGTCAGAATAATAAATAACCTTATAAGCAAGTCCCTGTTTTTGGGTTCTGACACCAACTTCGGAAAAAGTCGATTTAATGAATCGGCGAAATCAAATTTTATTATATTGACCATAGCACGAACAAAACAATCCGTGCTAAAGCTATTATTATTTTTAAACGCGCAGTCAACTTCAATAAGCCACGATACAATCTCATTCCGCAGCATTGGAAACAATTCCCACAGATTCTCCATTATTTTCTTTTGCTGTGAAACAAAACAAACACACCTCTCAGTCACGTTTTCAAACCGTGACGCATAAGAAATTATGCAAGTCTTCGCACCGATAATTGACAAAATGTAATCAAGAGAAATAAATGGAGTTGTGTATGTTTTATCTTCAACCCCGTTTGAATCCAATGTGTCCTCAAAACGCATCAACAAACGTTCTGACAGGTTTTGAAGGTCACTAACGGGTACATACTCAAACAAACTGATTGCAATAGCATAGGCAAGATGAAGGCTCTTTTTGTATTTGCTTACAAACTCTGAACATTCAGAACGTTCATATAGATTATATTGTTTTTCCGCTTTTGTCAAATTACTTTCATCTTTAATTGACAAAATACTTCCTGCCATATAATCGATATTATAAATATTTTGTGTGGTTATATTTCCATCGTTTTGATTGATATTCCTAGATAAAAGCGTTTCTTTAAATTTATCAATATTTCTATTTCCTTGTTCAAATGGTTTCTTGTTCTCATTTGATATTTGATCAACAGTTTCGGCTTCGAAGGATGTGCGCGTATTATCTTCATTGACCGTATTATAGTCTTGATTGCTTTTCATTGATCCTCATCGCCTTTCGCCTAATAAATTTACTGATTAATGTTTCCATTTAAATATTTAATATTAAGCATTGTTTGTGTCCCAATATTTCCATTATTTACATTTACTGTTAATTCGGAAGACCTTTTTTGCTCATTGGTTTCTAAAGAGCCTTGAAGACCATAATCCCCCGTTATTAAGTTCAATATTATAAGAATTTGTTCATGTTTCCCTTTTTCATACCATATTGGTCTGATTTTGAGCGCAGCCAATTCTCTTCTCCGCTTTATAATTTCCGTTTCATTCGGATATGGTAATATTGCATAATGCCAATTGACCTTCTTTGTGCTTGCAAGATCTTGGAGATGTTCGACTAGGTAATCATTTTTTAATCCACATCCAAGAAAAAGAAGGACAGTTCTATTCCATAAATAATCAACCAATTCTTGTAAAGCGGTATTTTCACGTTTATACATGGCTTCAAAAGTTTTTCCCGTAAGAATTATTGAATCCGGTTGACTGGCAGTACCATGTAGCTTTATAATACAGCTTTCTCCATGACGGATTTTATCAACTATATCATTGCATTTTAGAAGATTGCTTGGAAGATATATTTTATCTGCCGAAAAGCCAAGGCTAGTCTCAATAACAGAATCAAAATTAGTGGTGACAAATGTATTTATTGACGATTTGTTTTTTAAAAACGAAAGATAATTTCTATCTTTGTTTACCCTTTTGATATCAGTGAAACCGAATTCATTTCTGACCTGTTCCTCAACAACACCGTTTCCAAGAATATCATTAAACTTATCAGCGAGTTCAAGAAACTCCTCTTTTTTAAGCAAATCAATTAAAGGTTCTCTTTCGCTTAGCTCAAAAAAGTCATTAATAATTTTAGATAAAAAGTTTGACCAAGTCGGACATCCAAAGGGAACTGACATTCCCGAACCTATAAAAGGAACAAATGTAAACTTGGATAAATCATCGATATACATTTTGACATTTTTCTCACCCTTTAACTCCCAGAATTTTTCAAGTTCAGCTATTGTATCTTTCATGCTTTTCCCTCATTGTAACTTTACAAATAATAGTAGCTGTTTAATTTAAAAAATGAT
>CAMWMN010000103.1 GCA_947175385.1 uncultured Clostridia bacterium | reverse complement strand
GTATAAGAAGGAAAGCAGAGATATTATCAATGCAAGAAAAATATCACTTTAAAGCAGAGTTTGAAAAAAAGAGAATTCCCTTGATTTAATTTTAATTAAAACAGAAAGGTGAAAAATATGGCAATAGTAGTAAAGGTTAGAGCATATCAAAATGACGATATAAACTTTGGAAGTGGTATCTTTTTGCCTCCGAATTATATTTTAACTGCAAAACATATTTTGTGTGGAGATAGAGTTACTATCGTATTAAATGGGGAAGAAAAAGAAGCAGTGGTTTTAAAGAAAAATAATATTGCAGCTTTATTGTCTGCTAAAATAACAATTGACGAGAGCAACAAACAATTATTTTTTACTGACGAAGAATATTTGGATCGAGACACGGAATGGCACGTTGAAGGATTTATCACGGACGATCAACTGTACCATGAGATGTCTGGAAAAGGAGTGGTAAATAGTGAAAACACGGACGACGAAACTGATTATAAGTTATTAAGTATTGAAAAAGGATATGCAGATAATTATCGAGGAATGTCAGGCTCTCCAGTAATATGTAGGAATCGAATAATAGGCATACTTCAAGTGCAGAGTTATCAAGAAATGGGACGTCTAGGGGTAGCACTATCCTCTACATCAATGTTTAAAGACATTCTGCCTCCGGATACCATTGCTCCTACAAAATATATAGAAGAACTCGAAAACATTACTAGACGTTTTACAGAAAGCGCTATAGAAAAAAATATAAGTAGCAAAAAGTATATTCCAGATATTTTTGTAGAGGAAGGGAATTACAAGGAATACCTTCGTTATTTTTCAGAGCCGATTTTATTTACGAATAAAATTATAGAAGAAATCTCAAATATGAACCTAAAAAGTATGAACAACTTTTTAACTTGCAAAGGCGAGCAGCCATTAGACTTTTCTGATATTGAAGAATTTTTTTCAGCCCATACTGTTTTTGAAACCAGCGAACTGATAGCAAAGCGTATTAGTGATGCAATTCAAAGAATTAATAATGCGAAACAAAAGCGTGAAAATAAATTTATTTCACGTGAAAGATGGTATAAAGATTCAAATATTTGTGACTATTCTGTCGAATATGCTCTAGAACGTATCAAGGAAGAAGTTTGTTTTTTTTGTTATAAAACGATTTTGATCACAAATGGTGCCGGGCAAGGAAAGACTAATTTTTTATGCGATTTTACACGAAATTTTCTGCTAAAGAAGAATTTTTTGGTTTTATTTTATAATGCCTATGATTTTCGTGATAAAATTATGGATACGATAAAAAGCGAACTGACTATAGATGGAGCATATACGTGGGAGTATGCAAAACAAGTGTTAACTCGTAAATGGAAGCATAATCATAGTACGATCACCATTGTAATAGATGGATTGAACGAAAATACTGCGCTTGCTGATTTTGACGGTCACCTGGTCGATTTCCTGAAGGAAACACAAAAGTTTCCTTTTATAAAAGTGATCATGTCAACTAGAAACGAGCTTTTGGAAGAGCGATTTGGGAAATTAAACTCCGAAGAATTTGGATGCGATTTTCACCAAATGAATATGAAAGCTCGCTCTGACACTTTCAAGCACAGGCTTTTTTGGGGATATTTGAATTACTTTAAAGTAGAGATCGCAGAAAATACTCTTATATACAAAACCTATGATACACTGGCACAAGATACACTTCTGCTTCGTTTTTTCTGTGAGGTAAATCAGGGCAAAAAGCAAGTTGCAATGTGGAATATTCATAAATACAGCTTGTTTAAAAAATACTACGAAATAAAAAGAGCAGAATTTGCTGTGCAAAATTCTTTTTCGAAGAAAGGACTTTTCGATAAGCTTGTGGATCACTTGTGCCAATTAATGCTTGACAAAAAACAGTTTTTCAAAATTCCGAGAGATGAGTTGTCGGCAGAGGAGCTTATTGTCATTGACAAAATGCTAGAATCGGATGTGCTTTTCAAACAAGAAACAACGATTAAAAACGGTCTTATTCCTAAAACTACAGGTGTTCTCAGTTTTACCTTTGACGAGTTTCGCGATTATTGTATCACAAAATATATTTTGGAAAATTGTCGTGGAGAAGACGATTTTTTGGAATTGTGGGATAACGCACATTTTGAAAAATGGACTATTCTTGAAGGTCTGGAACGCTATACATTCTTCTTGGCGAAATCTGACGGAAAAGGCATTTTGCCCATTCTTAAAAAGTGCAAAGAATACGATCGGCTCTATTGGGAAAATATCTGGGAGCTGGAAGAGGCACATTTTAATCAAGATGACATTCAAAGAATGAAAAATGAAATATTACATGATGGGAAATATGCTTCTCAAGTAGCAGTTTTTTTGTTTATGCGCCAGGATAAAAACTATTTTATGAAAACTAATGTTGAACTTCTTTTTGAAATTCTGGATCAGTTGGCAGAGAATCAGGTTTCATTTGAAAAAATTACACGAGATTTTTTTGTAATGACGGAGAAAGACAGATATGGAATAGAGGATCTTGTAAAAGGAACAGTTCTTCCTTGCGATAAATTAATTTCACTTTTTGATAAACACCAAGACAGCGCAGAGTTTATAGAGGAAAACGCGTATTTCCTCAGGTTATCAATATATATATCAACCATTTATCCTTATCAAATAGAAGGATTGTGGGTAAATGCATTTTTAGCGGCACCTGAAACGGTGGTGGGAATTTTGGCAATGTATATAGAAAAGAAAAATGTGCCCCTTCTTATTTGTTGCAACATACGACATATTTTGACTTCTTTGCTAAGAAAAGGATCGTACAATGAGAAATTGACAGAATTAATGAAACTGCTTGATATAAGGATCTGTAGAGACGATTATAGAAAAGCAAATAATGAATTGAATTCAATATGGGATGATTAATGGAGGTAAAAATGAGAATTATAACAGGGTTCGATGTTTCAAATGATTACTACTTAGTTGCCCCAGAAGACATAACGATGAATAGGTTATTAGAATCTATATCTGATCATACGGGCATGAGAAAAAACTCCTTTGCTGATCAACAAGTAAGAAAAATATTTTCGGACTTTTTTCAAGGCGCGGTGGATTTAAAATATATTTATAAAAAATATTATGATAAAGAGTATGATTCTTTCCGAGAATTTCTTTATCAATACAAAACTTTAGATTATGAATTTATAGACTACGCAAATTTGTCGGATAGCGATACGATTTGGGACTTGAGGCAGAAAAGTATAGATGGGATTGAAGAACTCATTGGATATCACAATGAAAATTTACCGCTATTCAATCGATTCTTGGAGGAGATTAACATATGAAAATAAGAAATGGATTTGTCACAAACAGCTCATCAACGTCCTTTTTGATTTCCCTAAAAAACGAGTGGAAAAAAGAGACATTCATGTCTGCAATAGGAGCTATTGGAAAGTCGCCTATGAACCAAATTTTTGAAGAACTGTTTGAAGCAGTTGATAATCAAAAGAAAGAGATTCATAAATCAATGGAAGAAATGGGAGAAAGCGTACTTTCCGTTTCAGAATTCCTTGATGAAAAGGGTTTTGACTCTGAGACGATAGAGTTAGTTGAAAAACTTATGGCTGATGGCAGAATTATATACTATGGTGAGCTGGAGTCTGATGCTGAAAAAAGTTCAGAAGTGTATTTCTGCTCTCGAAGTTTTGTCATATCTGAGGATGATATTTATTTTAATGGAAGTATAGGTGGTTGGTGATGATACATTTACATAGAGATAAATTACAAAACTATTATCAAATTTTTGATAATACGACAGGAATAGCTGCAAGATGGAACAACGATGGCGGTAATCCGTTTTGGAGAGAAGAAGCGCCGGAACTTTTGGATATTTCTATTACAGATTATTGTGAAAGAGAGTGTGATTTTTGCTATCGTAATGCTAATATTGAAGGCTGTTTTATGGAGTTGTCACTTTTTGAGGATATCATTCGTCAAGCGGAAAGCGCAGGTATACAGCAGATTGCTTTAGGGGGTGGGAATCCCAATCAGCATCCGGAATTTATAAGCTTTTTGAAAATTGCAAGAGAACATCACATTATTGCTTCTTATACAACAAATGGTCGAGGAATGACCGAAGAAATTTATCAGGCGACTAAAATGTATGGAGGAGCAGTCGCTGCCAGTTGGTATGCGCCATATACCGATGCATTTGAAGTAATGGAAAAATGCAAAACCCACAATATTTGCTTTAACATCCATTTTGTATTGCATAAGGAATCACTTCATGAAGCTTTAGCTTTGCTTAATTTTGACACTTTACCTTGGGAGAATATAAACGCAATTATTTTTCTTAATTATAAACCACTAGGACGTAAAATTCTGGAGGGACTCAAAGATGACGAGAACTGGGATTATTTTTTGAAGGAAGTTGTGCAGTTTAAAAAATGCAAGATTGGCTTTGACAGTTGCATGATTTCATGGCTAACGAAAAGCAAAGAACTTATTGTAGAGGAAAGCATCGACTTCTGCGAAGCTGGACGTTTTTCGGCATTTGTTTCAGAAAAAGGGGTTATGTATCCTTGCTCGTTTCTTTGTAGTGAGATGAAATGTGGGGAGAGCCTCAAAGAGAAAAGTTTGGTTGAAATTTGGAAAAGGGGGAGTGAGTTTGTGAAAATGCGAAAATTACTTAATTCCCCCTCGAACCAAAAAAAGCCAATTTCTAGGTGTATTAATTGCACTGATTATGATTTTTGTCACGGCGGATGTCAAGTGTTTGAAATAAATCGATGTCTATAAGGAGGAATAGAGTATGTACATTGAAATAGATGAATGGGTTAGAAAAAGAAATTTGCGTATTTCTATTACAAAAGGGATTATAAAGGAAAAATGGGATATTGAAAGAATTTTTTCAGAATCAGAATTGAAGAATGTTTTTCTTTTTAAGGCACATGATTTGGCATTTCTCGCAAAAGATTTCTTTAATGAATCTGATGGTAAATATACGTTGTTAAACAAGGAAAAGATATATATTAAAAAAATACTTCATTCCAATAAAATTGCAGAACCACTTTTGAAAGATGCTGATGAAAGGTTTGTTTCCGAACTTGGGGCGATCATTAATGATAATTGTAACGATTATTTTAACCTCGTATATGAACGGTATAAAGAAAGTCTATCAGAAATTATTCAAGTATTGCATTGGGGACATCTTCCGATATTTAACAAATATCTGTTGCATAACAGAGGGATAAATCCCGAGGAAGATACTTTAAATTTTTATAATCATTTTGATTGCTTGCAATCCATGCTGGATGAAATTGAAGGTAAGGGGCAAGTTATGCAAATTAAGAGTGATGCTACATTAGGAATAGAATTGACATTTGAAGTATATACCAGAAGATGGGGATATCCTGATAGATATAGAATTATAAGAACAATAGATGGTTGGAAGTGTTGTCATATAGCGATAAACGGAAAGTGCGAAAAAAGTGGAGAGGGAGCACTTCTCGATAACTTAAATCATGATTGCATTTTCTTTCCTAAGGATGCTGTAATGTATGCACTGGAAAATCTTTGGGAATCGGCAGACGAAGGAGAAATTGATCTATCTGAACTTCAAGAGCGTTTACAACAAGTGGCCGACTGGATCAGTCATGTCGAAAAATCGGTGGTAGAAAAACAGCCAGATTGGGTAAACTATTATTGATTATAGATAATTTATATCAAGCACATTATATGATATTTTGAGCCGACCTCTTGTGAGATCGGCTCCTGTTTTATTTAAGTTCTTTCAACATTTCAAGCATAAGCTGCGCCCCTACCCGAACGCCTACCGAGAACTCGTGAAATCTTCCGAGTTCGGTCTGTTCCATCTGTACGTTAGCGTATTCCTCCATAAGCTGTTCCAAGTCTGGATACTGTTCAAGAATTTTTGCCTTGCACTCATCCACCTTATCGCCTGCCCGATAATATTCGGGGCAATTCATGCTTACCTCGTCAAAAGGTATCTGACTTCCGAAAAATAGTCCTTCCAAAATGCTCATTGATATGTCCTCCAAAATAATAAATTTGTACAGGGATATATCAATTTCTGTCCGCTACTTGTCCGCTATTAGTACGAAAAATTAATGAAAGTTACGAAAAACGACTTGTTGAACAAAGTCGAAATTCGACTTACCTATGCGGTTTGTGTGATGATAGCAAAAGTTAGAATAATACCTCAAGGATTTTCAAGTCCCGTCACCTGCACCAAGTCTTATTGACAAAAAAGATATTATGCCCACAAACGGCTTAGGTAAGCCAATTGTGGGCATAAATCTTGCGAAAAATCGGATTCAAGCTCCGTAGATATTTTCGACAGAAAAGTGGACTTGAACCCTCCCCTACAAAATTTTCTTGGTTGAAATTGGATATTTTGACGAAAAAGCCTGTGAGTGATTTCTCCTCCGCGAGAGATCAGTCACAGGCTTTTTTTCGTTTCCGCCAAAGTTGACAAAAAAGATTTTGACGGGACTTGAACCCTTTTGGCTACAAAATTTTTGCAGTTGAATCTATACAACTTGCACAAAGCGCCTGTAAATTACTTCTCAATTTATGAGAGGCAATTTACAGGCGCTTTTTTGTTTTCCGACATAATTCGGAAGAACCTATTAGTCAACAAGCTCTTCGGAGCTTGAAATAAAATTAAGGAGAGATCACCATGAGCAATGAAAACAGCAACCCCAAGCCCGACTGCCCGTTGATTGGACAGGACGGAAACATCTTCAATCTTGTCGGAATCGCGGCAAAAACCTTGAAAAGAAACGGCTTATCGGAGCAGGCATCCGAAATGAAATCAAGGGTTTTAAATAGCGGAAGCTATGAGGAAGCGCTTGGCATCCTCGGCGAGTACGTCAATATTACCTCGGTCGATGAACCCAACGATGATGAAAAAATGGAAATGGAGGAATTAACATGATAAAAGCAACGATCCAAAACAGCCCGTACTGCACGGAGATCACTTTCCCTTGCACGGAATCGGAATTGTCAAAAAAGCTCGGAGAACTCAGCATCGATCCGGAACATCTCGCGCCTGTCGGCATGGTAATAAGCATCGAGCCGACAGAGCTGTCCATGCTGGAGGATTGCGAGGTTGCCCTTGACGCGCTGAACTATCTCGGCAAGCGTATGGACGGCATGAGCGAGGGAGAACGCAATCAGTTCCTTGCCGCGCTGACGTGCGATGAGTTGGAACTCGGATGGGGATTGAAAAATATTATCAATCTCACATTCAACCTTGAACGGTTTACGCTCATCGAGGACACGAGCGATCTTGAAAAGGTCGGGCATACTCATCTGCTCAATATCCGCGGCGGGCTTATATCGTCTGAGTTCCAAAACAAGGAATGGCTCGCCGAGGAAGGACGTAAGCTGCTGGATTCCGGCAAGGGAATTCAGACTGAGTACGGCTTGCTTTTCGTAAATGAGGAAAAGGAGTTCAATGAAATCTTCAACGGAACTACACTCCCCGTTTACTTTTGTGATCCGAATGCCGTAATATCGGTTGAGATCACATATGACGGACTTACGGAGCTTGTCGAACTTCCCAACGAAGATATTGCGATCAAGAAAGCGCTTTGCAGACTCGGCGCAGACAGCTTGAATCAGTGCAAGCTCGGAATCAGCACCGAATACGACATTACAAGTGATTGGTGGAACAAGATCACTGAGTTCGAAAAGAGCAAGGATCTTTTCTCTCTGAACAAAATGCTGAAAACCGTAGACCTCGGTTTGAACAAGGATCAGCCTGTGAGTGTATTTAATAAGGAAGTGACAAGGCAGCTTCGGGAAAATGACTTCGCCGTTTCCAAAGATGGTGATACCATTAATGTCATAACAGCCGACAGTTATTCGGTTAAAGTCCTTGATAATGGATCAATGCGCGTTCCCGAGGACTGTCCTTCCGATTCGTATTCTCAAATTAAAAGGATAATGAAAGAGACATACGATTTCTGTTCCGCCTATGCAAAAGCAGCGCCGCTCAAAGTAGATGGATTGTCCGAAAAATACCGTTGTCTTGCTGAATTCAACAGCACAGTTCTGGCAGCAAAGTATAATGAGGAATACGGCTTTGAGTTCGTCACTTGGTTTCGTTCCTCGGATGGAAAGAGCGTAACTAACGGCAATTATTTCAGCGATTACATCAGCGCAAAGGAAAATTTTGCCGTTCGGTCTTGCTTGATCAGCAGTAATAAGCTGTTCGATAACGCGGAGCTTACAAAACTGAATAATTGCGTGGATTTTACATTGGATCACAATGATGAGCTCGGATTTGACGAGTGCGAGTCTCTCAAAAAGCTGAGCGAGAAAATTTCGGATATTCTTCCCGAACCGCAGCAGACTGACGATCTCAATATGTCCATGTGAGGTGTGCGATGAAATCCAAATATAAGAACGCATTTCACAAAACGAGGTTTACGGAATTTATCGCAGAAAACGTTAAATATCCATACAAAAGCAGCTACGAATTTATCGCGGCTGTTTTCCTTTTGTCCGCGGATAATGTTCTGTGGAAGAAGTCACAAAGCGCTTTGACGGGCTGGTCGGTAGATTTCAATAAGATCAATTTGTCGGGAATCTCAACCGAAGGCTACGCTCTTTTTAAAGCTGCGAAATCGATCTATCTTGACAAATCGGAAATATCGTTCAACGAGCTGTGCGACTGCAAACTGATCGATGAATCAACAGTTAAGACGATTTTCGCGGGAGTGCTTGTTTTTCGTAACGGCATAGATATTC
>CAMWMN010000102.1 GCA_947175385.1 uncultured Clostridia bacterium | reverse complement strand
ACTTAAAAATATACAATTTTTTAAGGGTATAAAATAACGAATTACCAATTTTTCACTCTTTTTTCACAAAAAATTTCGGAAAAGGTATTAACATTTGAGAAAAAATGTGTTATAATAATAAAATAGACAAGATTTAACGCGCGGATCGCCGCGCACACGCATAGGACTGGTGATTATGAACAAGATTATTGATTTTTTCCAAAAAAAATTCCGCTATATCAAGATTCGTGACGATGAGCCGCGTCCGCGGGATAAGAAACGCCGTGAGCATACAATGAAGAATATAGGGCACGCGCTGACGGTTATCGGAACCACCATCTCGGCTATGATGCTGGTGTTGGTTATAATGATCTGTATTGTAGCAATCGTAGTGGTGGCATATGTGCTCGATTTCGCGGATTCGGGGTTCGATATGAATCTGCGCAATGCCGAGAAGATGTACACGACATTCATCTACGCCAGGGACGCCGATGGGCAGGAGGTCGAGGTGAAACGTCTTTTTGATGAGCGAAACCGTATCTGGGTCGACTATGAGGACATCTCCCCGAATATCCTGAAAGCGGTGGTCGCAACAGAGGACAAGCGTTATTCCACGCATAAAGGCGTGGATTGGCGACGTACCGTGTTCGCGCTGGCTATGGATATGGTAAGCTCTGATGAAAGCAACGTACGTCAGGGCGGCTCTACGATCACGCAGCAGTTGATAAAGAACATCACCGGCGATGACGAGCAGACCTGGGAGCGTAAGCTCCGCGAGATTTTCCGCGCGTTGGAAATCGAGAAGAAATACACAAAAGAGCAGATAATCGAGAGTTATCTCAACAACATAGGCTGGGGCGGAATGAATTACGGTGTCGGCGCGGCTTGTGAGGCATATTTCGGCAAGAAAGCAAGCGAAGTCACCATAGCCGAAGCCGCGATATTGGCGGGAATGATACGAAATCCGAATATACGCTCTCCGTATACCGACCTTGCCAACTGCAAGGCATCTCAGGAATACGCGTTGGATAATATGTACGAGCAGGGATACATCTCCACCGCCGAGTATGAGGCTGCGTATAAAGAGAAGGTGCAGTTCAAGAACACGGTAGTGGGCGATGCGTTCGGATATGTTGACCCGCGTTCGCTTAAAACCAATGAGGACGAGGAAGACCCCGATGAGGAAGATCCCGATGACGATGCCTATGAGGCTTACCGTTGGGACGAATACGAAGTCACGCAGAATTGGTACGTTGACGCGGCAATAAATCAGGTTGTCAGCGATTACGCGGAGCTTAGGGGAATCTCCGAAACCTCAGCGCGTAAAGATATATACAATGGCGGCTACAAAATCTACATCAACGAAGATATCGAGATGCAGAACAAAATCGAGGAGGTTTACAAAGACCCATATCTTGTCGTAACAAGCTATAACAAGGATACCCCCGCAGATCAGCTTGTCCAGGCGGCGTTTGTGGTGATGGACTACTCGGGGACGGTTAAAGCGATCGCCGGCGGACTCGGCGACAAACCGGGAATCAACTGCTTTAACCGTGCAACAATGGCGGTGCGTTCTCCGGGTTCGACAATGAAGCCTATTTCCGTGTACGCAACAGCTGTTCAGAATAACCTTATCACCTATTCCACGATGATTCCCAACGCGCCTATCTGGATCATCGGCGACAACGGCGGAAAAACAACATGGCCGTGGAACTTCGGCGGTGCTTACGGTGACGGTGCCCCAACGCTTGTGTGGAGCGCGGTTCGTCAGTCACTGAACACCATTGCCGCGCGCACTGCGCAAATGCTTACACCGCAGGTGTGCTACAATCAGCTTACGCAGAACCTCGGCATAACCACAATGACAGAGGCGGATATTGCGCTTTCGCCTGTTTCGTTGGGCGCGCTTACCGAAGGAATCAAGCTCGTGGAGTTGGCGGCGGCGTATCAGATGTTCGGAAACGGCGGAATTTATTACAGACCTATGCTGTACAACCGCGTACTTGACGTCCGCGACAACGTAATTCTGGAGCAGAACTATATCGGCAATCAGGCGATAGATCCCGATGCCGCATGGATAACCAACCGTATGCTGAGAACGGTAGTAACCAATCCCGGAACCGGTGCCGCCACCGCGCAGCTCCCGAACATTGAGGTTGTCGGAAAAACGGGTACCTCAAACGACAGTAAAAACTTCACGTTTGTGGGACTTACTCCCGAATATGTCGGCGCGTATTGGGTGGGCTATGAAAACGGTCACGAGTTCAATACACCCGGATATCCCGACTATCACCGCTATACCGCCACGGTTTGGCACGATACGATGATCAAGCTCGTAGACACCTCGCAGCCGAGCAAGTTCGTCCCCGAATCGACAGTTCTCGAACGTAAATACTGCCTCGACACGGGATTGCTCGCCTCGTCAAAATGCACAAATACGGATATTGGATATTATCGCCAGAACAATATCCCCAATATGTGCTCGGGCGACCACGAGGCGGAAATCGAAAAAATCAAAGAGCATTGGGCGGAAATAGACGCTGCCAACCTGGCAGCGCTGGGTTGATAACTCCCGAACGTAACACAAATCCCCCGCGGAGAGAATCCGCAGGGGATTTACATATTACGGTATAAAACAAAAAGGGCAGATGATCGGTCTGCCCCGTGAAATTAAAGTTTTGCGCCGTACAATACCGCGGTTTCAAAACGGCGCGAAAGGATAAATTACTCGGCAAATTCGCTTTCTACGAGCTTAACCAGCCCATCGACAGCAAGCTGCTCGTCAGATCCGTCTGCGATGATGCGAATCTGCGCACCGCCTACAATGCCGAGAGAAAGGATTCCGAGCAGAGATTTTGCGTTTACTCTGCGCTCTTCCTTCTCAACCCAGATAGACGACTTAAATTCATTCGCTTTCTGGATAAAAAATGTAGCGGGTCTGGCATGCAAACCAACCTGATTTTTGACTTCAATGTCTTTCATGCACATAATGATACCTCCAAAAATGTTACTCCGGCGAGAGTTTTTTTATGTGAGAACAAGCGGCACCACCTGACTGCGCTCATTTGTTCTTTTCTCTGCTCGGCTATGCAAAAGAGAGTTCGGATTTGCCTATTCCCACGGCTATCTATGTTAAGCATTTTTCCTATCTCTTAATTACAGTATAGCCCATTATTTTTGATTCGTCAACAGAGATTTTCAAATTTTTGGGCAATTCGGGCTAATTTCTGTTTTTTGACGTATATTTACGAATTCAACACCGCTTTTTTGTACACCTTTCACAAAAAACTTTCAACTAATTATTCAACATATACAGCCATTTTTGAATCGACAATGAATCCTCGCGCCGCTGCTCCTCAGTGGTGCTCTTACTTCGTCAAAGCTCTAACGGCTAGACTTTGTGCCTGCCGTTAGGGATTTTCCTCATCTGCGAGGGTTTCTCGCCAGACTGAAAAAAGCGTGTTAAAATGACTTTTTTATAGTCTGAAACAATCAATAATTGTCAATTGTGTATAATTCGTTTGTGATAATTAAATAAAAATTGTGGGAAAATGACGAAATTTGCCCAAAAGGTTACAAAAAGGTTACAAAATCGCTTGAAAAAAACTGTCGAATGTGATAAAATATAAACAATGGAAAGATGGATCAAGGAGATTTTATGATTTTAACGGACGAAACCGAAAGTACAGAATCGGCGGAAACCGCCGAGAATACGGAATCAACGGAGAACACGGAAAACAACGAAAACAACGAGAGCACGAAAGCCGCCGAAATCTCGCGGACTATCTCTGCGGTGTGGAACACGATTTTCATGCGGGTTTCCGCATTAGGAGAACTGCTGTTCACGGCATCGCGCGCAGTTGTGAGAGTGATCGTGGTAGCCGTTTTGGTGCTCATCTCGCGGATTTTATTGGGTCTGGAATGGCTTGGAAAGCACCTCAAGCGCTTTTTCAAGTGGCTCGGCAGCGTGATTTATGCCCCGATAAGCCGCTACGTCAAGGCGCTGAATATGGGCAAAACCGAGATTTCCAAGGCTCGTGACGAGTGCGGCTCAGGCAAAGCGTTCACCACGGGCACCAAGGTTGCGGGGCGCATAATTTTCGGCAAGCGCGGAATACTGGTAACTGTTGCCAATTGGGTTCTGCCGATAGTGTCATGTGTATTTCTATTCAATATCGTGGGATATGCGAACAATCAGTCCTATGCTCTGAAGCTCACCGTCAACGGGAGCTTTATGGGATACATCTCTGATGAAAACGTTTACCTTGAAGCCTCGCAAATCGTTCAGAAGCGTATCAACTACTCCGGAAGCCACGTTGAAACCATTACGCTAGAACCCGGTATTGAAGTCAACGTTGTCGGCTATGCGAACACATTAAACCACTACCAGCTCGCGGATAAAATGCTTGAGCTGTTAATGGGCGCGGACAACATCAAGGAGGGCTACGGGCTGTTCATAGGCGATGCATTCTACGGAACTCTGGAGTCCACCGACAAAGTTGAGGCGGCTTTGGACGAACTTTTGGCGAAATACCGCAACGGCAACTCGGGCGAAGTTGTAACGTTCGACAAGGAAATTACCTATACCCCCGGACTTTACCTAACCGATAGCTTTGTAGACGAGGACGAAACAGCCCAAATGCTGACATCGTACAAAACAGTCGCGAAGTATTACACGGTCGTAACGGGCGATGCGCACATTCTCATAGCTAATAAGGTCGGAATGACTATGGACGAGCTTGACAGGCTCAATCCCGGATTCAAGAACAAGCCCCTCCACGGCGGAGATCAGCTCAAAATCACCCAGGAAGAGCCGTTCCTTAATGTAAGGATAACCCGTTCCGAAACCTACACCGAGTCGATTCCGTATGAAACGGAATACTACGAGGATTCCTCACTCTATGAGGACAATGACGCGATAAAAACCCCGGGGTCAAAGGGCGAACGCACCGTTGTTGCCAATGTTTCTTACGTTAACGGTGTGGAAGTAGGTCGAACCGTTACATCGCGAACTGTCACCAAAGAGCCTGTAACCGAGGTTAGGGCAATCGGTACAAAGCCGCGTCCATCAAACTCCGCAACCGCTCCCGGTACAACGATCGAAGCGGGCAAGCTGCTTTGGCCTGCGGGCGGATATTATCAAGGCTATGCCGAGGGCGGACTTATCAGCGAGGTTACCTATGCCCACGGCGGATACTACGACCATAAGGGCATTGATATTGTATGTGACGCGTGGTCTCCGATTTACGCGGCGCATAACGGTTATGTTCTTGAAGTCGGTGCACAGTTGAACACGTCTTACGGGCGCGGAAATTATGTCAGAATCCAGGGCGATGACGGTCTTGTAACTCACTACTATCATATGATTGAATGGCCGTCTGTCTATACGGGTCAGCGTGTAACCGCCGGTGATGTGATCGGATATGTTGGCTCAACTGGACGTTCCTCCGCGAATCACCTCCACTTCGAGGTTCGCTACAACGGAATTGTACAGTACCCCATAGACTACCTCCCCAAACACGCGTTCGGCTCATGGTGCAAGCATTACTAATACGAATCCCCCTCCGCTTGGAGGGGGATTTTTTTAATCGGGGAGTTCGGTCGGTTGAAGTTTCAATTTAATGAGATTTATTTCCTCATTAATTGCCTTTTCCGTTTCAGTCGCGTTTTCGGTTTTGGCGATTTCTCTAAGCCGTTTCAGTTGAGTATTCGTCAATCAACTGTGCATCAAATTGCTTGTCGGTTTGTTCCATTTCATTCGACACCTTCATCATTTTATCCCTTTTAATTGACTTTATTATATCACATATTGCACAATTTGTCAAGTATAGTTCATAGTGAAATGATGAAAAACAAAACTCCCCGATTTTTCATCGGGGAGTCCTTTAATCGTACATTGTAAGTTATTCCGTGCGCAGTGCCTCTACGGGGTCTTTCTTGGATGCTACGGAAGCGGGGAACAGACCGGCGATCAGCGTCAGGAACATACTGATAGCCACGAGGATAACGCCACCCAGCCACGGGAGTTGTGATACATTGTCAATATCCGTAAGGTACTTGATGATGATGTTTATCGGAATATTGAGGAGTACGGTAACGAGGATTCCGATTGCCCCAGCGGTAAAGCCGATGATAAGCGTTTCCGCGTTGAACACGTTGGAAACGTCCGATTTGGAAGCTCCCATCGCGCGGAGAATACCGATTTCCTTGGTTCTTTCCAATACCGAGATGTAAGTGATGATTCCGATCATAATGGAGGAAACGATAAGCGAAATCGCCACAAACGCAATGAGAATATACGAAATCGCATTGATAATGGTGCTGACAGAGGAAATCATAAGCCCCACATAATCCGTGTAGTTTATTGCGTCCTCTTTTTTGTCCTCATCGGCGCGGGCTTGGTTATAGTCGGTGATGAATTGAGTGAGCTTTTCCTTGCCATCGAAATCCTTTGCATAGATCGATATGGAGCTTGGCTTTGCAAGGTCGGCAACACCCAAAAGTTCGAGGTTGCCGTCATATGTGGCTTTGGTGCTTGCGGGTTCGCGGGTAAGCTCCATAAGTTTGGCAAGCTGCTCTTGTGTGAGTGTCTGCATAAACGCAGTTGAAAGCGCGGAGGGTTCAACCATTCCGAACAGCGCGGCTTGCTGCTGCTCCTGAGGTAGCGACATAAGCTGCTGAAGCTGTTCGGGCGCAAGACCCGCAGAGAGCGTCTGAGAGAGCTGACCCAACTGTTCGGGTGTCATCAGCTCCATAACCATCTGCATAGCCTCTTCCTGCGACATAGGCGCTTGGGGCTTTTCGTCCTCTTTGGGGAACTCAATGCCCGTGAACACGTCCACATCGGGATTCTCGCGCTGCTCCTTAACGAGCGCGCTGTCGTCCACACGCTGAATCATATACTCGGTAAGATCGTGAGTATAGCCGATTCCGCCGCTTTGCGAGGAATTGATAATGGAATCGCCATTCGGACGCAGTATTCCGACAACCTTGATTTCGGGAGCGTTATCCAATGCCTTGGACATAAACTCCTCGTCCTTGGACATATCTTTATAGCCGCCCTCAGGGTTCTTTTCGTAGAAATCCGAGGCGACAAGCAGCTTAAACCGCAAATTCATAAGCTCGTCATAACTGAACGACATATCGCCCGTGTTCAAATCAAAGGTTTCGCCCTTCGCTATTGCGCCCATCATCTCGCCAAGCTCTTTCTGGTCACGCAGACCAAGAGCGTAAAGCGTAACATCGGACAGCTCGTTGTGCTCGTTTACGATAAGCACGACTTCGTTCCAGCTTTCGGGAGTACGTCCGCTGAGAACCTCGTACTGCTCCTTTACAGCATCATTGCTCAACAGCTCCTCCCAAACGTCATAACCGCCGCCCGCCATCGGCATAAACGAAGAGTAGGTCGATTGCATTTGCGATATACTTCCCGCCATACTCTCGCCCATCATAGCCTCCATAACGGTGGATGGATTCACGCGGACGATTTCATCATTCAGATCGCGGCGATAGATGTACAGATTGGAGGAATAACCGTATTTGATCTCCCGCACGCTGTCGAGAATATTATCGGGATTGCTTTCAATATACTCCTTAAATGCCTTAAGGTTGTTGGTCTGCATTTCGGAGAGCATGGTCTTCACCATTTCGGTGGAGATATTGTTGGTGTAAACGCGGTTTTCCTCGCGGTCAGAGCGTTCCTCCTCGTTCAGTCCCATCATCGAGGACATCATTCCCGAAAAATCAATGGTTTCCTGTTGAATCGTAATCGGGTATGAAGCGAGCGTGGTACGTTCAACGCCGTCTATGTACAACTGAACGCCGTTGGAAAGCGACAGGATCAGCGCGATTCCGATGATTCCGATACTTCCCGCAAAGGACGTAAGAAAGGTTCTTCCCTTTTTGGTAAGCAGATTCTTGAACGACAGCGACAATGCCGTGAAAAAGCTCATCGAAGGCTTTTTCTGCTTGGATTTTTCACTCGATTCGGCGGATTTCTCCGCCTCCTCGCTCGGCTCAAACGGATTGGAATCCGACTTTATTTTTCCGTCCACAAGGCGGACAATACGCGTTGCGTAATCGTTCGCGAGGTCGGGGTTGTGCGTTACCATAATAACCAGACGGTCGCGGGCTATCTCCTTGATAAGCTCCATGATCTGTACGGAGGTTTCGCTGTCCAACGCGCCCGTAGGTTCGTCCGCAAGGAGAATATCCGGGTCGTTGACGAGAGCGCGCGCAATCGCCACACGCTGCATCTGCCCGCCGGACATCTGATTCGGACGCTTGTTCAGCTGGTCGCCCAGTCCGACCTTTACGAGAGCCTCCACGGCTCTGCGGCGGCGCTCCGCCTTGGAAACGCCCGAAAGCGTGAGGGCAAGCTCGACGTTTGCCAATACGGTCTGGTGAGGAATCAGATTGTAGCTCTGGAAAATGAACCCGATAGAGTGGTTGCGGTAAGCGTCCCAATCGCGGGACTTGTACTGCTTGGTAGAGCGTCCATTAATGAAAAGGTCGCCCGAGGTGTATTGGTCAAGTCCGCCGATGATGTTCAGCAGCGTGGTTTTTCCGCAGCCCGAGTGACCGAGAATCGCCACAAGCTCGCAATCGCGGAAATTCACGGAAACGCCCCGCAGCGCGTGGACTTTTTCGTCCGTGCCCGTGTCATAGTCCTTGGTGATGTTCTTTATTTCTAGCATTATATTCTCCCTTCGTTTGTCATCGTGATAGTTACTTTAATTTTACCTTATATTAATTGTTTTTGTCAATGGGCAATTTGCATAGAATT
>CAMWMN010000101.1 GCA_947175385.1 uncultured Clostridia bacterium | reverse complement strand
AATAACTCCCCCAAGAAATTTGGGGGATATTTTTGTTAAAATTGCACAGAAAATAAACGTGCAAATTTGGCAAAAACAACCAAAAATCCGCATGATTAATTTTCTATTTTACGAAATTCGCGTTTGTGGTGTTTTTGTCTGTCCGCTATGTAGCTCGACCCTCCACAACCGTTACACACCCCTGTTACTTCCACAATAGGCGACAAACATGGGTCATACAAGCCGTAACGGTACGGAACGTTGCTCCATACCGTTACGAGGGGTATGCGCCGCTGCGTAGCAACGGCGAAACTGTATCGTCAAAAAGCTTTGTTTGGTACTAGCGTATTCCAAGGTTTTCCAACAACTGCTTTGTTTTCTCGTCGGGTTCGCCGTTTTCGTCTATTTCTACGCGGTATTTTTCGTCCATCTCTTTACGCTGTGCCAAAAGCCTGTCATAAGCAGACGTTCCACGCGCGTTTTTTAAGGGGCTTTTGTGCTTTGGTAGTATTGTGGGATATCAGAAACGATTTCGAGCGTTTCTGACGCATTCTCGTGCATTCTCTTCTTCGACTGCTATCTGTGGATTTTGTCTGCTGACTATCTTTTCTGTCGAAGCAGGCTGTAACACTTGCTCAAACTCTTGTTTCACGCGTTCTTGCTCTTCGCGTTCCTGTTCGTCCAGATACGCCTGGTAATTACCCAACTTTTGCAATTCTCGTTGCCGTTCAAGTATTGCTTTTTCAGTCTGAAACCTGTCTTTTTCAAGTTCTTCCAATTTCTGTGTTTCCTCACATATAGTCTTCTTAACCGCTTTCAGAGCCTGTTTAGCGTTCTCCGTTTCGACACATAGGGACTGTTGTTCCTGTTTCCATGCTTCGCGCGCTTGTTCCCTTGCTCTATATATTCGTCAATCGACAGCCCAACATCTTTTTTGGGCAACGGTTTGCTTATCAGTTCCACACCGTGATTTTTGGCAAACTCAAACAGCTTTTCCCAACAAACAGCGTCAAAAGTTTGCTTGACATTGTTAAAACGCCCTTCCTTATGCGTTTCATCAGGACGTTCGTAACCTAGCTCATTGAATACTTTTTTGCGACATTCTGGCATTACCGTCCTTATCGGTGTACTGGTATATTTTGCGAAACTGTATATGCGACGTTGTCTCGTCCATATGTAGGCTTATTACATTTTTCTTTAAGCCATTCCCTAAAGTCCTCAAACACAGCCTTTAACGCCGCAACATCAACGTTTTTAGTACCAATGTACAGTAACGTTTCTTCGGGTGGGTGTTTCTCCCGATATTGCTCAATCGTCATACAACGGCTATACTGCCCGTTTTTCTTGTATTTATCGTTATGCGCTTTAACGTGATCACCAAACGAGTATTTGTAAAATATTTTTTCGCTTTCAGAAAATGTTTCCGTACCCCATTTTTGGTTTTTTCAAAGCCTTCTCTCTGGTTATGTTTGCTATTGTATGCCTTGCCGTTTTTATTCCTGTAACCATTATGGAATGTTAGTCTGTTTTCTGCCATAATCTCTCACCTCGCTTTATAATATAATAATATAAAACTATGTCTGTTGTCAACTCACGTTGCAACAGGACATAACTCCGTACGTAATGTTGAAAATATGACTACATCACATTTTCAACATTACATGGAGCCAAGGGGGGTTACCCCCCTTGAAACCCCCTTGGAAATTTCCATGCTTCGCACAGAAATTTCCAAACAACCGCACTCCTCGCGCTTGTTATTCTTCTGGACATTCTTCCCACTCGCTTTCTTCTGTCTGTTGACTATCTTTTCCTCTTTGCTTACTGTCTTCTTTGAGGCGTACAACATTCATCTTCGTTGTTTTAACAGGTTTTTCCTGCTCACTCTCGGAGATAATGATTTTAGCAGCAAATTCAGCATATTTGCAATTCGAACCCCACGATTTCCAAACAAGTTCCATATTCAGCAAATAGACATTCGATGTGCCGCTTTTCTTAACGTCCACGAACTTCATATCCCGCAATACTCTCAATGCTTTTGTAATACTTTGTTTGGTATAGCCCAAAGCTTCTTCAAACACCTTTACACTACACATTGCTACATTATATCCGTCTGACAGTTCTAACAAAAATTCCCATATTTGCGTAGCTATAGGACTTGTATTTATCAGCTGACAGCGTGCTACACAAGCGTCATGCGCAAGATTTACCTGATCAAATTTTTTGTACTTGCTTTTCTTTGCCTTTTGTCTTGCTTTTGCTTCCCTTTCTATCTCTTTCTGTCGCTGATCGAAAGTCCTGTCATTCGTTTTCCAATCAGCACCTACAATTATCATATCTGCCATATGACATTACTCCTTTCATGATGTTAATTGTAATTATACAACATACTTTCGCATATTTCAAATATTATTCTAAATATACCTACTAGGTGTACTAAACCATTCCATAAACGGTATACTTCAAAATACCTAAACTATCTTTCCTATATGCTTGCTATCTTTCCCATATCACAGACTAAAGTCTGCTACGCATTCTAACACTTTTTTTCAAAGAACTAACAACTTACCTATTATATCTTCTATAGCGACCTCAGGGCGGCCCCAGAAGACAGCCAAGAAACCTATAGGGGGCAGCTAAAAGAGCCTGCCTCACCGACCGCGTACAGCCAAAAACACAATCAAAATACGCGAGTTGCCGTAAAATATCCGTTTTACGGCAATCCCCACCTGCTCCGCGATGGCGGGGATTGCGCAAAAAACGCCTATTTTACATAATTAGTCATATTAAACCGAACAACTTCCCCGAAGGATTCCGAGGTATCCAAAATATAAGCGAATCATAAATCACATCAATAGTTTACTTTTGATAAAATATAGTGTATAATGTAAAGCGGACGTTTTCAAAGCGTATAATTTATCCGTGTGATTCGATGAGGGAAACAAACTGAGGTTACTCAAATAACAAACGATATATATCGTAGGAGAATCCAGCGATGAAAAGGAAATCTATTGAACAGATACAGCAAGAATACAAGCACTATGTATATAGGGAGATTGGCTTAATTAAAGGCTACAAGCTGCTGAACGAAACTACGGAAAGCGATGGGATTATTATCAACAATATTAGGATTGAAATCAATCTCGAAAGTGAAATTGGCGCAGAGTTTTGGAACGAAATCAAGGACAAATTCAAGCCGGAAGCGCTGCCCGCTAAGTATGCCACATCAGCAAACTACATATACTCCGAAGTTGAGCGAAACGGTATTATGAACGTATATATCAAGATTCTCACGAACAAGTCCCATTGAAGTTAAGGCAAAAAAGAAACTGCTTCATAGAATCAACAAATACACATAAATTCCGAAACTCCAAAGACAAGAAAATTTACATTAAAGTTGGCGAAAATTTCTTATAAAATGCGGATTTATCACAATAATTTACAAAAAACAGTTGAAATTTCAAAATAAATATGTTATTATATATTTGTAAGTAAAATATTTCCGAATCACCTGTTTCGGAAAGTCAATGGAAAGGAAAATAGTATGAAAAATTCCAAGAAAACGGAAGAAGTAAAGGCTACAGCAACTGCGGCAAGCAAGACTGCCGCCAAAGCGGAGCCTAAGACCGAAACCAAGTCCGTTGCTGCAAAGACTACGGCTGCCAAAAAGTCCGTTGCCAAGAAGTCTGAACCTGCCAAGAAAGCCACTCCCGCAAAGAAAACCACCACTAAGACGGCTACTAAGAAGACTGCCGAGAAGGCTGCTCCCAAGGCTGCCGCTAAGAAAACAAAGTCAGTAACTATCGACACCATCTGCGAAAAGCTGGAGAAGAAGATCAACAAAACCAAGGCTGCGGCAATTGGAAAGACCATTGCTGTTGACATCGAGGTTTATGAGTTCGAGGACGGCTCAAATCAGAAGATGTACGTTGAAATCAAAGACGGTAATGTAACCGTTGCCCCGCACAGCTATGATGACAAGAGCTTCAGAGTTGCGCTGAGCTTTGCGAACGCTGTTGCGTTTGTGAACGGCAAGATCACACTTGCATCGCTTCTGGATTCCGAGAAGTTCTACGCAGAGGGAAACATCGCCGATGCAGTTAAGTTCTCCTCAATTTTCTAAGCATACAATTGTGAAAAAAGTCCGTATTGGCAGCCACCAATACGGACTTTTGTTATAAAAAAACCGTTCATATTAACGAGGGTTACACCATCGTCTGTTTTCATGGTAAAATCTCTTCAAGTTTCTTCTCGATGAAGTCCATCGTTTTTAATGCGCTTCTCGCGCCGCCCACCGCGACTTGGACATTCTCCGGTCTAAGCGGCGAAGTATCGGGAATAAACGCGTAATCTCCATATCTGAGCATCTGCAAATCCAATACCCCGTCCCCCGATGTAACCACACATTGCGGATTCAGCTTGTTTTCGCACAGCCATTTCAGTGCTGACCCTTTGGTTACATTCGCTGGAATTGCAAGGCACTTATGCCCTTGCCGCTCAAACTGCCAATCGTAATACATTTCGTCCAACTCGGCAACCGCCGCGTCAAACTCGAAAACATCATCAATCTTGCACAACAAAAAGATTGAATCCACAAATTCAACCTCGGTAGAACGGGTTTTGAACTTCGTTTCAAAATAGCGGGTAATTTCCTTACGCATAGTATGATCGATACCCGCCGTAACAATTTCGCTCCATTCGGGTATCGGATTGCCATTATGGAGGATAAATCCCCCGTTGGATACAATCGCGTACTCCAGAGCCGCTCCCTGCCACAGTTCAACCCGATTGTACCGCATCAAGTCCCTTGTTGTCACGGGAATAAAAACCACCCGCGAATCCTCCGCCAGACGTTTCAAATTCGTCTGCACTTCCCTGTCCATATAGCTCAGATCAGTATCATTGCGCCGCTCCACACAGACAAAATCTCCCTCGGATGGGTGCGCGTCCAGAAATCTGCGCGAGAAAATAAGCGTCTGATCCAAATCCGATGCGTAAACCAACTTGTCCATAAATCCTCCCGTTAGGCGTCCGCCAATTCTTTGATAATTCCGCAAGCTTTATAGCTGCCGAGATTGTACGGAATAACGCGAACTCCTTTCTCCTCACACAGCGCAAAAATATGCCGCAAATCAAAGTCGTTACGGTTGGCGCGCTCATCTATCAACACCGCCCACGGAACACGACGCAACAGTACTCTTGTCGTTTCGCCGATCCCGGGCTTTACTTTGAGGTAGTCCTTAATATCAAAATGCTCACAAATCCGCTTAACCACCGATAATCCCGACTCGGAAAGCTCCTCAAAGCCACTCTGTTCATCGGATACAGGAGCAAAGCACTCCGAAACCTCATCTACAAAGCTGCGGCTCAGGTCCTGCTGCTCGAAATCAGCGAAATACACCGCGCCGTGGAAATCCCCATCGGAAACGCTGATATGCTCATTAAGAATCGATCTGCTGATAAGTCCGCTGACTATGCTGTTCAAACACGCTGTGGGGAGCAGAAAATCCTCGTGAGTTCCGCAGAACGGAGTGATGTTCGCAGGGTCTGCCAACACATACAAATCATCGCGCAAGCCCAGCCACTTTTTATCTGCCCGAATCAGGGATTCCACTGCCTCGCTCAGTTGGTTTTTGATAGCACCCTTCCCTGTCCAACCGTCCACAAAGAAAATATCTGCCGTTGTGGAATGTCCTGTGGCTTTTTCACGCTCGTAGATATATTCCATCGCCTTGACGTCAATTCCCTTATCTCGGATTATGCTTATCGCGTAATGCGGGCACTCGCAGCCAAAAAAGCAGGATAGATAACGCTTCAAAAGCACCCCCACGGGAATCCCCGCGCGCGCCAGACTGATGATAACGGGGCTTGGAGATTTGGCAATCATCGCCGCCAGATTCGCGGTCATTTGCGCGATTTCGTACTTGTGATGCTCCACCGCCCCGAAATACAAATCCAGATATTCCTTTGACGGCAGCTTCTCCAACGGGAGCATCGAGCTGTAATGCGCGCCGCTTTGAATCTGCTTTTCGCGTTCCTCGGTCGGCAGCGGAATCATAATCCCCGTTAAATCCTTAAGCAGAATCGTCACGTCATTGGAATCGTATGATGTTTTAACTAACTTCATTTTCCCTCCGAAATACGCACAACAACAAATCTTCCGCAGTTTAGCAGACTGCCCAAACAGGAAAAAACTTCGCTTTCAACCGCGTCTGTAACCAATAACGCAATGTCGGTACGCTCTTCAATATTATATAGGTATGTTGTGCGGTTACGGTCATAAACGCTTGGCAAACAGATTTTACTATGGATTCCGTTCGGTTCGCGGCTTATTACGTCAATTGGACTGCGTGTGGTACTGTGGCAAGCAACGGCAAATCCAAGATTTTCCAGATGTTCCGCAACGCATATCGGCACATACATAAACTCCTCAGTGCCAATCACTCGGACAGTGTTCCCTTTTAGTTTCAAGGAATCAACCGCCGCGAACACGGAGGACAAATCACGATTGGGCTTATGCTCAAGCCGCTCCATTATCGGAATTGTAACGTTGACAGACTCTATCCACGCGTTTTTCGAATCATTACACACAGTTTCGGGGAGCACATTCACCTCCGCCATCTTTTGATTGACATCGCGAATTTTTCCCGACAACAGATAGAACAAATCAATTCCGTTCTCGCGGAATCGTTCGCGCTCCCGTTCGTTCTGCCAGTTGCAGATACTCGCGATTCCAAACCGCAAATTTATGCCCTCACAGTTCAATCCCTCGATAAAATTCAACGCAGTATTCCCCGTGGTTATTTCATCATCTACAATCAGAATGTAGTCGAATTTCGTGAAAGACTCGCGATTCCCGTAAATACGCTGACGAACCGCGTGGCTGTGTTCCTCGCGAAACTCAAACAGCACGCTGCTGTCGTCGAGCGGCTCGCGTGTCGTCTGGAAAATGCACGAAATCTGCGGAATCTCATCAGCGACAAAATTCCCGATCGCGGTTGCGGTTTCGGCAAAAGCAACCACCGCAATCCGCAAATCGAGGGATAAACAATTTTTTATCACTTCCGCCAATGCCCTGCACATCGCAATCATCTCGTGCGCAGAGCACGGAATGTGCTTGCATTGCTTGCGATTTACGAATAAAAAGTCGCGTTTGGGATTGTTCGAGCGGTGCTCAACTATAATATTATCACACGAGAATCCGTTTTCGGTGACACTCCCCACATATGTATTCAAATTTTTCACTGTATTCATTATTAATATCGGCTCACCTCGCGTTTTTCGTCAACAGTTCCGTAAACAGAAGCCAGCCCGACCGTCTTTCGCGCCCAGTTAATGTGTGTTTTTACCTCGTTCATACGGTTTCCCGAAACACCCTTTGCCACTCCGACTATGTTCTCATTCATTCCAAGGATACTTACCGCCTCGCGGTAATCCGTGAACCGTACAATCAGCGATTTCTGCACCACGGGAAGCTGTGACGGGTGAATACACGTTTTTCCTATAAATCCTTGAAGCCTGTCCCGGCGAAGCTCGTTGCACAAGCCGTGTTTCCACGCAGTATCGGCGGGATTGTCCTTATTCCGGAAAAACTCCCAAACGGGTCCGCTTACAACATAACTTCTGCCGAATACGTTTATTATATCCTCAAGGACGCTGCGCACCGCTCCAATATCATAAATAGTATCGGTTATCCCGCGGCGGATCCCGAGAATACCGCAGAAATCCGCGCCGCCCACACGGATATTAAGCACCTGTCCGCTGATTTCGTTAAGTGTATCGTACATCTTCAGCAGATTTTCCATACGGAACTGTTTGTACAGCGCTTGTTTGTTCTCGATGATGGGCATAATGTACAAATGCTTGGGGAGGGCGGAAAATTCGTCAATATACCGCGCGCAGTTCAGACGGTCAAATTTCGGAACAACAAATCCCGTGATGTACCTTACCGCACTCCCAAATGCATTTACAACGGCGGACATCTGATTAAATCTGCGGATACGCACGAAAATAAGCGGAACATTCTCGTCCGCTAATGCTCCCCTTTCCACAGCGTTTGCCAATACGGTTACGATTCGGGAAATCGACTTTATTCCAAAATCCACCAAATCATCGCCGAGCGAATCCTCCAAATCGAGAACCATCGACTTCACGAACGAATACTCTCCGCTTATGATTTTATCCGCAATTTTGGTGTTGCTCGCGGGCATATACAGCAGCCCTCCGACAGCGTACTGAAGGACTTCCTTTCCGCTTGTTCTGCTGAACATCTGTGGCTGTGTGGAATATTCCAAATCAAACTTATACTGCATTTTTCCTCCAAAATGTTCCGAACTGTTTCCTATATATTATATCACATCTTTTCCAAAATTTCAATAGGAAAAGCAATTCTGCAAGAGTAGAAACCCAAAGATGAAAATCATAATATATTTGGCATAAACCAAGATTTTTGTTTTAACCTTACAGAAAAAACAAAAATTCCCAACGAACGTTTCATTGGGAATTAACTGCGCGGATACCGCGCTATGGTATTATGACTAAATAGATTTGGAACAAAGCCGCCTGTTGGCGTTGAGCAACCCCGCGCAATTTTTCCGTTTTCGTGCGCGGCGCGAAATTGCGGTCGATACGACTGCAAAGGAAAAGGTGCGTTAGCAAAGAGCGTTTGCATTGAACAGAAATCCCCTTGCTTACACAAGGGGATTTACCTCAACTGGTTGCGGGAGCAGGATTTGAACCTACGACCTTCGGGTTATGAGCCCGACGAGCTACCGAGCTGCTCCATCCCGCGATAATTATTATTGTTAGCGGCTAACGCCGTTCAACAATAATAATTATATCACATTATGAAGCAT
>CAMWMN010000100.1 GCA_947175385.1 uncultured Clostridia bacterium | reverse complement strand
CTCTGCTTTCCTTCTTATACTGTAATTAAAATAAATTTCCTCGAACCTACCCATAATAATTCTTGCCAAAAAATCATCTTCTGGATGACCGTGTTTCTTCCCATTAGTGGAAATTAATAACTTTTGAGCTGTTGTACACTCTAGCCATGCAAGATTTGGCTTTGTTGTTCCATGATGAGACACCTTTATTAAATCATAATTTGATTTTAATTGATCTTTCCACAATTCGCTTTCCGAATCTCCCATGAATAAAAGCTTTAAACCCTTGTATTCAATTTCAGTTACAATAGAGGCGCAGTTTATCTCATTCATCTTAGCCATATTTGATGTACCAAGCCATTCCCGAATATCTACTGTTCCTGCTGATATTTCTTCTGGAAAGATTTTGCCAGTATCGTCTTCGCCATGATAAAGCGCAATCAATTCCAATAATTCTGCCAGCTCATCTGACTGATTACATATACGATTATCATTGAATATTTTTTTCAATTCCCAATTCAGTCTCTTGCATAGTTTATCAATCTCTTCTTGCTTAGGAGATAAAATATTAATTTTGCAGTTATTGAAACAACACTTTTGATTTTGAACAACACCTGTATTTTCAAATTGGCTATTGAGTTTATAACTGTTTTTCATGCAAAGTGTTTCAAACATTTTGCTTTGTTTGGTTGATATATAACCACTTTCGCCATGTAATTGTTTCTTTAAATCTCCATATACTTTCATGCGTTTTTTCAATACGTTGTCCGAAATTTTGTCTGAGATGTATTGTTGAATTATTTCAGGACCTATAGTATTTAGTATTCCGTTAAACCATATTTCATCCACCTGAATAATTTGAGGACTATCTGCGTTTCCGTTTTCTTCAATAAAATTGATTGCCCCAGAAATATGATCCTCATCAAAGTGAGTGATAATCATCAATGAGATTTTACAACCATCTTGTGCTAAATTTTGAAGCAATGGCTTTAATTCTTCCTTATATGTAATCGAGTATCCACAATCGATCAATATACAACTTTTATCATCAAATTCCAAGACAAAGCAATCTCCTGATTTTGCCGGTAAAAAATGCACAACGCATCTTGCTTTTCCAATCTTCATATAAGTCACCTCTAATAATGCATTAGCCAATTTACCCTATAAAGTATTAAGTATTTTTGAAACTATTTCGATGTCATACCACGATGTCACAGGTTCATTTGATTGAAATGAATTCTCAAAAAGTGAATACAACATTTTGTAAGTAATGTGATTCTTAATAATTCCCTTAATCTCCGATGTCTGCAATGGAATAATCTTCATTCCCTTGACAGACTTAGTCAAATCTTTACTTAGATATTCGTATGTCTTTCGATTACGAAAATCAGAAATGACATTTCTATCAAGGTATGTGGTCGAAAAAACACAATACGATTTTGTGTTACCGTATTTTAAGATATGCTCACCCAAATGGCGCGAAACAGGCTCCATTTCCATACGGCGTTGATTCGTTCCATCGGCTAAAGTTACCTCTAGCAACATACAATGTTCCGGATATTCATTGCAAGCTTCATACCAATATTCGATATCTGCTTCGCCGCCTCCAGCGTGAGTTTTGGGCAGCAGATCAGCTTCAAGCGACAGGTTCATATAGTCAAGAATATTCCCCTTGCGTTCGCTTAGCTTATACCAAATCACTCCCAAGATGTACTCAAATATCGTGGGAATATCGGCATTATTAGTAACACTATCCATTATTTGTTTGTCTTTACGCTCTTCAAAGCATTCCAACAATTCGATCAATTTTTCGTCACTAAACTGTTTATCAATAAGTTCGTTAAAGCGTTTGTGACGATTATCTTGTACTGCTTTACGTGCTTCATCGATGGACTTAACGTTGAGATCAAGTTCTTCATTTATGCCATTAATTATACCGCTTTCCTCAATCACAAGACAAGGCGCGATTTCTGTCAGCGTACAATTTTCAAACAATTTATCAGATGGCTTAAATGCGTATTCGAATAGCTCGTCCGATATAGAATTCAAAAAATACTTAGGGATAACATCAAGCGAAACCTTGTCATCCTCAAAGATAACAGCATCTGTGGCTTTGAAATATCGACGATTCAAATCAAGATAGTCGTGTAGTGTTGCTTTCGCCTTAAACAGATGTAAAAGCCTGAAAAACTCTTTTTTGAATTCAGATTCATCTTTTGATTGAGTTATTTGCGCGTTTTTTAGAGTTTTCTTTGGATTGAGCTTGACTGCCTTTTTGGTTGCTGTACCAAAAAGTAATTTCTTCCACCAGCCACCAATCTTAATATTTCCAATGGCTTTATATACATCAATTATTGCGCTTTCTTTATGATCCAAAACTACGCTTCTCAGAGTTGTATACAATTTAAAATACGGGGCATCGTAACCTCTGCTTTTTCTATTAATTCCGATATCGTATATCAAAATTTCATCAACATCATTATTTAACAGTATATCCAGAGCCTTTTTGTAGTTGTCCATTGACATTATAATGCCGTAGATGACCTCGTCAATCGTTAATCTTCCTTGCCGAATAGCCTTTATTTTATTTACCATATCAACTGTGATTTCTTTAGTTATGCATAGCGGCATTAAATATGTCGCCTCATCAAGAGTAAGATAATCCAGCTTTGACAAAAGATATGCCAACACAAGCATAGGACGGACAATTTTTCCGTCAACATTGTTGTATGTCTTTAAAAGCTGTTTAAAGTAAATGAAGCTGTCCTTGGGTAACATTAGACCGTTATCTGGAGTAAAGTCACCCAATAGGCTAATATCAAGGAGAGCCTTTCCGGCATTAGTGAGCTTACGATTTGAATCTATCAGACCTATATCAACCAAACCGGATGTCTTTTCACGGGCGTCTTTGTCCTTCCTTGGAGCATTGCCTTTAACGAATCCATTCTCTTGCATAAACTCGTAATATTTTTCTTGGACATAATCGCTGCCGCTCCACGAAAAATCTTTTTCCGGATGCAGACTCCAAAATTTATTGAGTAGACGAAGTTGTTGTTCTATTTTGAGATTGAAATTCTCTGTTCTGAAACTAGTCGTTCCCAGACACCAGCAAAAGCTCTTGTATGTAAGTTCTTCGTATGGCATAAAACACCTCAATAATTTACGATCAGCACTTCGTCCGATCCACTTTCTCTATCCTTTTTTTGATAGTTGGAATTGGAGTAGTTATAATCCAAATGAATAACCTTATAGTTGTTCTTTGCCACCCATTCGGACAAAATCTCGTTCGTTTTACCTTCACTACTGATAACGTTGGACAGAGCAAATCGTACGCCTTTGCTGTTGGCATTATCCAAAAAGTTGTACAAATCGCGCTCATCATCTTCACTCCAGCCGCCCTGCTCGTTGTATGTAGCACAGGTAATGAAATACGGCGGATCGGCATAAATAAAATCATCTGCTCCATATTTATTCAAATCGATATCCCTAAAATCCACATAAGAAAAAGTATAGTCGCCGCTCTTTATTCGGTCAACAAATTTTGATAACTTTTCTTGCATCTTATCGTTAAAATCACGTTTGCCTACAGGAAGATTGAACTTACCCTCCCGATTAAATCGAATTTGATTATTGAACGAGTAGGTTACCAATACATACAACATTGTATAATGGTAGCAATCTAAATCAGTGTGTTCATTAAAGTCCTCTCTCATTTTCAAAAAAGGTTCTTTGTTATATGATCCAAGCCCCTTTGAACTGTCACACCCATAAAAAGAATACCCTTTCTCGCTTGAACGAGACAAACCATATTTATCAATTATTTTGTTGATAAATCTAAATAGTTCAGATTTGTCCAAGTTTTTAAATGTGTTGTACATATAGCAAAGTTCACGGTTTTTATCATTCAAAATAGCTTTGTTACAGTCAACATTAATTCCAACATTACATCCACCGCAAAATAAGTCGATGAACGTTCCGGAAATCTGAGGGAACAAGGGAAGTATCTGTGGCAATAGCTTAAACTTGCCTCCAATATAGTTCAGCGGCGAAGGTATAATCTCCTTTTTGTCATAGCACTCACACAAGAAAAGCCGTTCCTGATTGTCATCTATATTGGACTTTCCCGTAGTAAATGCCTTATATGTTTCAGAGTACACCGTTACCGCTCCTTTTTTTTCAAGGATTCTGAATATGTCCTCATCGGAAATCTTAGCATTGGAACGTTGATTACCTTTTTCAGCCATATTATTGTAAGAAAGCAAAATATATTTTGCACTGATGTTTTCAATCAATTCCTCAAAGGCTTTAGTTGCATTTTGAGTACAATAATCACTCTTTAATGCAGTTCTATCCATTTTGCGGGCTACTCCGGTAACCTCCGGCTTTTCCCAACGAGCCACATTTTCAATCAAATGATATGCATCGCAATATTGGCGTGAGTTATACGGAGGATCTATGTAGACCAAATCAGCTTGAATGTGTTTCACAAGATCATTAGCATCTTCGTTGTAGCAGATATTGTTTGAATTGTTATGCTCTTCAGGAATCGGAACTGACAGTTCCAAATGTTTATCGAATACAACGCCTTGACGATACGCATCATAATGACCGCAGGTGTTTGCAATCTTGTCCATTGCATATAGTAACGACGTGATGAGTAATGCTCTTTCGCGATCATTAATTTTATGAGCAGCATACTCCTTTTCAATATCCTCACGAATATAACCGATCTTGCTGCAATCGCCTCTGCTAAAATAAGTTTCGGCAAAGTTGTCGGTCATGTAGTTGCTTTCGTCTATATTCATGCTATTGTATTGTTGAATATATTGAACGATTTTCGCTTGCGAAAATTGTTCAGAACCAAACCATGCAACATGACAGATGTAGTTGCTGTACATATTGTCATTTGTGATAATCTTCTTATCTGTAAAGGCTGAGGCTACCGCACCCGTTCCTGCAAAAATATCGGCAACGGTATTGATACCTATACAGTTCTCATCAACAATACGCTTAATGAACGGCAACAGTTTATACTTATTACCTAAATACCGGCGGTTATTGATTTTAGTTGTCTTATATTCCGGTGAAGATGCTTTAGCAGAATTATCAGCATTGCTTGCCATATATTTCTTTACATCATCTATAATGGCAGTATCCCACTTGTTGTTCTTTAGCGCAAATACGCCATTCTCAAGCAGAGTAAAAAGGTAAGAACTGGAAATATTCAATTCATAAGCAATTTGCGTTGCTGTTGTTAATGCCATTATATCACTTCCTTACTGAAAGCAAAACTGCGTTTTGTAGTACAATATACCATATTAATTATACACCTTTTGCGTAAGTTTTTCAATAGGAATCTTGGGAATTTTATGCAAGTTGGTGTTTATGCACAGTTAGGCACCTTTTTTTTGTGCAAAACAGAGAAAATTATAAAACAACCTTGTTTTTTCAGCCTTTTTTATCCGTTTATATGATAGGGCAAATTAGTGCAACTTGTTCACAGTATTCTCAACAATAGAAGATATAGAAATTGGCTAGAAATTGTGCAAAGTCACGAAAATTCAGAAAATTTTGCATTTTTGTGCAATTTGCCCATTTAGAAAAAGCCGATTTTTTTCCTATAAGTGAGAGACAAAATTCTGCTCCGTTTTAGCCTATGTTATTTTGCACAAAGCAAGCGCGAAATTTTGTGCGTGATTGTACAATACTACAAAATTCCGGCAAAAAGCAAGATTTTTTCAAAAACGGGTTTAAAAACAGGGGGCTAAGTGACCGGAATATATGGAACTATTTTTTCTCTCAAAGCTATTTTCTATAAGGAGGTCTACACTATGACAATGAGAAACAAGCAGGAACTTATACAGCAGGTGGTCAACTTGCTTAGCGCAATGATCGAGGTTGAAGAACTTCCATCCACTACGCCGCCGAGCAATGAGCAAGTAGAAATGCTTACCATCAAGGAGTGTGCTCAACAGGTTAGCGGACTTTCCGAGCACACCATTCGTCAACTTGTACTTCAGAACAAGCTGCCTCATATCCGAACAGGTCAAGGCAAGCGCGGAAAAATCCTTGTTCCAAAGTCAGCGTTGCTTGAATATTTGAAAACAGCAGCGTAATTCTTAAAAGCGAAAGCTACCAATTTTTTTGAGGAACAAGCAAAGGCAAAGTCGGTAGGCGGTCAACTTCAATGAAAATATTTTCTTTGCCGTAGACCGCCCACCACTTATGCTTCGACTGTTGACGTTTTAAAACAAGCTGCCGCATATCCGAACTAAGCAGAGCAAGCACAGAAGAATTCTTGTTTCGAAGCAGGCACTGTTGGACTAATTGAGGTCGGTAGCGTAATGTTTGGTAACGGGAACTATTAGCTTTCTTCCGAGGAACAGGCAAGAGTGAAACAGGTATGCAGTAAATGTCATTGAATAATAATTTCTGCCGTGTATCACATTGCCTTCCGATTCTACGTTATGTAATGAACAGGTAGTTCTCACCAACGAAGAAAGCGCACAGCAGATTGGCGGGCTATCCGATCATACCGTCCGATAGTTGGTTCTCCAGAACAAACTGCCACATATCAGAACGGACATGGTAAGTACGGGAAAATTCTCGTGCCGAAGTCGGCGCTGCTCGACTATTTGAGATAGGCGGCGTAGCGCTTGACATCAAGCGCGCTCAACTTTCTTTCAAGGAACAGGCAATACGAAATCGGTATGCTGTTGGCTTTTTTGAAAATTTTTTCTGCCAAGGAACGGCTGCCTACCACATCTGCGCCGAGAAATGCTCTAGTCAAAATGCTAGCCATCAAGGGGTGCGCACAGCAGATCAGCGGTCTGTCGGAGCATACCGTCAGACAGTAGGCTCTCCAAAACAAGCTATCGCATATCAGAACGAAGCGGGGCAGGCGCGGAATTTATCTTGGTGTTGAAGTCGGCACCATTAAATTATTTGAGAACAGCAGCGTAATAACAGCATGGGTTATCAGCTTTTTGTGGAATAAGCAAAAGCGAAATCGGTAGGCGGTCAACTTCAATGAATAAATATTCTCTGCCTTGGAACGACCGCCCACCACTTCCGATTCGAGCCATGAACGGGTTGAACCGGTCAACAGCAATGAATCGGCTCGGCGGATTAGTGGACTGTCTGAACACACCGTCCGACAGTTGATTCTTCAAAACAAATTGCTCCATATCCAAACGTGACAGGGCAAGCGCAAAAACCCATGGGTTGAAGTCAGCACCGTTGATTATTTGAAAACAGCAGCGTAATTCTTAACAGCAGGGGCTATCAGTTTTTTGGTTGAACAAGCCAAATCGAAATCGGCAGACGGTCAACTTCGTTGAAAAGATTTTCTGCTGAAAATCGCCCTGCCCCACCTTGCTGCTCGAAGTTTTTTCCGAGAAAAATTCTGCGTTACCCTCAACTAATCGGAAATCGGCTAAAGAAAAAATTGGAGGGGTCATACCATTTTCGCATGGGCTCTTTAAAAAATTTTTCGAGGGGGAGCGCATACGCATCGAAAAAATGAAAAATTCGGAATACGTATTCTTGTGTTTTTTGTCATCATAGCAAGCACAGAAAGTACACGGATACTTTCACCGAGCAAAGCGGTGCCCCGCTTGCTCATCCGTTTAGGGTGCCCAGCCCTAAACAAATCACATCAAATCACTAGGCTTTAAAAGCAAAAAATCCAATCACACAAGGAGGTCAACACTTATGAGAAAATTCAAACAAGTAAAACGCAAAGAGATTATCTTTGATCTCAAAGAATGGGAACTCGTTGAAAAACGAGCCAAGAAAGTCCAGATCAATACCAGCGATTTTATTCGGCGCATGGCGACCAAGGGTCAAATAATTATTTTTGACTTGAAAAATGTCGGAGAGCTGATGAAGGGTCTGCGAATTATCGGAGGTAACATCAACCAGATCGCTAAGAAAGCAAATGAAACCCACAGCGTCTATGCCGATGATGTCAAGTCGCTGAAATTGGAGGTGGAAACATTATGCCGTTTGTTAAGTCAAAGTCTATCCGAACAACAGTCCAACGTAGCCTAGCCTACATATTAAATCCTGAAAAGACCGATGACCTTGTTCTAACATCATCGCTTAATTGCTTGACCGAGCCGGAGGGAGCGTATTACAATATGAAGATGGTCTACGAACGATTCAGCGGAAAGAGTTTTGACGAACCCATACCGAAATCGGGCAAAGGCAGAGTGAAAGCTATCCATTACATTCAGTCGTTCGACCCGAAAGACAACATCTCTCCCGAACTTGCTCACCGGATAGGTAAAGCGTTTGCATTAAAAGTTTTTGGCAAGGACAGTCAGGTGGTGATAGCGACACACGTTGACAAGGAGCATATCCATACACACTTCATTGTAAATACTTACGGAGTTGATGGGCATAAGTTTAATGACAACAAGGAAACGCTCCGAAAGATCCGTGAGGAATCCGACAGGGTATGCCTTGCATTTGGGATTAAACCTATTGAATCAAAGCTAGGGGTATCCCAGAACATTGACTATAACGAGTGGGAGCATAAGCGGAGGGGTTCATCTTGGAAAGAAAAAATCCGCAGAGAGATCGACAGACTTGTCGGCTGGGTCAAGAACGTTGACGAACTTCTGGCAGAGTTGGAGCACCTCGGCTACACTATCAAGCGAGGGAAGTATATTTCAGTCAAGGCTCCCGATCAGCAACGAGCGGTGCGCATAAAAACTTTGGGAGAGAACTATACAGTTGAACAGCTTGCTTCAAGAATTTTGTGGCGTGATGTTGGAGCGGGATTAAGTAATCCGTGCGAGAAGTCAGCACTCCGTGACAAGTATTCGGAAACTATCGGCAGTGTTTAAGAGGTCAGTG
>CAMWMN010000099.1 GCA_947175385.1 uncultured Clostridia bacterium | reverse complement strand
TAGTTTTTGATATTTGAGTTTTTTGGCTATGGGTTCAGATTTACATCGGCGAGCGGCTTTAGCTTCGCGGATTCCACGGAGCACGAAATCAAGCATTCAATCCGCATGAAAAGAATCATCTTTCTGCGGTTGATAAGGAAATAGTTATTAGGGAATAGTTGCTAGTAGCTAGTTATTGGGATTATAACACTAATCCACGTTTCGGAGTGCAGGTTTAGCGCGTTATAAATAAAAGCAAGTTAATGGTGATTCGTGCAAATCGCGAAAGCGAGCAGGGCGCAATACCGTGAAACGGTGTTGCGGCTTGCTCAGCTAGTGCAGATGAGCGCAGCTCATCTGCACGGTTCGCGATTTACAAATTAAAATCAGGAGGTATCTTTATGTCTGACAAGCAAATTTACAACTTCACAAACGAAATCGACGAGGTGGAGGTTTCCTCTCTCGGAGCGAAAATCACGGTGCTCTCCACAGAGGATTCCACGATTACCGCAGAGTATCAAAATCCTCTCGACAAGCCCGAATTTTGCGCGGTATTGTGCGGGAGAAAGCTGACGCTCAAGGAGAAGTGCACGTTCAATTTCTTCCGCTCAAAGGCTGAGGGTGAATATTACATCACCGTGCGGCTTCCGAAAACGATGTACAAGAAAATCAAAATCAACACCGCAAGCGGCGGCGTGGAGCTGCCTGACGCGGCGGTCAATGCCGAGCATTTCGAGCTGAACACCGCAAGCGGCGAAATCAACATCAATTCGGCATTTGTTCACGCGGCGATAAAGTCCGCATCGGGCAATGTCAATGTCATCGGTGTTGAGGGTTTAAGCCCCGCAGAGCTGAAAATCTCCACTGTTTCGGGCGCGGTTAATGTGCAGAATTACTCCGCGGAGAAGTACTCGATTAGCTCCGTTTCGGGCAAGACCAGTTACAGTGGCGCAACCGGTGAGGGCAACATTAACGTGACTTCGGGCAATGTCGAAATTACCTATGCGGAATGGAATAAGGACTTGAAAATCAACGCTGTAAGCGGAAACGTCAACATTATTCTGCCTGATGACAGCGGCGCAGACGTTCGGTTTGACGGAGTTTCGGGAACGGTTAAGACTAATCTCAACAACACGGACGGAGGGTTTATGAACCTTGGACGCGGCACAAACGGCGAGTTTGGCGGCTCTAACAAGCACAAGGTCAACATCAATCTCGTAAGCGGCAAGGTGACACTTGCGAAGAACGGTTCTTTTGAAACCATTAAGGAGTAGTTCTACGGCAATATCGGCGCATAACGCCACATACATGCGCCGTTTGCATAAAGAAATTCCCCTCTGAGAAGAGGGGAATTTTTTTATTAATACTTATTGGGATCCATTTTTATAGTGTAGTTCACAGGTTTCATTGTCGCCTTGGACACCGCCGTTGTTGACGGAGCGGATACAAACAAATCCTCATCATCGTCCGGGAGGGAGATTTTCGGCTTTGCTGCCGGTGCGGCGGGTTTGCTCGGTTCCGCTTTCGGAGCGGTCGCGGGTTTGGCTGCCGGTTTAGGTGCCGGCTTGGGAGTGGGTTTCGGCTCTGTCTTTACTGCCTTTTTCTCATCATCTGGCATTACTATTGACTTAGGAGCGGGTTTTGCTGCCGGCTTTGGAGCGGGTTGTTTTGTTACAGACTTGGCAGCCTGTTTGGGCGGCTCCGATTTGGGTGCGGGAGCAACGGGTTTCTGCTCCGCCTTTACGGGAGCGGGTTTCTCGTCATCGGGCATTGTTATTGCCTTGGGAGTAGGTTTCTTGGATTCAGCCTTGGCGATGGGTTTCGGTGATTGCACAGGCTTTGAAACAGCTATCGGAACTTCCGCCTTGGTAGTGGGATTCGGTTTCCGAACAGGCGCGCTGCCGTCCACCACGAACTTGTCAACTGTTTCCTTGAGCATTGCGGACTGTTCAGCAAGCGTTTCGGAGGAACTTGCACACTCGCGCGAGGCATCACTTACCTGAGTTACCGACACGGAGATTCCGTTCATGCGCTCCAGTACCGACTGAATCGATTCAGCCTGTTTTATGGAAGCATCCGCGATTTCGTTCACCACGTTCGCAGATTCCGTCGCCTTGCCAACGATCATATCCAGCATTTCCGCGCTTTCATTTGCGATGACCGTGCCATTCTTAACCGCTTTGATGGCGGTTTCGATAAGCCCTGTAGTGGATTTCGCCGCCTCGGCGGTCTTGTTGGCAAGATTTCCGACCTCGCCCGCGACTACGGCGAAGCCTTTGCCTGCCTCGCCCGCGCGCGCTGCCTCGATAGATGCGTTCAGCGAGAGAATGTTCGTCTGGAACGAAATATCCTGAATGGTTTTGATGATGTTCGCAATCTCCGCGGAAGTAGCGTTGATTTCCTCCATTGCCGCCAGCATACGCTCCATCTTTTCGTTGCCTTCATTCATGGATTTAACGGACATTTCGGTCATTTCGCGCGCCACCGCCGCGTTTTCGGTACTCTTGGTAATCTGCTTATAAACGTCGTTCAAGCTGTGGTTCAATTCCTGAACGGTTTGAGCTTGTTCGCTTGCCGCACGGCTTAACATCGCAGAATTTTCGGACATCTGCGCGGAACCTGCGCTTACCTTTTTGCCCGCGTTGTCAATGCTTACCACTACATCTCTCATCGCGTTTACGATGCTTTCCAGAGCGTTTTTAATGGGCAGATAATCTCCGCTGTACTGCGCCTTGGGATTTACGCAAAGATTCTGCGCCGCGATTTCCTCGGCAGTGTATTGAATATCGCCGATAATGTTGCGGTTGAATTCGGTCATTGCGTTTACGGATTCCGACAGCACGCCTAACTCGTCCTTGCTGCGAATATTAAGCGGTTCGCTTGACAGATTTCCGCGGCTGATTTCAACAATCTTTTCGCGGATTTTGCCCAACGGGTTGGTGATGTATTTCGTGAAATACACATTAACAAAAATAAGCAATCCAGCCATGACAAGTACTATAACGATATTTGTACAAAGTGCGACAATCATGCCGTTGTAATATCCCGCCGATTTCACACTGATAAGTATAGTCCAGCCCGGAAAGCTCTCTAAGCCGTATGCCGCGTAGCAGCTGCGGTTTTCGCCTGAGCTTTTGGGGCGAATGTCAACGGTTTTATTGCCCGCCGACTGCGTGTAATCCGCGAACGAGCTGCCCGCTGTGCCGGTCGCCGAGGAGGCGATTACCGCTCCGCTTTCGTTCAGCAGATATGTATTCCACGGAACGGACGCGAGAATCCCCGAGAGCTTATCTACGCTCATTTCCGAGGCGAAGATACTTCCGCTTTGGGTCTTGACGGCGATCCAGAATGTAGAGTTTGCGTCTGTGGGGGTGGTGGACGCCACGGAGGAGCTTCCCAACGCGGACTTTAGCGCCGCGGGCAACTCTCCGCCGTAGGACTGCCCCGCCTCGTCCACATAGACGTTTTGGACAACCGTACTGTCAAACATCGCGAGAGCCGCCGCGTGAGCTGCCTTTTCCTCTGCCGTACCGTTTACGAACTCGTAATCGTGCGCGTGGTCGCTGATCAGAATTATTACGCTCTGTAAGCCGTTGTCAACGATGGTCTGCGTGCTGTCGAGGTTTTCGTTCAGCATATTCTGCACGTTGCTTTGGGTGTAATTGTACTGAATGGTCATACTCGCAAAAACGTTAAACACCAGACAGTTCAGCAATATTATGCTTAGCAGCAGCACCTTTCCCTTTACGGAATGCAGCAACTTCCGCTTCTGCGGCATATTCTGTTGAATCTCCATAAATCCTCCTTATTTAGATGGCAAATCCAAAACCGTGCACACCTGCGGTGTGCACTTGCCTGAGCGTCACGGTTCGCGCTGCGCGTGCACCATGACGCTCGCATTTTGAATTTACATTTCACCTCGGTTAGTTATTGTATAATAACACTCTACATATAGAATACCACATTTTTCACAAAATGTCAAGAGGGTTTTAATCCCTTGTGTCAACGTCGGCGGGGGTGAGCCTTATCAAAACCTCAGTGCCTGTATTGTCCGACTGGACGTTGATTTCGTGACCAAGTTCGCGGCATATGCGTTTACAAAGATACAGTCCGATTCCCGTAGAGGCTTGCGCGCCCGTTTTCGGACCGTTGAACGTTCCGCGTCCGTTGTTGCCCGTGTATCCTCGCTCGAAAATCCTCGGCAGATCCTCCGCCGGGATCCCTATTCCCGTGTCGCGAATGGACAGCATATTATCGGCAAGCATCGCGATTGTTACGATGCCCCGCTTGGTGTATTTCAGCGCGTTGGAAATCACTTGCTCCACCACGAACAGCAGCCATTTTTCGTCCGTCAGAACATCATAATCCGTTGGCTCGTAAACCAATTTGATATGCTGCCTGATAAACTGCGGGGAGAACTTTCTTACCGCCGCGCGGATTATTTCGTCCAACGGGCACTTTTTCAGCACGTAATCGCTGTTTTCGCCGTCCATATGAATGTAACAGAGCGCCATTTCAACATACTGCTCGATTTTCAGCAGCTCGCCCGACAGCTCGTGGGATTCATCTGTGTCCATTCCCTGTAGCAGCAAGCTCATTGCGGCAATCGGGGTTTTAATCTGGTGCGCCCACATTGTGAAGTACATCACCGCCTCGTTGTAACGGCGGTCGGAGTTGGTGTGAAGCGCGCGCTTCTCCTCGTGGAGCAGCTCCAACAGCGTGTGATAGCACTCGTCGATTTCGTTGTCACACTCGGGAAGATGTTCGAGCGTGAGGAGAATCCCGTTTTGAAGCCCCCGCAGAATGCGGAACTTCTGCCAGTAGCGGTGGAAATCCCCAAAGGCGGCGGCAGCGGTGATCACCGCGCAGATTGCCCCCGCATAGAAAACGGCGTGCAGCGGAAGTCCGTAAAGCATCATAAACAGCGCGAATACCGCGCCGACCGTCAGAATCACGATGATTATGCGCCGCCTGTAATACAGATAATTCGAGAGAAACTTCACTGTTTCTTCCTCTTGGTGAAAATAGGCTCGGAGCGGCGGTCGGCATTTTTCTTGGCGCGTTCAAGGCGTTCGGCTTCAACAGCGCGTCTGTCCGCCTCAATTTGTTCCAGCTTGGATTTGCTTTTCTCAGCCAAATCCAACAGCATCAGGCGGTTATTGAACGAGGGCTTATCCAGAACGATTTCAAACAGCGCATCCATAAGCTGCTCCGCTTCGGAATCGCTTTCCACAAGCCGCCGCTCTATAAGCTCGTGCTTGGTGACGGCAAGTTGGCTTATTTTATAGCACTCGCCCGTTTCGAGAATTTCATTCAGCGCGGCAAGAGAGGCTCGGAGTTTTACCGTCTGAGGCGGTTCGCTGTCCTCAGTTTTTGCGCGGCTGTCGGCGATTTCGCATTGAAGAAGATTTTTCAGGTCCGTGGGACCCAACTCGCGGATAAGCGCTTTAAGCTCGCGTCTGCCCTCGGGAATCGGCACATCGTGGTGATAAACCAACCAACTGATTTCCTCGGACATATTCCGTGGAAACTCCAGGCGGCGCATTATTCCCTCAGCAAGCAGCCGCGAACGTTCTCCGTGACCCTTGAAATGCCCGTGACCGGTGCTGTCAAGATACATACAGTCGGGCTTGCCGAGGTCGTGGAACAGCATAGCAAAGCGGATTTCCGGGACGGGGAGCGCGAATCCGACCGATTTTGCGATGTGCGTCCAGACGTCAAACGCGTGGTGAACCGAACGCTGATCCAGTCCGATACAAGGCTCGATTTCGGGGAGAACGTATTTCAGAATATCCGCGTTTTGCTCAAGGGCGCGCGCGGCGAATTTTCCCATTATAATGCGTTCCAGCTCCGTTCGGATCGACTCTGCGTCCGCGTATTCAAAGCAAGAGATGTTCGCGCGCATACAGTCGCGGGTTTTCTCCTCGATTTCGTACTCGTCCTCGGAGCAATAGCGAATCGCCTCCAGAAGCCGCGAGGGCTGCGTTGTGAAGCTCCCCGACATATCGTAAACGGCGGTAACCTCGGACTTGGTGTTTATCGTGACATTCTCGCCGATAGCAACGATCTGCTTTATCTCGCCTGTCAGCGCGGATTTGCCGTCATACGGGTCAATCAAGCCCTCTTTCGGGGAGTATGCCATTGCGTTCATTGTGAATCCACGCCGTTTGAGATCGACATCGAGAGAATCCGCGTACATTACGCGGTTTCCGACAACCTCGCGTCGATAGGGCGAGATTTGCACCACCATTCCGAGAATAGTGACGAGAATCTCCCCGCGTTCTCTGCCCTCGTCCGAGATACGATAATCCCGAAACGCGAACATAATGTCGTTGATTTCCGCGTTCGTTACGACATCGAAGTCCTGCGGATTACGTTTGAGAATCAGCTCGCGCACGCAAGCCCCGACAATATATGCCTCAAAGCCCGCATTCTCCAACTTCTCCAGAACCTCGGTTATTTGCTGCGGTAAAATAATCATAGAAACCAGTCCTTTTTGATATAACTATTCATTATAATTATACACCATTTATTGCAGAATTGCAAGCGGATTTTCAATTTTATTTTACAAATGGGAATCACAGAAAAGCCGCTCCCTCGAACTTTGAGGAGCGGCTCATTCTGTTGAGAAATTGTTTTTTGTTTACTGTTCGTTGATAAGGAATTTCAGAATCGCCGTTGCGTCTGCGGCGGTCACTTTGCCGTTCTGATCCATGTCGGCATTTACGCTGCCAATATAGGATAACTCTATTATGCCTGCCAAGTGTTTAAGTACCGCTGTTGCGTCCTCGGCGTTTACTTTGCCGTTACAATTAGCGTCGCCCTTTTTCCAACTGAGTGTCGGAGTTGGGTCGGGAGTAGGTGTAGGAGTGGGAGTGGGGTCGGAGCTATCCGATTTAATCGGTCTCCATGTCACGTTAAACCGCAAGACCGTACCGGGCGCGATGGTGTTGGGTATTGTATATTGTATTGTTTTTTCTTCGGTTATATTGTCATATCTGGCTAACACGTCCCAATTACCACTTGTAACTGATATATAAATATTTTGAGCCATGGTGCCGGGATCTGGCGAGACGGTTATGGTTATCGTCTCACCCGGAAGCCCGTATCGTTCCGAAAGCCTTACTATTCCGGCTGCCTCTTCTATAACATAATAATCCAATTGCAGTCTAACATGTTTTGTTGCATCATATCCGACACTTGACACTGTGTATTTAGTGAAATAATCATAAACATCATATGATTTCGCTGTCGAACCAAGCGAACCCGCCGCAACAATTGCCGAAAGAGCAGCTGACATAATTGCCTTTTTACCTTTTAATTTCATTGTTTCTCCTCCCGTACGGTTTCAATATTATGACTCGCCGACAAGCAGCTTCAGAATCGCCGTTGCGTCTGCGGCGGTCACTTTGCCGTTTTGGTCCATGTCGGCATTTATGATGCCCACATATGATAACTCCATTATACCCGTCAGGTGTTTGAGGACTGCTGTTGCGTCCTCGGCGTTTACTCTGCCGTCACAATTGGCGTCGCCCTTTTCCCAAGTTGGAGAGGGAGTGGGGTCAGGTGTGGGAGTAGGGTCGGGTGTAGGAGTAGGTGCAGAATCCTCAACGAAATTAACGCAAATATCTATATCGTTGGCGGGCATTGAAAATGTATATACGGTTTGGTTCGGCTGCCCCGGAATAGTGTCGGTTTTAGAATACTTTGGCTGACCGGGGGTATACGAACTGCTGTTGTGATACTGCACCAAGACATTGCCAACCTTGTAGCCCTCTCTCGGAGTGGCGGTTACGGTTACTAAATCGCCCGAGCTTAATGCTTCTTCCTCCTTGTCGACAGATATGCTTCCCCGACCGTTGTAATACGTTTGATAGATGTAATAGGAATGATTGACAGGCTTTGAAAAGATTACGTTGTAGTATACTCCCTCATCCGGCATATTAAAGATAAAGGTTTTGCTTTTAATGCACGGGGTGTCGCTTATAATTGTTTTACCGGAATCCGAATCTACCCCAAAAGAATTCACTACATAGCCCTCATTTGCCGTTGCGGTTATGGTTACTTGTGTACCTTTGGCGGCTTGCGTGTGTGAAACATTTACTGTTCCGGGACCTTCAAATTGATGGCGACGAATGTTATGGGTGGTTTGCGCCGCCGACGCGGTTGTACTGAACGCGCTATTTGCGCTGAATGTGCCTGCCGTAAGAGAAAAAGTAATCACAGCGGCGATTATGGTCTTAAATTTCATTGTTTTTCCTCCTATGTAGTTTCAATATTATGATTTGCTTACAAGCAACTTCAGAATTGCCGTTGCGTCTGCGGCAGTTACCTTGTCGTTGGCGTCCATATCGGCGTTTTTGCATCCTTGTTCGGAGAGCGCTATTATGCCTGCCAAGTGCTTGAGGACTGCTGTTGCGTCCTCGGCAGTCACTCTGCCATCGCAATTAGCATCGCCCTTTTCCCAAGTTGGAGAGGGGGTGGGGTCTGGAGTGGGTGTAGGGGCAGGCGTCGGAGACGCATCCTTAAATTCAACAAAAAAAGTTATTCTATGTTCGGGCATAACAAATTTGTAGTCATAATAGTCGGCAGAGTTGGGATAAACAACTGAGCTTTCATCACCTACAATATAAATCCTTGAAAGCACTTTGCCGGACTCTAGCGGAATATAAAATCTCATTATGTATTTCTTACCCGGAGTGCAAAGATTACTTCCAGATGTATTTCTTATGTCATTTCCTTGATCGTCAATCAACCTAGCGCCAAATCCGGACGGCGCAGTTTTATCTGTCCAGTCCACCAAACATGCATATGTAGCTTCCGCACTTGCCGTTATCGTCGTGCCGAAAGAGGCTGTCGCAACAATTGCCGAAAGAACGGCTGCCATAATTGACTTTTTACCCTTGAATTTC
>CAMWMN010000098.1 GCA_947175385.1 uncultured Clostridia bacterium | reverse complement strand
TGGATTTGACTATATAAAAAGAAAACCTCACAATTTTGTGGGGTTTTACTATTGAAAACCTTTTATATAATATTATACAATTAAATAAGGAAATTATGGCGATTTCCCACGATAACATTCTTACTTTTTTATTTGTAAGAAGGGACTGGTATCTATGAAAACAAGTATCAAGGCAATTATCGCGTCAACAGCCACGGCGGCACTATCGTTGGGATTTGTTTCGTCGGCGACGGCAGACACGACAGTCGAACTGAATGTCAAGTCAGAGGAATCGTCAAGTGTGGAAGAAACCGAGAAGACACTTGCAGATGTGTTGGCTGAACCTAGTGCCGTGACGGAGAAATTGTCGGATTTGAGTGAGATTGATGATGAATTGGCAAAGGAGCTTGAACAGTTGCCCGCGGATATTCAGAGAATTGGCGCGAAAGACGCTTACACCGGGTTTGAAATGAAGCTTCTGGAGCGCAAGCCCGCCACGCCTTTTCCTCAATGTTATATCAACGGCAAGTTTGTTGACGCTCCCGTTGGTGTTCCTCTGCAAGAGTACACAGATGTTAAATTGACGTTGGTCGGAAATTCCGATTACAGAAGGTGGGAGGGGCGATTTGTCGTTGACAGCGTCAAAGACTTTGAAGTTAAATTTACCGAACCCCAATGCTTTTCGTGCAAGATTGGCGGTACTCCGGTTTTCTATACAAAATCGGGTATCGGTATGGACGGAAATTATAAAAAGATAAAAACGGTGTTTACATATCGCGATTTGGATTACAGAGGCATTCCGATTACTGCCACCCGCACAAATGAAGAAGGCAGTAACAACATAAATTTTTTCATGAAGGCGGATGATTATTCCAGTTATCACGCAACCCTTATCGAGGCAACGTATTATTTCACGATGTATGCCGGTACGGGAGAAACCGCCCCAATTTACGAAACGGCTATGGTACATGTTGTGAACAGTTCGTACGCTCAGTCGGCGGCATATGCTCAAAATTCCTACGCAAATCTCATTGATAAATATACCTATGTTGACACAAGCGAACTTCTTGAGAGTGAGACGGAATAAATTTTCCAAAAAATTTTCAAAAACCCCTTGACAAACCGAAACGAATGTGGTATACTATTACAGTAAAGCAGAGCCACCACACTCTCACCCGCCGGCGGGTGCGTGTTTGAATCGGTTCGGAGGGCGGTTGAATGTCCTTTGAAGATTCGGCGCATTTGGCAGTCAGGCGCGGTTGTTTAATGTGAATATTCCGTAAGGATTATTATGTTAAGCGTGAGTTGTGTGCTCACGCTTAAATTATTATGTTAGAAAGGCGGTGCTTCAAAATCGGCACGAAAGAACAGCTCATCAATGAGGATATTCGCGAGAAAGAGGTAAGACTTATCGGCGCGGATGGCGAGCAGTTGGGAATAATGTCCTCGCGCGACGCTCTGCAGAAAGCGGTCGAGGCGGATTTGGACTTGGTAATGATTTCCCCTACGGCAAAGCCTCCGGTATGCCGCATTATGGATTACGGCAAATATCGTTTTGAGCAGACAAAGCGGGAGAAGGAAGCCAAGAAGAACCAGAAAACCGCAGATGTCAAAGAGGTAAAGATGTCGCTGAACATCGACACTAATGATTTCAATATCAAGGTGAAGAACGCAATAAAGTTCTTGCAGAACGGCGACAAGGTAAAGGTAACCATTCGGTTCAGACGTATGCGCGAGCTTACGCACGCCAACCTCGCGGAGGATTTGATGAAGCGTTTTTGCGAAGCGGTTTCGGAGTACGGCGGCTCCGACAAGCCCTCAAAGCTCGAGGGGCGGAACTATGCGGTTGTACTCAGCCCGAAGAAGTGATTTGGGCGGTTTGTGAGCATAACCGAAATACTAAGGAGGAACTAAAATGCCTAAGATTAAGACACACAGCGGCGCGAAGAAGCGCTTTAAGCTGACAGGAACTGGTAAGGTTAAGATGCAGCACTGCAACAAGCGTCACATACTTACCAAAAAGTCCACCAAGCGTAAAAGAGGTCTGCGTCAGGGTGCGTATGCGGACGTGACTAATGTTGAGCAGGTTAAGAGCCTGATTCCTTACAAATAATTGAAAGTCACGCAACGAAATAGCGGCGCATTTTAGCGCGTTATGATTATCGGCAACGCAATAATAGCGTATTTTAGTGCGCTATAACTCACGGTGACGTAACAATGGCGCAGGAAATTCCCAAAATCGAGCGTTGTGGCATACGCTCAGCGTGTGCCGTGACGCTCGGATAGAGAGCGCAGCGAACGGTTTTGGAATTTCAAATCGAAATAAGCAAATTTCGCAAGCCGCCGCGGAAGCGAAGTAAAGCGGAGCTTTCGCGGCGAGGCTAGCACAAACGCGCAGCGTTTGTGCGGTGCGGAATTTGCAAATTCAAATAGGAGGATACAGAAATGGCAAGAATTAAAGGCGCACTTGCAACTCGCAAGAGAAGAAATAGAACATTAAAGCTCGCTAAGGGCTACTTCGGCGGAAAGAGCAGACTTTTCAAGACCGCGAAGGAAGCGGTGATGAAGTCCGGTCAGTACGCGTACATCGGCAGACGTCTTAAGAAGAGAGATTTCCGCCGCCTTTGGATCACAAGAATTTCCGCAGCATGCAAGGCTAACGGTATGAATTACTCCACGTTCATGAACGGTTTGAAGAAAGCAAACATCACGCTTAACAGAAAGATGCTTTCCGAAATCGCGATTAATGACGCGGCTGGCTTCACCGCTCTCACCGAAAAGGCTAAAGCGGCTCTGTAATTGACTTTTTCTCACGCCTTGTGATACGGGGCGTGAGATTTTGCAATTTACGGAGCAACGACAAGTATGTTTTGGAGTGGTCGTTATGGAGATTATTTCATCAAGGAAAAACAAAAATGTCCGCATGATGAGGGAACTGTTCAGAGACATAAATTACCGCCGGGAGATCGGTTTTTTCGCGGTCGAGGGAGATCATTTGTGCAGTGAGCTTGCGGAATGCGTTGATAATGTGACATACGCGGTGTATTTTTTGTACACCGAAAAAGCGGCTAAGAAATATCCGGAAACAGTCAAAAAGGTTTTGGGAAAGTCGACTTTTTCGGCTGTCATAACCGATGAATTGTCGGATTATATTTCCGATACAAAGTCTCCGCAGGGGTTGTTTATTGCAACGGAAACGTTTTGGGTCAAAATGCCCGAAAACGCTCGCCGTTTGATCGTGTTGGACAACGTTCAAGACCCCGGAAACGTCGGAACAATAATCCGCGCGGCAGAAGCGTTCGGAATGGACGGAATCATTCTTTTTCGGAATTGTGCCGACCAGTTCGCGCCGAAAACTCTCCGCGCTTCAATGGGCAGTGCCTTTAGGATGCCGATCCATTCCGCTTATTATGTAGAAGAAGATTTGAAAAAAATTCTTGACGGGTTCACGGTATACGGCGCGATGCTTGACGACACGGCGAAACGCTTGGGAGAGATAAACTTCCCTGAAAAATCCGCGATAGTTATAGGCAGCGAGGGCAGCGGAATCTCGCCCGAAATAGCCGCTATCTGTGATGAAAAAATTTACATTCCCATCAACGGAGCGGAGTCGCTCAACGCGGCAATGGCTGCAACTGTCATTATGTGGGAGATGAGAAAAGCGTGATGAATTTGCTGACAAACGATTTTTCGGAGCTTACCGAAAGCGAATGCGTTACAATCCAGAATGAACTTTCGAGCAAGATTGTACAGCGTTGTCCGCTCGCTTTTGAAGAGATTCAAACGGTTGCGGGTGTTGATTTGGCATATTGGAATGAGCAAGACGGCGCGGAATATGCGGTGTGCTGCATTGTGGTTATTGACGTCAAAAGCAGAGCGGTAATTGAAAAGCAGTGGTTTTCTGGTGAAGTGAAATTCCCGTATATTCCGGGGTGTCTGGCGTTCAGGGAGCTGCCGTTGGTGATCAAAGCCGCCGAAAAGCTGAATCAAAAACCCGATGTTTATATATTCGACGGCAACGGGATCCTGCACCCACGGCATATGGGTCTGGCTTCTCACGCGTCGTTTTATCTTGACGCGCCGACAATGGGAATCGCAAAGCACTATTTCAAGGTGGACGGTGCGGAATACACAATGCCCGATATCGAAAAGGGCAGCATTTCCGACATCACAAAAGGCGGAAAGATTCTCGGCAGAGCAATTAGAACGCAAAGCAGCGTTAAACCCGTCTATGTTTCGGTTGGAAATCATATGGATATCGACATGGCTTCAAGGCTTGCTTTAACGCTTACCGATGAGGAAAGTCATATCCCGATACCGACAAGATATGCCGATCTGGAAACGCATAAAATGCGCAGTAAGCTAAAGAATAACACAGAGAAGTAAGTATCACAAAACCCAAAGCCGCGACTTTCGGCTTTGTGGTGCTTATTATGAAATGCCGCCGGGATTGTGCCCGGCAAATTAAAAAACAAAATTGGGGGAGAATCAATGTCAAACCTTGTAATATTAGAGTCGCCGTCAAAGGCGAAAACCGTAAAGAAATACCTCGGCGCGGGGTATGACGTAATGGCGTCTACGGGACATATAATCGACCTGCCGAAGTCCAAGCTGGGCGTAGATGTGGACAACAATTTCGAGCCTCAGTATGTCAATATGAAAGATAAATCGGACATAATCAAGGAGCTAAAAAAACGCGCAAAAGCAGCGGACATTGTATACCTCGCGACCGACCCTGACAGAGAGGGAGAGGCAATCGCGTGGCATTTGTCGCATTTGCTGAATATTGATGAAAAAGCGCCCGTCCGCGTAACATTCAACGAAATCACCAAAACGGGTGTTCAGTACGGAATGAGCCACCCGCGCACCATCGACATCGACACCGTGAACGCCCAGCAAACCCGCCGAATCCTTGACAGGATCGTGGGATATAAGCTCTCGCCGTTTTTGTGGAAAAAAGTCCGCAGAGGACTGTCGGCGGGGCGCGTGCAGTCTGTTGCGGTCAGAATCATAGTCGACCGCGAGGAGGAGATACGCGCTTTCAAAACAACCGAATACTGGAGTATCGATGCGAAGCTCTCCGCGGCGGCATCTAAAAAACCGTTCCCGGCAAAGCTAGCCGAGGTGGACGGAGAAAAGGCGCAAATCGGCAATAAGGAGCAAGCGGACGCGATTCTGAAGGGTCTTGAAAACGCGGAATTTATAGTCACAAACCTGAAGAAATCTCAGAGAAAAAAACAGCCTGCGCCGCCGTTCACGACATCAACATTACAACAGGAGGCAAGCCGTAAGCTATCTTTTCAAGCACGAAGAACAATGAAAGCCGCACAGGAGCTGTACGAGGGTATTGACATTGACGGAATAGGCTCGGTGGGTCTGATTACGTATATGCGTACCGATTCGCTGCGAATTTCGGACGAGGCGAAAACCGCCGCCGCAGAGCTTATCAAAACGACATACGGCGCGGAGTATCTGCCCGAAAAGCCGAGAGTGTTCAAGTCCAAAAACAACGCTCAGGACGCTCACGAGGCTATCCGTCCGACTAATATAGAGCTTACCCCCGCAAAGGTAAAAGGTTCGCTGTCGAGCGACCAATACAGGCTCTACAAGCTCATCTGGGAGCGCTTTATGGCAAGTCAGATGGCAAACGCGATAATGGATACCGTTTCGGTGGACATCACAGCCGCCAATTGCCTGTTCAAGGCAGGCGGATACTCCGTGCGTTTTGACGGGTTCACCAAGCTCTATGAGGAATCAAAGGATACAGAAGAGCAAGGCGGCGCTCTCCCGAAAATCACAAACGGCGAGAAGCTGAAATGCGAGGAGCTGCTCGGAAATCAGCACTTCACACAGCCGCCCGCGCGATATAATGAAGCGTCCCTTATCAAGGCGCTTGAGGAGAACGGAATCGGACGTCCGTCCACCTACGCACCGACCATATCCACCATTTTGGACCGCCATTATGTGGATCGCGAAACGGGCAATCAATTGAAGCCCACCGCTCTGGGAGAGGTAATCACACAGCTCCTCAAGGATAAGTTCAACAACATCGTGGACGTAAAATTCACCGCGAAAATGGAAAGCGATCTCGACAGCGTTGAAAAGGGAAATACCGATTGGGTAGAAATGCTGCGGAAGTTTTACGGCGGATTCGCGAAAGAGCTTGAAAAGGCGGAAAAAGATATGGAGGGCAAACACTTGAAAATTCCCGATGAGGTGACGGATATCAAGTGTGAGCAGTGCGGAAAACCGATGGTTATCAAAATCGGACCGTATGGAAAATTCCTTGGCTGTTCGGGCTTTCCCGACTGCAAATTTACCAAAAAAATCGTCACCGAGGCGAACGGTTTCTGTCCGAAATGCGGATCGAAAATACTGCTTAAAAAGTCAAAAAAAGGGAAACCCTATTACGGCTGCGAGGACTTCAAAAACTGCAATTATATGACATGGGATATGCCACTGGAGGAGAAATGTCCTCAGTGCGGTTCGAGCCTGTTCAAAAAGTCGGGTAAGCTCGGCAAAATTTATTGCGCCAAGGACGGCTGCGGATACGAACGTCCGTTGGACGACAAGAAATGAGGTATAGATGACGGTCAAGGTAATAGGCGCGGGACTTGCGGGCTGCGAAGCGGCAATGCAGCTTGCCAATCGCGGATTCGCGGTGGAGCTGTACGAAATGAAACCGAAAAAGTTCTCGCCGGCGCATAAATACGATGGTTTCGCGGAGCTTGTCTGCTCAAATTCGCTGAAATCCGCGCGCGTGGACAGCGCGTGCGGACTGCTCAAGGCGGAGATGCGTTTGTTCGGTTCGGTGATTTGTGAAGCGGCGGACAAGACCGCTGTTCCCGCCGGCGGCGCGCTTGCCGTAAACCGCAAGGAGTTTTCGGACGAGGTAACGCGAATCGTGAAATCTCACCCGAATATCACGGTGATAAGCGAGGAAGTTATCGAGTTCCCCGAAGAGAACGCGATAATTTGTACAGGACCGCTGACAAGCGACGCGTTGGCGGATAAGATCCGCGAAAAATGCGGCGAGTATCTGAGCTTTTATGATGCTGCCGCGCCGATTGTCACTGCCGAAAGCGTGGATTTTTCAGTAGCGTTTTACCAATCCCGATACGAAAAGGACGGCGCGGATTACGTGAATTGCCCAATGAACAAGGACGAGTATGACGCGTTCTACAACGCGTTGATCAACGCGGAAAGCGCGCCGCTGCACGAGTTCGACCGCCCCGAGGAATCGGCGGGACTTAAGGTTTACGAGGGTTGTATGCCCGTGGAGGTGCTTGCCAAGCGCGGCTATGACAGCGTTCGTTATGGGTGTATGAAGCCCGTTGGTCTTACCGACCCGCGCACGGGGAATCGCCCTTACGCGGCGGTTCAGCTCCGTAAGGAGGACAAAGAGGGTACGCTGTTCAATCTTGTGGGATTTCAGACCAATTTGAAGTTCGGCGAACAGAAGCGCATATTTTCGATGATTCCGGGGCTTGAAAACGCGGAATTTGCGCGATACGGAGTAATGCACCGCAATACGTTCCTCAACAGCCCGAAAGTATTGGATGCCCACTTTATGCTTAAAGGCTCGAAAAATATCTTCTTCGGCGGACAGATAACCGGGGTCGAGGGTTACGTGGAAAGCGCGGCAAGCGGAATAATGGCGGGGCGCGCTCTCGCGGACATACTCAGCGGAAAAGAGCCGATTCTCTTGCCGAAAACGACAATGATGGGCGCACTCGCAGATTACACGTCGAATTGTTATTCACCGAATTTTCAGCCGATGGGCAGCAATATGGGAATCTTGCCGCCGATAGACGGACAATTTCGCGGCAAGGACGGAAAACAGCGCAAGTACGCGGCTCTGGCGGAGCGTTCGCTTAATGATTTGAAGAAGATTCTTTGTGACAACATATAAGCGGCGCATTTTAGAACGTTATAAAAAATACAACATAAAGGGGTGAAGTGCAAATTGCGAAAGCCGCCGTGAAAGCGCAGCTCATACGCGCGTTTCGCAATTTGCTATTTAGATTATGAGAATAGTAATAGACGGATTTGGCGGCGACAATGCGCCCGATGAGATTCTCAAGGGTGCGGCAATGGCAGTAAAGGAGCTTGGAATCGAGGTTTCGGTAACAGGCGATGTTGAGGTACTTAAAGAACGAATGAAGGCGCTCTCCGTGTCGGAGAACGGAATCACTCTCGTGCCGGCGGAGGGTGTAATCACCACCGAAGACCCACCACTCTCCGTGGCGCGTCAGAAAAGCGGAACCTCAATGGGTGTTGCATTCGCGATGCTGGCGCGCGGTGAGGTTGACGCGGCAATTTCCGCAGGCAGCACTGCGGCAATCGTAGTGGGCGGAACAACTGTCGCAAAGCGGATAAAGGGCGTTAAGAAAACAGCGCTCGTGCCGCTTATGCCATGCGCCGGCGGAAAGAGATACTGCGTATTGGACGGTGGGGCGAATCTGGTATGCACGCCTGAAATGCTCACGCAGTTCGCGATTATGGGAAGCTGCTTTATGGAAACCACGATGGGTGTGGATAATCCGCGCGTAGGGCTGCTCAACATCGGAACAGAGGACGAAAAGGGCAGAGAATTGGAACACGAAACCCGCAAAATGCTTGAGGGTGTTCCCGTGAATTTCCTGGGATATGTGGAGGCGCGCGAAGTGCCGTTGGGCACAGTGGACGTGCTGGTGACGGACGGCTTTACCGGAAACGTGTTCCTGAAAGCCTGCGAGGGTATGGGCGTGCTGATGAAAGACGCGCTGAAGTCAATGTTCTTCGCGAATCTCAAAACGAAAATCGGCGCGCTGTGTGTAAAAAAACAGCTCACCGAATTTACCAGACAAATGGATTACAAAGAGATTGGCGGCTCGCCGCTTTTGGGCACGGCAAAGCCCGTGTTCAAGGCCGGTCTCTTATACACATATGACGCTGCCGACGAATAGAGAGGTGTAGATCTCGG
>CAMWMN010000097.1 GCA_947175385.1 uncultured Clostridia bacterium | reverse complement strand
TAACTTTACTTTGCCAAAATCCAGCTCTCGTCAATACGTTCGCACAACTCATCAAACGGGATTGAGCCGTCCAGAATCATTGTGTACCAATGCTTTTTGTTCATATGCCAGCCGCCGAAGTAACGTTTCCCGTCCACGAGGAATTCCATCTGTTCGGGCGGCAGCCGTAAATCGATAATCTCCACAACTTCATCGGACTTCAGCCCCAGTTTTCGCCGTGATACGGTAAGAACCGCCGCGAACCACTTGCCCGTGTCCCCGCGCCGCCACACCGCGTTATCCGAAAACTTCTCCCACAAGAACTCCAACTCGCACCCGTATTTTTCGCGGACGTACTCTATCAGCCGCTTCGTCATCTCCGACTTGAACACATCGGGCACAAAACACTTATCCGCGATTTCGTTCAGCGTTTGTTCATACTCCGTGCGGACTTGCCCCACGAAACTCCCCGCGCTGTCCGTCAAATGGAGCGTGTACTCGCCCACCTCAGGTTCTGTCACCTTTGCGGATATTTTGCCGCTCTCGGTTATCTTCACAGTCATCTCAAATCCGCTTTCCGAAAGGGTTCGCGCGTATTTATAGGATTTGCCGCGCTTGACAAATCCATACTCCGCCAGCTTGGAAAAATCCGCCTTGCGGTTCTTGAAAATCGTGTTAATCGCGTTCATTCAATATCCTCCTATACCCGGTTTTGCAATCGACACCTCCACGACAATGCCGAACAGCGGTACTATGCTTAATATAATGGAGATTTTCTTTTTCATAGTGGGTGTCCTTCTCACTACTCGCTTAAAGCTTTTTTGATTCAACAATCTAACGAAACGATTTGTAAAAATCATCTTAAAAATGGTGCTACTGCCTTTACAAATTATAGTAACTGTGTATCTTGGAATATTGATGTTCTCTTTGCAATAACAGTAAAAATCGTACAGCCACCCTAAAGATTTAGGGTTTGTGCTTGAATCGCTGTTGTGTAATATAACTCCAAAATCTACACTACCGTCAAATTGTAAAATGTTTGCATTAGGATTACTTTCAAAGAACTTCTGCAAATCTGAGGTAGTGTAATTAAATTCCACAGTAATGTTTCTCATTTCTTCAAACGGCTTGATATAGGTGTTGTAGATTGATACTCTGCAAACGATTTCCAATAAAAATCATTTGCAATTCGACCATGCTCGGCAAAAACTGGAAACCTTATCCCACTCCGCTCAAAAATAAATTGATCATGTCCGGAATTTCCAAGATTAATTTTTGTTGTACGATAGTATGCCCGTATGAATTTGGCATCGGAATAATTAGCATTTACATATTCAAAAACAGCACGTTTGTTTTTCGAGCCTCTTTCTGCCATAGAAAGAGAAGGTTTGCATTGAGAATCAGAACAATTCCAACCGCTGCTACCACTGATAACAAAATTTTAATTAAAACCGTTTTCTTCATATGTCCCCTGTTATGTAACATTCAGCCGCGTTTATTCAACATTCTCCTCAACTCGGATTTCACTTTTTCAAGGTCGCTTGATGTCAGCAGCGGAATCAGCGCGTTGATCTCCTCTATTTCCTTATCCCACCAACGGAACTCCAACAGCAGAGCCGTAAGTTCCTCATCAAACCGCCGCCGAATCAGCCGCGCGGGATTCCCCACGACAATCGTGTACGGTTCAACATCACTCGCGACAACGCTGTTCAAGCCGATAATCGCGCCATCACCGATACGAACCCCGGGCAGAATCGTCACGTTCTGTCCAATCCACACATCGTTGCCCACAACGGTGTCACCCTTGAGCGGCAGATCCGAAAGCGACGGTACGTCCTCGTCCCAGCCCTCGAAGATGTAAAATGGGAATGTTGAAACGGCATTCATTTGGTGATTTGCGCCGTTCATCACGAAATTCACTCCCGCGGCAATCTGACAGAATTTTCCTATAATCAGCTTGTCACCATTAAAGTCATAGTGATGTGTAACGTGCGACTCAAAATCGCGGTCGCTGAAATAGGTGAAATCCCCGACAATTATGTTCGGATTCGTTATCGTTGGCTTGACATAAGTCACCATATCACTGTTTGGTGCGGGGAAAATATTATTCGGATTCGGAATTATTTTCATATTGTACCTCCAATAAGCATTTTATAGTACTCCAATGCCGTGAATGTCCGCTCAGTTCGATAAAGGAAGTAGTCCTCGGCAATGGCGGAGAGCTGTTTTTCGGGTTCGCCGCTTATCGTGAACTTAAACGCACTATCCACGGGTGAAAACACAATGTTTCGCATCGCGTGGAGCGTTTCATAATACAGGTTCACACGAATCCCATCATATTCGGGATTCAGGCAATCCGCGCAGATTAGCTGACCCTTGCGCGGGAGAAAATACATTCCGTTGTCGCAAGTGTAGCGTCCGCAATTTTCGCATGCTACCAAGTTGGGCGAAAATCCCAAAGCCGCGCTGTAACGCAGCTCAAATGCCGATTTCACCGCCGCGAGCGAGCGATTGGTTTTTTCGGTGTTCAGCGTTTCATACAGCGCGATTGCCATAAATCGTACAAGACTGTCATGATTGTCCTCCAATTGATTCTGCTCCGAGGGCGTGCAGAATTTCACACTCTGTGCAAAATATGACGCGAGAGCCAGCTTTTCAATGTCGCTGCCCAATCCGTGAAAGCTGAACTTTGGTTTCGCGGAATTTACCGTGTAGCGCCCCTTGGATTTATTCAGACAAAACGTTGCATATGAAAATATTGCCGTCGTGGACATCAGAGAGCTGTTCAGCTTTTTGACACCGTGCGCCGAGGCCTCAACAATTCCTTGCTCGTCTGTCAGAATGTCGATAAAGCAACTGTTTTCGCCGACTTCGCGCCTCCCGACAGCAATTCCATCGTAGGTTACAAGCATTGTTCCACCTCAATCCAAAATATAGAAATGCAGAAAAGTGCGCCTTAATCAAGACGCACCTGTCCGACAATTCCGCATAATACTGCGGATTTTTACCGCATATACTCGCGCCAGTCGAGGTCGCCGCGCTCAAGCGCGTGAATCAGCGCCTCGGCAGTGGCAATGTTAGTAGCAACGGGAATATTATGCACGTCACAGAGCCGCAGAATGTTGATGTCATTCGGCTCATGAGATTTCGCGTTAAGCGGGTCGCGGAAGAAAAGCAGCAAATCAATCTCATTACAGCTTATACTGGAAGCTAACTGCTGGTCGCCGCCCTGTGAGCCGCTTAAAAAACGCTGAATGTGCAGTCCTGTTGACTCGGAAACCAATTTGCCCGTTGTTCCCGTAGCGCAAATGTTATATCTGCTCAGAATGCCGCAATAGGCAATACAAAACTGAACCATAAGCTCCTTCTTGGAATCATGGGCGATTAGAGCGATGTTCATATACCATACCCCCTGTTCACGCGGTTTAGTTGATCTTTATCGTAAGCGGAACATCCTGTCCGTCAACGCGCTTGGCGATGGCAGTGTACGCCTTGTATCCGCCGCAATTGGGCGGAAGCGCCTCGCCTTTCGCGCCGCAGATTTTAATGTTCATATCCTCGGGAACCACGCCTATAAGCGGGATTCCCACGCTATCCATAACCTCGTCAAGGTCATAAAGGATATCCTCTTTCTTGAAATTCTGACTTACCTTATTGATAACCAGACGCTGATTAGTGCAATTTTTCACATATAGGAAGTCCGAAAGCATCTGACCATCGCGGACGCAGACGGTATCGGGTGTGGTGACCATCAAAATCAGGTCTGCCGCCTTGATTACGCTGAATACGCTGCTTCCGACACCCGCAGTGTCGATGATTATGTAGTCAAAGTGTTCACGCATTTCCTCGCACACGCCCATAATCTTTTCGGGATTTATATCGATAAACGGGTTTCTGGTCGCGCACACAAGGTACAAATTCTGAACTCTCTCAACCTTGGTTGTTGCCGTCAAAATATCAATTTTCCCCTCAAGGTACTCGCCGATGTCGTGCTTAACTTTATCTTTAATGCCAAGCATTATATCCAGGCAGCGAAGACCGAAGTCCAACTCTACCAACAGCGTCTTATGCCCCAACTGAGCAAGACCTGTCGCGACATTGGCAGATGTGGTTGATTTTCCCGTACCACCCTTGCCTGCTGTAACCGCAATAATTTCTGACATATTCTACCCCTCTCCGCTCCGAAATTTCGGAACAATACAGCAATGCCGTGATTGATTAAAATCATCTATATCTATTTTAGCACAAAAAGTCAAATATGAAAAGGGCTTTTTTCCATATTCGCAAATATTTGTGATTTTTTTCGATTTTTAAGGGTTAATTTTGTGCAATATGCACAATCACAAAATACTCACAGGCTTATTATCATCGTTGTAATGGGTTGAAATTGTTCCGTTTGCGTAGGCATTTATGATATTTGTGCCAAGAATCTTTGCCATTGTTCCTTTTTCTGTCATTACCGCAAATGCGATTTCGGGATTGTCGGCGGGATAAAACCCAACTACGGCACTGTTGAATACCTTCGGCGCGGACTGCGGAGAGCCTGTCTTTATTGCGACATTTTCGTGTCCTACACCGATATAATCGTTGCTGTTTACATACCCCACACCCGATATGGAAACGTAGCTGTCCGCAGAAACGAGCTTCATTCCCTCGCGAATGTTCTCCATATATACGTCCATATCCGGCTCGCCGGAGAAGTCCTCGGCGATAACGGTTTCTTTGTCATACTTCTTCTCGGTGAAGTTGTAATCATAAACGCTCTTGACAATATGCGGCTCGTATCTCACACCCTTGTTCGCAATAGTCATCGCAACTACCGCGAGATGCATCGGCGAAACAGCGGTTTCACACTGTCCGATTCCCGCCTGAACCACATCGCCCTCGTTCCATGTAAGCCCCAAATCCTCGTACAGTTCCAACGAGCTCATTTGTCCGGTCGTCATCGGGAGGTCGAATCCCAGATCCTTGCCGATTCCGTATCTGCCCGCCCATTTCGCGAGATTGGTGATACCCATACGGCGCGCGGTTTCATAGAAATAGATATTGCACGAATAACGCAATCCGCCGCGAACATCGAGATTTCCGTGCCAGCCAAGGCACGTGGGAAGATAACTCGGCGCGAAATATGTGTAAACACCGCCGCAGTTTATTCTTGCTTCGGGAGTTATTACTCCCTCCGCAAGACCGGCGGTTGCGGTGATGGTTTTGAACGTTGAACCGGGGCGGTACTCACCGAACAGCGCGCGGTTCAACAGCGGCGCGCCCTCGCGGTTAAGTACGCCAACATAATCCTTTGCCTCATCAACGAGGTTGAACGTGGGATAGCTCGCCGCCGCAAGAACTCCCCCCGTCTTGCAGTCCAACACCACACACGCGCCGGCGGTTGCTCCGTCAACGCCATAGATGCTCTTGCAGGAATCGGTGTTGGTATAATCAATGTGGTATTTCAGCGCGTCCTGTACCAATTTTTGGAGGTCGCTGTCGATTGTAAGCATAACGGAATTTCCCGCCTTGGGTTGGGTTGTTACCTCGTCTTTTATTGCCATTCCATCGGCATTACGGGTAATGGAGCGCACTCCGCGAATGCCGCGCAGCTCACTTTCCAACGCGTATTCCACGCCATCGCGCCCGATAATATCATTCAGATTGTAGCCCTTATCCTTAAGTCCGTTGTATTGTTCCTCGGAAATAGATCCCATTGTTCCTCGAAGGTGGGGGGCAATTGTTCCGTCAAGGTATTCCCGCTCCCAACTTTCGGTGATGTCGATCCCCGTAAGCAGAGAGGAAAGTTCTTTAAGCTCCAGCACTGCCCCCTCGGAGATTCCGCTTGCCAATACAAACTCATTTCTCGCGGAGAAATCCATGCGGTCCATTTCATATCGAACACCGGCGATATATCGCTTCATCTGTTCATCATATTTATCATCGATTTTGTAGGTTTTGTATAGCTGAAAGATACAATTATCCACAGTTGCGTAGCTGCCCACATTAAGGCGCTGTTTCATCTCCGCAACTTCGGATTCCTTTCCGGATACGAACGAATATGGTTGCGTTTTGGTAATTGGCAGGCTGTCGTTCCACTTTTCGCCGTTCTTGCGGAGAACCGTCAAAACACGGTAAATAATAGTGTTTTGCGTTCCATATTCAAGAAAGCTGTCCTGAAGATTGACATTATACGTGATTTTACTGGTATTCAGCACCTTGCCGTTGCAGTCAACGATCTGCCCGCGCACGGCATCAATTTCCTGGTCGACAACGTTTGTTTCGTGGGTCATTTTCAAGTACTTTTCGCCGTCCACGATCTGCGTCTGAAGCAGCTTGATTCCGCAGAAGAATGCCGCAACCACAACTATTGCCGCCAGTGTTATTGAGCGAATGTAGGGGGAGATTTTCTGAAACACTTTATTATTCCTCCGGATTGTTCTCCAATGCCGATTCCTCGGCGTTCTGCGCAGATTTTTCGAGCCTCTGCTGTTCTTTTGGGATGAGCTTTTTACGAATCAGCGCAACAAGCCAATATATGGGAATCGAAAACAGCGCCGCGCCTCCGTATTCGGGAAGTATCACGCGAACGAACGAAATCCCGCTCTGGGAGCGCTCCCATACCCAATGCAGGAACAACATATCCATTCCCGCCATCACAAAGCAAACTATGAAATTCATCACAAAGTGCGACAGGGTGTTGGCTTTTACCCAAAACCGCGTTGAAAGCGAGATTATCGGGCACGCAATCAACAGCCACAGCGATGAAAATCCGAGCAGTGTTACACCATTGGCGATGTCTATCATAAGTCCGCAGAATACACCGAAAATCCCGGCGGCAAGATCGCCCTCGCGCATTGCTACGGCGGTCGCCAACGGGATTATCAGAAGCGGACAAAATCCACGAATAAGCGGATTTCCCATAAAAAGGTAAAATATCAGCAAAACCGCCGAAAACAGCACCCACCGCAGCACAGCGCGGATTGCCGCCGCGCGCGTCCGCGAGATGCGATGCTTGCGGGATACGCTCCAATTATTCTTCATATGCGCCTCAATCGTCGTCAATCTCGAACGGGATTCCCTTGCCGGTAAAGTCGGTTACTATAAATGCCGATGTAACCGACTTTACATCCTCAGCGGGCTTTATCAGCGCGTGCTTGGACAGACCGTTCGGGTCATCGTAGACCTCCGTCACCGTGCCGACAAGAATATCTCCGGGAAACAATCCGCTTTTGCCGGAGGTGAAGATTATATCTCCCTCGCGAATATCAGCGTCCTTGAAGATTCCGCTCATCAAACACATCCCTTTCTCGGCAGAGCTTAGGTCGTTTTCGATGACTCCGGTTGCCTTTGAGCGCATTGTGTACACGCCCACATTAATGTGCGGGCTGAGGATTGTTGTGACTTTCGCATAATTATCCGCGATGGTCGTAACCCTGCCAACCAAGCCCTTTGACGTCATTACGGGGTCATTGAGCTGAAGTCCGTCGCTGCTGCCCGAGTTGATCGTAAACCCGCCGTAGAGGTCATTCGTGTTGTGAGCGATTACATTACATGGTTCGGAAAACATAAAATCCTCATGCTTTTCCTTAAGCTCCAACATCTCGCGCAGACGCTCGTTCTCCTTTTTAAGCTCCTCATAATCCAAAGTATGCTTGTACATCTCGGTAAGCCGCGCGGAGAGCTCATCGTTCTGCGACTTGTATTTGTCGGCGTTTACAATTTTGTCGATAAGCCCCGAAACGCCGTCCGAAATTGCATTCGCGGCGGTCACAAATGGGTAAGTCAAAGTGTTCAGAATCTGCTCGGGCGTGGTGGACTGCCCTGCCGCTACCGCGACATACGTCATCAAACCAAGCAGCAACGCGCCAATGCCCAGAAGTATCTTGAATTTAACGCTGTGAAAAAAATCTTTCATGTGTTAGTATATCGTTTCGTCCTCGCTGAGTACGTCTTCGAGCTTGTCAATATTTTCCAGAACCTTGCCCGTGCCGTCCGCAACGCAGTCCAAAGGACGCTCGGCAATCTTGACGGGCATTCCCGTTTCCTCATGGATCAATCTGTCCAACCCGCGCAGCAGCGCCCCACCGCCCGCAAGCATAATTCCACTTTCGATGATGTCCGCGGCAAGCTCGGGCGGGCACTTTTCCAACGTGGTCTTTACCGCATCGATTACGTGCGAAAGCGGCTCGGAGAGTGCATCGCGGATTTCCTCGGAGGTAATGGTGATGTTCTCGGGCAAGCCATTGAGCAAATTTCTGCCCTTAATGTCCATTACAGGCTCGTTTTCATCAGTTTTGAACGCAGAACCTATGCCGGTTTTGATGTTTTCGGCGGTGCGTTCACCCACAAGCAGATTGTATTTCTTCTTGATGTAGTTGATTATCGCGTTATCGAACTCATCGCCCGCAACCCTTACAGAACGCGCGGTTACGATACCGCCGAGCGAGATTATCGCGACCTCGGAGGTTCCGCCGCCAATATCAACGATCATACTGCCCATCGGATCCGCAACGGGAAGTCCCGCGCCGATTGCCGCCGCCATAGGCTCCTCAATGATGGACACGCGTTTCGCACCGGCCTGCTGCGCCGCTTCCTTAACAGCACGACGCTCTACCTCGGTTACACCGGACGGAATGCAGATGATTACGCGCGCCTTGCCTTTTCCTTTAAGCGCCTTTTTGATGAACTGCGACAGCATAATGCTCGTCATATCAAAGTCCGCAATAACGCCGTCCTTAAGTGGTCTGACGGCAACAATCGACCCGGGCGTACGACCGATAACGTCCTTCGCCTCCTGACCGACATAGCGCACCTGTCCCGCCTTTTTGTCTACCGCAACAACAGACGGCTCACGGATTATAATTCCCTTACCGCGCATATAAACCAACGTATTCGCCGTGCCGAGGTCGATTCCGATATCCCTGCTCATTCCAAACATTACAAAAATCCTCCGAAAAAATAGTTATATACAATTCAATTTTTTGAACATTATATACC
>CAMWMN010000096.1 GCA_947175385.1 uncultured Clostridia bacterium | reverse complement strand
CCTAAAATTTGCAAGCAAGCGTGCGGCAAAGGCGGCAGCCGGTAATTGTGCGGTGTTGCCTTAGTCCGAACTGTTGATAAAGGTCAAAAAATTCTGTTGACAAACCGAAAATAGTATGTTATAATAAGTATAACTATAGGTTTGTTAATTTACGAAAGGACGGTGAGTTGGAGCACGGCGGCGAAGGTACTTTGCCGTACTCCGAACGGTTATGGAGAAGATACTTATTATTGACGATTCCGAGATGAATCGCGAGATTCTCGGTGAAATGCTCGGCGAGGATTATGAGATTCTTGAGTGTGACAACGGTGTGGACGGTATCCGAATGATTAAAGAGCAGGGCACGGATATATCGCTCGTTCTGTTGGATATGGTTATGCCCGAAATGGACGGCATTGAGGTTCTGGATATTATGGGCAAAAACGGTTGGCTTGCCGATATTCCCGTGATTATGATAAGCTCCGAGGATTCTCCCGAGGTCATACATAAGGCTTACGAATTGGGTGTTACCGAGTATATGCGGCGGCCGTTCGACCAATTGATTGTCCGTAAGCGGTGTCAGAATACCATTATGCTGTACTCTAAGCAGAAGAAGCTCGTAGGTTTGTTCGCCGACCAGTTCTATGAGCGCGAGAAAAATTCTCGTCTGATGACCGATATTCTGGCGCATATTGTGGAATTTCGCAATAACGAGTGTGCTATGCACGTCATTAATGTTCAGCGATATACGGAGATTTTACTGAAGGAATTGGTAAAGATTACCGATAAATACGATGTATCGGACAGCGATATTTCGATGATTTCCAATTGTTCCGCGCTTCACGATGTGGGAAAAATCGGAATCCCCGATGAGATCCTGAACAAGCCCGGACGGTTTACCGATGAGGAGTTCAAGATTATGAAATCGCACAGCGCGTTGGGCGCGCAAATGCTGAACGACCTGCCGTTCCACCGTGAAGAGCCGTTGGTGAAGATGGCTTACGGAATCGCGCGTTGGCATCACGAGCGTTGGGACGGGCGTGGCTATCCCGATGGATTAAAGGGCGATGATATTCCGATTTCGGCGCAGGTGGTTTCTCTCGCGGACGTGTATGACGCGCTTACCTCCGAGCGGTGTTACAAAAAAGCGTTTTCGCACGAAACCGCTATCGAGATGATTTCCAAAGGCGAATGCGGATGCTTTAATCCGATTCTGATGCAGTGTATGATGAACACCCAAGAGGAGCTGCGGCTTGTCAAAGAGGGCAGCGGTATGAACATCAAGGGCGAGGCTGAAATCAAGGATTTCGCACGTGAACTGCTCAAGTCCGATGCGCTGTATTCCTCCGACCGCCTGCTGCACCTGTTGGAATACGAGAAGATGAAAAACCGTTTCTTCGAGGGGATTACGGGCGGCTGTTCGTTTGAGTACAACGCGGCTTCCAAGCTGCTTACGCTGTCCAAAAAGGCGGCGAAATCCATCGGTGTGGACGAAACCATCATCGACCCCGTTCACGATGATAAATTGATTGAAATATTCGGCAAAGAGACGCTGAAAACTCTCTCCTCAAAGCTCCGCGCAATGCTCCCGGAGCGCCCGATTACGCAGTTTTATCTCCATCAGATAATTACCGTAAAGCCCGGCGAGAGCGCGCCCGTACAGAGCTTCCGCATTTCGTTTGCGGCAGAGGACAGTGCGCATTATCCCGCGGATACCAAATGCAATGTTTACAAGCTGGTATGCCGCACCACATGGACTCTTGAGGAGCCTCAGCGCTACACGGGCGCTATTGGTAAGCTCGTTACAATGGCGGAAGATTACGGATTTATGAAAGGAATTGATATCAATGACATTAGAGGCTTGTTATAACGCGCTCGGTTCGGATTTTAACACGGCATTGAGCCGTATGGGCGGCTCGGAGAAGCTGCTGGCGAAGTTTGCACGGAAGTTCCCGAATGACCCCACTATGCCCGCGCTGCTTGAAGCGTTTGAGGGCAAGGATTGGCAGACGGCGTTCCGTATGGCGCACACGCTCAAGGGCTTGTGCGCGAATCTCGGTCTGGATAAGCTTCAGCAGTCCTCGGCAGAGCTTACGGAGGCTTTGCGCAATACCGTTGCGGATAACGCGGAGCAGCTTTTGGAACGGGTTCGCGCCGATTACGATATGACAGTTGGAATAATAAATGACCTTGACGAATAGTTTCGGAAGGGAGTGCAAATCGCTTAGCGAGCGCAGATGAGTTTACTCGTCTGCGCGTTGCCGAATTTGTAAATTTAAGATATGTACGAATTAAACCAAGTAGGCGCACGGAGCTATTATATTCAGTCCCCAGTAAAAATCGGGATTTACGCGGCAGATAACGGCGTATATCTCATTGACAGCGGCATCGACAAGGATATGGGGCGGCGGATACGCAGGATATTGGACGAGCGCGGTTGGAATCTGTTGGGAATACTGAACACTCACTCCAACTCCGACCACATAGGTGGAAACGCGTATCTGCAAAAGCAGACGGGCTGCAAAATCTTTTCGGGCGGGATTGAAAAGTGCTTCACCGAGCATACGATTCTTGAGCCTGCGTTTCTGTACGGGGGATTTCCGTGCGCGGATTTGCGGCACAAGTTCCTGTTGGCGGAGGAGAGCGAAGTGACGGATTTTTCCGCTCCCGAATTTCCGTCCGAGGTGGAGATAATCCCGCTGCCAGGGCACTTTTTCGATATGGTGGGATTCCGTACACCCGATGATGTGGTATTCCTCGCGGACTGCCTGTCGAGCCGCGCAACCTTGGAAAAATACGGAATCACGTTTATTTATGATGTCGCGGAGTATCTGAAAACGCTCGAATCCGTAAAGAAGATGAAAGCGAAAATGTTCATACCTTCGCACGCGGACGCAGCCGAAAATATCACGGAATTGGCTCAGTTCAACATTGACAAGGTAAATGAAATCGCCAGGAAAATTCTCGCAATATGTTCCGAGCCGATGAGCTTTGAGAGTATTCTGGCACGGCTGTTCACCGAGTACGGACTGAAAATGACGTTTGAGCAGAATGTCCTTGTTGGCAGCACCGTGCGCTCGTATCTCGCGTGGCTGCGCGATTCGGGGCGGGTGGAAATCCTGTTTGAGGATAATTACATGGTATTTAGACGATGTCAATTGATATAAACAGCAGGTAAACATAATCACCTTGACACGAAAGAGAGTTATTTTTGAGATGCTCTTTATATCAAGTCCATTTTAACCAATACTATTTTAGGAGGTATTTTACATGAAACGCTTACAGGAACTCACTTTATTGCTTTTGGGGTTGGCAGTATTTTGCGGATGCTTTGTAACTGCATCAGCGGCAGTTACAGCAAACCATGTTATTGGGATTTTAACAATTTTCTCAGCCCCGCCATCAAGTTCTTCGTCCTCTAGTGGATTAAATTTGGGTCATGCATTTCTTTCGTTCAAAAACACTTCTTCCAGTCCAATCCTTATAGGAGCATTAAACGTGGGAAGAGGACAAGAAATTACATTCGGAACATGACAAAATGGCAGACATGGTCATGATGGCATATGGTATGACCTTGAATCATACTGTATCAATCATAAGGGTGAAATGTCCAACCGCGTTTCTGTATCCATGAATGTAACTATGAATAATGTAGCAACAATTAATTATATGATTAAAACAAATGATTCATGGGACTATCTTACAAACTGTTCATCCTTTGCATCCGCTGTTTGGGATTCTATTTCAGAATTTGTATTAACACCTATTGGTGTAGATACTCCAAGTGCGTTGGCAAGAGGCATTAGAAGTTTGAGCGGTTATACAACCAACCAGTGGCTGACTCCTCGCCTTATGGCTATCTTGAAACATCTGTTGTGAACGGAGTCACTAGTGTCTCTTTTGTATCCGTAAATCCATATAATGTTTTAATTAACGCTGACACAAACACTGTTTCCATAATGGATGATACCCACATAGTCGTACTTGACAATCCATATGCAGCTAATGAGGAGGTTTGACTTATGAAACGCGCTAAGATTATTCGAATTGTATTCGTTACACTGAACGTTTTTAATGTCCTCGCGGCGTGCGGACTGATGATTTTACAGTCATTTATGAAGCAGCCTATGAATTGGGAACCGCCATTCTTCCTTGCCCTGATTTACTGCGTTCCGGCGGCACTTGTTATTAACATCGTGTGGCTTTTCGCGGTGAAACATGTCGCGTCAGCGGAATTTGAGGAGAGATAATGATTTCGGGTAACAGGTTTTCCTGCCAAAATATGTACAACATGGAGGAATACAATAGCTTGATTGAACGTCAAAAATACGTTCTGGACAAGAAGTACCTTTCCGAACAAGAAAGTACAGAGCTACCCAACGGTTATGTTCTGAAACCGTAATCTACGGAGATGAGGAGTAACAAAAATGCAGCTATACGAGGGAATGTCCTACCGAAATATGTACAATACCGAGGAATATAACCGCCTGATTGAACGTCAGAAATACGTTCTGGACGAGAAGTATTTCTCCGAGCGGGAAAGCTTTGAGCTTCCCGAGGGGTATGGTTTGGAAACCGCCATTTACGGCGACACGGAACAGGTTGGAAAAAACCAATTTGTAAACAAGGCGGCGCTGGTGAAATGTGCGCTTAAGCGGAGCGGTGAAACGGTTCACGAGTGGATTTCCACCTATTCGCACCCGCGCGAGTTCACCGAGTTTATACAGCACAGCAACGGACATAAATACTACCCGTTCCATGTGGATCTGTACGGGATCAGCTTTCTGGAGCTTGACACGCGGAAAGTGTTCAACTACGTTCCCGAAGGGTATCAGCACGATTCGGAATATACGCTCGGCGAGTCATTTATCATCACCGATTTGCACTACAATATAAACACGGATCTTATCGCGTTCGGCGGGTGCTTCTGGGCGGGAACAAACGATGTGATGGTTATGAAGCTATCCAATCCGCTGGATTTCGAGATGAAACTCGTGGGAATCCACGATATTATAGAGCCAGATTGGGACATTTACGATAACATAGATTTCGCAAAGTGGCAAGGCGATAAGCTTGTAGTCATAGCTAACGGAGATAGGACTAAGGTCGAATTTGCAGTCGAAATCGCGGAGATAGAAAAGAGGCTCGGGTAATGGATATTGTAACGCTGGTTTGCTGCGGGGTAAATTTAGTCCTGTTGGTGATTCTGCTGATTAAAGTGTTCGGTAAAAAAGCCGATGACAAAGGGATAACCGAACTTCGCAATCAATTGGAAGTGCTGAAACAGACAAACTCCGCCGATAATTCGCGATTGATAGAGCAGTCCGCGCGTCAAGGGGAATCCGCCGTGAATCAGATTATCAAGCTCGGTGAGAATCTGTCCGTTTCCCAGGACAGACAACAGACGCGCAACGCAGAGATTCTTGACAAAATAAGTTCCGAAATGAACGGCTTGCGGCGCGAAAATCAACAGAGCCTTGAAAAAATTAACGTTATTGTAACCGAGAAAATGCAGAAAACGTTGGACGAAAAGTTGAACGGCGCATTTGAAACGGTGGTTCAGAATATGGCGCAGCTTGGGAAAATGCTCTCCGATTCGCAGAACACAAGCCGCAAAATCACCGCCGAAAAGCTGGAGGCTCTGGAGCGGAATTTTGAGGTTATCCGCAAGGAAATCAACTCCATGCTTAAGGACATTCAAAGCTCCAACTTCAGCAGTATGGAAAAACTCCGCCGCGAGAATCAGGAAAGCCTTGACAAGATAAACAACACGGTAAACGAAAAGCTGCAAAAGACTCTGGACGACCGTATAGCAAAATCGTTTGAGATGGTGAACAGCCGCCTTGAAGAGGTCTACAAGGGGCTTGGCGAGATGAAGAACGTTGCCGCGGGAGTGTCCGACCTGAAAAATGTCTTGGCAAACGTGAAAACTCGCGGAACGTTGGGCGAAATCCAACTCGGCGGGATTCTGTCTGAGATTCTTGCGCCGGAGCAGTTCGCCGAGCAAGTCGCGGTTACTCCGCGCGGCACGGAAAAGGTGGACTTCGCGGTGAAGCTCCCTGGTGCGGAAAACGGAGAATGCGTCTATCTGCCAATAGATTCCAAGTTCCCCGGAGATACCTACGCGAATCTTATTGACGCATACAATTTCGGTGACGCAGAGCTGCTGAAATCCAAGCGAAAGCTGCTCGAAACCGAGATTCTCCGCTGCGCGAAAAGCATTCGCGATAAGTACATAAATCCTCCATATACCACCAATTTCGCGATAATGTTCCTGCCTTTTGAGGGGCTGTATGCCGAGGTGGTGAATATGGGTATGGTAGAGCGGCTTCAGCGGGAGTGTTCCGTCAATATCGCCGGACCGTCCACAATGGCGGCGATGCTTAACAGTCTGCAAATGGGTTTCAAAACCCTCGCGATACAAAAAAAGAGCGGCGAGGTGTGGAAGATCCTGGAATCTGCGAAAAAGGAATTTGCGACTTTTGAATCGGTTCTCACCAAAACGCGTGAACGTTTGCGTCAGGCGGACGAAGAACTGGAAAAATTGGTTGGAACACGCACCAATCAAATTAACCGCAAGCTCGCAGCCATTTCTCTGCCGGATTCCGATAACAAGGATTTACAGTTGACAACTTAAAAAACATATGGTATAATATAGATAACCCAATATCCTTACAGAAAACCACGTTCAACTAAAGGCAATGTAAAATTGGGAACTGAAAAAATGGTATAATAAAAGCAATGTTATAACCATAAAGCGAAAACGTTAGACTATAGAATGCATTTTTAGGAACAAAAAAAGAGACATAATTATCCTTACAGTGAAAACATTCAACTAAAATGAACGCTTCACTGGAAACTGAAAAAACAATGAAAGCGTTCAACTAAAATGAATACCTCATTGGTAACCGGAAAGGAACTGTTATGAAATTTACGAAGATTATCTCGACGATTGCGGCGATAGCGACAGCATTCATGCTGTTGGGCGGACTCGGTGTTTCTGCTGCGGCGGAAACGTATACATATGCGGCGCGTTCCTCGGTGGAAAGCCGTGACTGGAGTCGTTACACAACCTCAACAGCGACCGCAAATCTCTCGGAAAATGAAAGGGAGCTGTATAATAGACTTGACGAGCTGTGTATGGACTACCTTACAAGTTCAAAGAACGCCGACAAAACAGAAAGCGGGGAATACTATACGGAAACGGTGCAGATCGATGACCTCGGATTCAACGATAAAGATGCGTTTGAGGTGCTCTCATGGTTCAAACACAACAATCCGCAGTACTACTTCATCGAAAACGGCGCGGAATTTCGCACGTATACGTATACATATTCTTCCACACGTACCACCACATTGGAGATGGCGGTTAGTTTTCAGGATTTCGCGATAAACGGAGCCAAGCGCGCGCAAATAACCAATACGATGTTTGATAAGCTCGATGAGTGGATTGACGAGTGTTCCTCAGAGAAGGGCAGCCTACAGAAAATCCGAGCGATTAACCGCAAAATCTGCGAATCCATCAAATATGATCCGCGCGTTAGTGCTGGGTATGACAGCTATGCTGCCGGGAAAAACCAATCGATGTATTCCGTGCTTATGACTGATGAAACCGTCTGCGCAGGCTATGAACTGACATTCGGCGCGATGGCAAACGCTCTCGGAATTGACACTCTGGCGGCTTACAGCAAGAATCACGGCTGGAACGTTGTAAAATTCAACGATGGAAAGTATTACTATGTCGATGTGACGTGGAACGACAGAGACAGCGGCTATCCCGGATATGTCGAGGACTTTATCGGCATCGGAAAAAATACCGCCGCAAAAGTCGATGCGGATCAACCAACCCGCGATTCCCATGTATTGAAATCCAACGCGGAAAGGTGGCTTCCGACAATATCGGCGGGGGATTATAAAGAATCCGGGGAAAATTATACTTTGCTCAAAGCTCCCCAAAACATCAGAATGGTCGACTCACGAATTGTGTGGGACGTGGTATACGGAGCGCAGGAATATGAAATTCAGAGCGCGTACAACCCGCAGTTTGACGATCCCGATTGGTATTTTGAATCCGCCGATCAAACCTCAGTTGAAATTAACATTCCCGATGGAGTGGATACGGTATGGGTTCGCGTGAGAGCGATTTGTATGGACGAGGTATCCGATTGGACAAATTTTACTGTAAATACGGGAACTCCGCAATTTTCTCTCGGCGATGTTGACGGCAACGGCAAAACAAATGCCGCAGACGCCACAATGATTCTCAAGTACGGTGTAGGAGCAGTGACGCTCACCTCCGAAGAACTTGCCCGCGCTGATGTTGACAGCAATGGCAAGGTAACCGCCGCAGATGCTACCGCGATTCTCAAGATGTTAATTCAAATGGCATAGAGCCGTTCACAATTTGCAGACAGAGAAACCCTCACACTTTTCGTGAGGGCTTCTCTGTTTGGGTATGTATCTATTGATGGGAATCATCCGTTATTGTAATTGTTGGGGCTTTTATAATTGTAATCGGGGTCGGAGCTAATGTCATAATTTGGAATGGGATCCACATAATTGGAATTGGTGTAACCGGAGGGTGAATTGTAGTTTGTGTTGTAATTGTTGTTGGAATTGTTCCCAACATAAACCACATTGTCTTTTTTTGCAAGCCCCAAAATGCCCATAACAATTAAAGCAAGTCCGGCTAAAATAAGAATGGCAAGACCAACATTTGATTGTGTTTTTATGGAATCCGCAATCCGCTGAGTTGCATCTTCATACGAGCTGGTGCTGCCGTAAGCGGACATGGCTTTGTCAAGCATAGAGCTGAAAAGCGCGTTCATACCTGTAATGGGGTTAAAGAGAAATTGCGCCACAAATGCCGCTGTTCCGAAAGCTGCCGTCACGAATGAGGGTTTCTTGTTGCTCTCATAGGTAACGAAATCCATAACGACAAGAATCAGCGAGATGGCAAAGCAGATGATAGCGCCGACTCTTCCCATAGTCGCCATATTGAATATATTTTCCAGCGTGTTCAGGGTGTTATCAAGCATTTTACCGGAATTAAAAGAAACAATTGCGATGACACCGCCGATAAGCGCTATCAGGCTGCCGATAAT
>CAMWMN010000095.1 GCA_947175385.1 uncultured Clostridia bacterium | reverse complement strand
CGTCTACACCTCCACAACTAACATATTAGGCGATGTTGACGGCGATGGAAAACCTACCGCAAGGGACGCAACGGCAATTCTGAAGTACGTTGTCGGACTCGCCGAGTTTGAGAGCAACTCTATGAAAAACGCTCTTGTTACCGGCGGTGAAAAGCCATCAGCCAGGGACGCTACACAAATCCTCAAGATGGTTGTAGGTCTGGCATAAATCACCAAAACCGAAATCCCGCGCTTTTCCGCGCGGGATTATTTTGTCATCGTCTTGAGGAAAACGGCAAGGGTTTGCTGCTGTTCATCGGAAATCTGCTTGAGAGCCGTTGCCAGAAACGGATTCAGCCGCATATCATCGCTGAAAAACTCGGCGAGGTCGATTCCCAGCGCGTCACAAAAGTAGGAGAGCGTTTCAACAGTGGGACTGCGTTTGCCCATTTCGATTTCGCGAAGATGGCTCTGCGAAATTCCCGCAAGATTCGCGAGCTTGTTGGTGGTAATGCCTTTCTTTTCACGTAAAAACGTAAGTCTTTGTGCAACATTCATAAATTTACACTCCTTTTTTGTTTATATTATAAACTATATAACAATGGAAAATTACATTTTTATTATTGACAAATTAAATTTATTGTAATATAATATTATAGTAATAGAGATAACCGCGTTAATCACGAGGATTTCTATAAAATCTGCTCATTCGAGCGAACATAAAGGAGAGTAATTATGAACAAGATTAAAAGAATCAGCGCGGTGGCTCTGGCGGCATTGATGGCAGGAACGGCAGTGGTGGCAAGTGCGGATTATGTGTATGATGAAAACGGCTTGTACATCAAAGATGGTGTGTTGGCGATTGCATCTGAAGATGTCACAGAAGTTGTTATACCCGATAACGTGACTGAGATTCAATTTTACGCTTTTTATGGTTGTACAAACCTAAAAAGCGTAACAATCCCAAACAGCGTGACCAAGATTGCCGCGACGGCTTTCGACGATTCCGGGCTTAAAACTATCTATGGTGTTAAAGGCTCTTACGCAGAAACCTATGCAAAGGAAAACGGCTACGAATTTAAGTCGATCTCCGACACTTCCGTTACACCTACTCCCCAAAAGGTCGTCTACAACTCCGCAACGGACGTATTGGGCGATGTTGACGGCGATGGCAAAACCAGCGCCAAGGACGCAACCGCAATTCTGAAGTACGTTGTCGGAATCGCCAAGTTCGAGGGCAACTCCATGAAAAACGCTCTTGTCACGGGCGGCGAAAAGCCCTCCGCAAGAGACGCTACTCAGATCCTCAAGATGGTTGTAGGTCTGGCATAAATCACAAAATTCCGCCCTCGGATTCGGGGGCGGTTTTCTATATATTTCCGCATATATTTGTATATCTTAACTAAAAAATCCGCGGAAATTTCTCAAAAAATGATAAAAATTCCTTGACAACTTGATTTTTTTCGTGTATAATGGTAATTGTGGAGAGAGTTTTTACTCTCAAATTTGCTATCAAATAAAGGAGATTACAATTATGGCATTGACGAAGAACCCCAATGTACTGAAATGGATTGATGAGATGACCGCGCTTACCAAGCCCGACAAGGTTGTCTGGATCGATGGCTCAAAGGCTCAGCTCGACGCACTGACCGAGGAGGCAATATCCACAGGCGAAATGAAGCGGCTCAACGAGGACAAGTTCCCCGGCTGTCTGTATCACAGAACCAAGCCGAATGACGTTGCGCGCGTAGAGGACAGAACATTCATCTGCTCCCGCAAGAAAGAAAATGCAGGTCCTACCAACAACTGGATGGATCCCAAGGAAATGTACGCAATGCTCACCCCGATGTACGATGGCGTAATGAAGGGCAGAACCATGTACGTTATTCCGTATTCGATGGGTCCTATCGGTTCGCCTATCGCAAAGGTCGGTGTTGAGCTTACCGACTCCATCTACGTTGTTCTGAATATGAACATTATGACGCGTATGGGCGAACAGGCATTCAAAAACCTTCCCGACGATTCCAACGACTTCGTTCGCGGACTGCACAGCAAGGCTGATGTAGACCCCGAAAAGAGATACATCGTTCAGTTCCCCGAGGACAACACGATCTGGTCGATCAACTCCGCATACGGCGGAAACGTTCTGCTCGGCAAGAAGTGCTTCGCGCTGAGAATCGCGTCCTATCAGGGCTGGAAAGAGGGCTGGATGGCTGAGCATATGCTTATCCTCGGCGTTAAGAAGCCCGATGGCGACATCAAGTATGTTGCGGCTGCGTTCCCGTCCGCTTGTGGCAAGACCAACCTCGCAATGCTGATTCCGCCCGCAGTATACAAAGAGGCAGGCTATGAGGTGTTCACGGTCGGCGATGATATTGCGTGGATGAAGCCCGGTCCCGATGGCAGACTGTACGCTATCAACCCCGAGAACGGATTCTTCGGTGTTGCTCCCGGAACAAACGCGAAGTCCAACTTCAACGCGCTTGAGTGCACCAAGAAGAACGCAATCTTCACCAACGTTGCAATCAACCTCGATGACAATACCGTTTGGTGGGAGGGTCTGGACAAGAACCCGCCTGAGAACGCGGAAGAGTGGAAGGGCGCAAAGGTAAACGGCAAGGAGTTCACCGCGCAGATGGGCGCAGACGGCAAGCCACAGAAGCTCGCTCACCCGAACTCTCGTTTTACCGCTCCCGCAGAGAACTGCCCGTGCCTGTCCTCCGAGTTCAACAACCCGCAAGGTGTGCCGATTTCGGCAATCATCTTCGGCGGTCGCCGCGCGTCCACCACTCCGTTGGTTTATCAGTCGTTTGACTGGAATCACGGCACTTATGTTGGTTCTGCGGTATCTTCGGAAACCACCGCAGCAGCTACCGGCGCGGTTGGCGTACTCCGTCATGACCCGATGGCAATGAAACCGTTTATCGGTTACAATGTCGGCGATTACTGGCAGCACTGGCTTGATATGGGCAAGACCCTCGGCGACAAGGCTCCGAAGATTTTTAATGTAAACTGGTTCCATCAGGACGCAGACGGAAACTTCATCTGGCCGGGATTCGGCGACAATATGCGCGTTCTCGACTGGATCATCAAGCGTTGCGAGGGCAAGGTTGACGCGACTGAAACCGCAATCGGCTATCTGCCCAAGCCCGAGGACATCAACGTTACAGGAATCGAGGACGAGGTAACTCCCGCGATTATGGATCAGCTCCTTGAAGTCAACAAGGATCTCTGGACTAAGGAAGTTGCGGAAATGCGCCGTTACTATGCCGAGGACATCGAGGCAAAGGGCGGAAACGTTCCTGCAGAGCTTAAGGCTCAGCTCGACAACATCGAGAAAAGACTTGGTTAATCCAATTCAATAAAAAACCGCCCCAATTTGTGCTTTCCGCATAAATTGGGGCGGTTTTTTATTGATAATGTACAATTGTCCGTTTTAGTCAATTGATATTGAACATTCGTTCTGCGTTTTCATGCATAATCTTTCTGTAATCCGATTCCAAAATCAGATTTGGCAGCACATGAAAATAATCCTGATACAAAGAACGCTCCCCTCGGGGATTGCATAGATAGGTATCCTTTCCGTCAATCGGCGCGTCGCTGCCAAAAAGCATCCTTTCTGCGCCGTATCTGTTTACCGCCTCAATGGTTGTACTCATCGGAACCCACGTTGTGTCACCGTATAGATTATCCGCCTTTCCCAACAGCTCCAAAGCCGCACGGTTATCGGAACCAAGCCCCATATGCACCATTACGAACGGAATACTCGGAAACATCTTTGCCGCCTCATACAAATGGATCGGCTCAGCAGCCTCACAACCTCCCGTATGAGAAACCACAGGCAAGCGATAATGCTCCGCTAGTTCCAAATATGGTATCACCCTCTTGTCCGTGGGCGATATATCAGAATGAAACGGGTGAATTTTAATCGCCTTGATTATATCCCGATTTTCTTCTATCATTTTCTCCAGTTCTTTGGTAAGCCCCTGTAAGCGCGGTTTTATCCACACCGCCGCGCCAACCTTATCGGGGTAGTCCCGCGCAAAATCAAATGTTCTTTGAAGTGCTTCTTCCTGAGTATGCTGTACGGGAATAACCTGCTGCCGGTGATCCAACTCCGCCGCATCGCCGTTAGACACAATGACGTATGCAATATTGTAGTCCTCCATCATCTCAATAACCATTTGCTCCGTCATACGAAAGCCGACATCATCTCCCCCGATATGGACGTGCGTGTCGATAATCTTCATAAAGCTACCCCTTTCATAGGTGTACCGCATTAATCCAGTGCGCTCGGCAGCCCCACTAAATACTTAAGAATCTGAGTAGCGTCCCGGGCGGTGATTTTGCCGTCGCCGTCCGTATCGCCTTTCAGACTGTCTGTCGTGGAGAGCCCCACCGTGATTTTCAATACCTCTGTGGCGTCCGTGGCATTTATCCTCATATCGTTGTTCAAATCGCCCCGCATTTTCGTTTCGCTGTCGGTGATAACTGCGTATTTGCCGCGTTTGGATATTGCAAGAACGGCTTTTCCTTTTTCGTTCACGCGGTTACAGGAAACAAATTCCAACTCACCGTCCGTGTTGTACAGGAACAAATTCGCGAATCGCGGAATATCATCGTCATATTGCGCCGTGGTAACCTCCAGAAGCGCACCGCTGCCGAGATTGCTGTCCAACACGTTAAACGATGCGCTTGTATCGCCGCCGATTCGCTCCAGCAGCACATACGGAATAACGGCGGGTGTAAGCGCGAGATTCAGCGCGTCACAACGTGACAGCTTATCCGTTTCTATCACCCACGTATACGAATCGTTCAGCTTAACGCGGAGAGTCAGTTCCTTTTCGGCTGCCGCCTTAACAATCTCTGCGGGTATTGATTTGCAGCCCTCGGCGGCGATTTCCGCGCCCTCTTCGGCGGAGTTTACCATCTGTGCAAGCTCCTCCTCAGCGGTTATCTTCGCGGGGATCTGCTCCTCGGGAAGCTCGGCATTCCCCACTCTCACAGTAAATTCGGCGGTTCGCGCCGCGTAGATCTCATCACCCGAAAGCTCCGCCGTAAACGTGTACAGTGCGTCATTTTCCGGGAATTGAGCCGTGTATTCCGTATCGGTGATTTGCGTGAGAATAAAGCCCTTAGCGCCCTCGCCGCTGCACTTCACGCGTATCCCGCCGCTGTAATCATCGGGGATTCCCGAAACCTTTACGGAAACGCTTTCCCCCGTTCCCACACGAGAGGAGCTTGCACTAACCGAGAATTCCGCCGCGCGGAGCTTGGAAATACTTACCCCCGCCACTCCGACAGCGGATTCCAGCGCTGAATCCGTTGGAGTGAACATCACCGAAACCGCCGTATCACACGGAAGAACGGGCGGCTCGTCAATAAAGCTCCACTCGCCCTCGATACGCTGCCCGTCAAACTCCGCGTAACTGCCGTTTTTCGTGAGTTCCTCGGCTGTTATCGGTTCGCCGTCATACTCCTTGGAAATCTTGCGAATAACCAGATTCGGAACACCATTTTCCGCAGCCTCCACAGTAAAAACCAACTCATAATCCGCATAGTTGCGCAGATTTTTGACAGGCACACGGATAATTGCGCTGCCTTGAATCTCGGCATTAAGTGCGAACCGCAGCTCATTAAACGCGATTTTGGGTTTGTTGGCGGGGTCGAAATCATCGGGATCGTAAATCGGCGTTCCGAATGAAGCCCCTGCGGGTTTAAGCGCGGAGAGAGCAAATACCGTGTTTGCGGAACGGTTGGCTTTTAAGGTGATTTCGCGGTTCTCCGAGGGAGCTTTGTCGATGTCGAACAGCACCGTTCGCGTTCCCGTGTAGTTTCCCATAAAGGTCAGCACACATTTCGCCTTGTCCGGAACGGTTGCATAAATGTTATTGGAATAAACCGAGGTGAAATCCTCGCCCTCAATCAGCGTTTCTTCGCCAAACATCACAACCGCTGCGGGGCATTGCGCCGAGCCGTTATATACACACGGAGGTACACTCACGGAAATATTTTCGTCTTTCGTAACGTCCAACGGCTCTATCATATAGGAAAGCTCCGTTTCTCCCGAATACGCACCCATTCCGCTTATGATAATCGTCTTGTCACCGGCGGTTATGCAGTCTTCGGGGTATTCCACGGTAAAATCCGTATCCTCGACAAGCTCGTTATCGCCGATTCTCGCGAGAATTGTGGGCTTTTGCTCTTCGCCGCTGTATGTAATCTCAGTATATTCCGGCGTGAAATACTCGGACTTGATCTCTTCAGTTTGAGGAGATTCCGGGGATTCCGCCATAACGGTTGTTGCAGCGAATACAGCCGCCAATCCTAATACCATGATGTGTTTGTAAGTGAGTTTCAAAAATGATCACCAACTTTTAACTTGGATTATTTATGCGGAATTTCCCCGCCATAGACGGGGAAACCGCTTATTTATAACGTTTATTACTGCTTAATTTCAGTTCCCGAGGGGAGCATTTCATACCGCGCAAACTCTGCGGAAAACTCACCCAATCCCTGGGTAATCTGGCGGAGCGAGAGCGCGAAATCCTGCATTTCGGCTTCGGGAGCCTCGGCGATTAATTCCGTCATTCCATCGCCCATACTGTTCATTCCCAGAACAGAACCGCGTTTCTTGGACAGCATACTCATCACATCGCCCTGTTTGTCATCGGGCACGAGAATGCTCAGGCTCTGAATCGGCTCGAGGAGATACGGATCGGCGATTTTCATACAATCCTTAAACGCCATGGACGCAGCGGTCTTGAACGCAAGCTCCGAGCTGTCCACGGGGTGATAGCTTCCGTCTAACAGCGTTGCTTTCAGACGTACAACGGGATAACCGCCGAGAGAGCCTTTTTCGCAAGACTCCTGCAAGCCCTTTTCAATCGCGGGGAAGTAATTCTTCGGAACGCTGCCGCCGAAAATCTTCTCCTCAAACAGCAGTTCCTCGCCGTCATACGGCTCGAACTCGATTTTAACGTGTCCGTACTGCCCGTGACCGCCCGACTGCTTTTTGTACTTGCTCTCTATCGTGACCTTTTTCTTGATTGCCTCACGGTAAGCTACCTTAGGCGCGGAGAGCGTCACTTCTATCCCGAACTTTGCCTTGAGCTTTGCGGCGGCGATATCCAAATGCTGTTCACCCAATCCGCCGATAATGCGCTCGTGGGTTTCGTGGTTGTGAACGTATTCCAACGTGCGGTCCTCCTCAAGAAGTCGCCTGATAGCCGCCGAGAGCTTGCCCTCGTCCCCATTGCCCTTAAGCATTACGGTGCGGAAGTAATTCGCTTTCGGGAACTCCATACCCGCCAGCGGCTTGGTGTCCGCCGCGTCACAAAGCGTATCGCCCGTGTTCGCCTCCAGCTTGGTAACAGCCGCAATATCGCCCGCGCCGATTTCCGATGCATCCTCCTGCTTTTTACCGATTACGGTAACCAACTTGCCGAACCGCAGCTCCGCTCCGTCAACCGAAACGGGAACGGTCTTAGACGTGAGCTTTCCTTGAACAACCTTTACATAGCTGATTTTCCCGACAAACGGGTCTGCTACGGTCTTGAAGATAATACCCTTAAACGGCTTGTTTTCGTCATAATCTACGGGAGAACCGTCAATGCTCTCCAACTTGCGCTCGTTCGGCGAGGGGAGCATTCTCGTAACCGCCTCCAGCAGCATATCCACGCCTGAAAGCGTGTCGTTCGCGCAGCAGACAACGGGCGTAATCGTGCCGTTTGCCACGCCATCGTGGATTCCGCGGACAAGCTCGTCCTGCGTGAACTCCTCGCCCGCGAAGAACTTCTCCATAAACTCCTCATTAGTTTCCGCGACAGCTTCAGCCATCGCGGCGCGCAGACCTGCGATACGGTTCTCGGAGGCGGGCATTTCCACCTCGGTCGGAACACCCTTGGTATCGTATTTATACGCTTTCATTGTAAGCAAATTGATGTATGCCTCAACGGGTCCGTTCTTGTCATACGGAACAACAATCGGGCAGACGGACGGTCCAAAGACGGTTTTCATCTGCGTGAAAACACGATAGAAGTCGCTGTTCTCAACCTCCATGCAAGTAACCGCCAACATACAAGCCTTATTCATCTGCGTGGCAAGCCGATAAGACTTGACTGTTCCCGCGCATACGCCGTCCTTGCCGTTTACGGTAATTATTACGCTCTCGGCGGCGCGGATTCCCTCGTAAAGTCCGCCCACGAAGTCGAATCCGCCAGGAGCGTCGATAACGTTAATTTTAACGTTGTTCCAGGTCATATTCGCAACTGCCGCGTTGATTGAGATTTTACGCTTGATTTCCTCCGCGTCAAAGTCGCAAACGGTGTTTCCGTCCGCGGTGTTGCCCATTCTGTCCGTCAAGCCGCATTTGAACAGCATTGCCTCGGCAAGAGCGGTCTTTCCGCTGCCGCCGTGCCCCGCCAGAACGATGTTTCTGATGTCGTTCGCTGTAAATGTTTTCATTTTAATGTGTACCTCCGGGTTGTAATTTTCGAGTAATCCCTGTAAGTGAACGTGAATATCGGGAACTTTATAACTATTATACAACAACATTTCACAAATTGCAAGTGCTTTTGTGAAATTTTTCTGAAAACTTTTTCCATATTTTTCAAACTCGAACACATTAATCCGTTTACCGCAAATCCGATTCCGCAGTATACGGCGATTTTCCCCCTAAAAATATTTAATGAAACTTAAAAAAATCTATTGACAAATCAACTATCTTGTGCTATAATATAGCTTACACAAGGAGCAAAATCCGGCTTTTGCACATGAGGTAGATTCAATGAAATTCAAGGGTAAAAAGGCAATTACAGCAGCCGCTCTTTCGGCAATTGTTGCGGCAAGTTCATTCAGCACAGCAGCATCGGCAAGCACGTCAATGCGATATGCATGTTTTCCGGAATGGGATAATAATGATGTTCCGTCCGGGGCTATTGCTTCTAATTTGTATGACGATCAAGGAAACAACACCGGTACTACTTTGGCTACCCCGGGTAAGACATACACAATGAAATTTTATGCACCGCCCAAATCCGGCAAGGTGATTTCAAAGGTTTATATTGTAGGCGATGAAAGCTCGGCTGTTTATCCCAACCTGTATCATATACACATCTGACGCTGCCGACGCATAGAGAGGTGTAGA
>CAMWMN010000094.1 GCA_947175385.1 uncultured Clostridia bacterium | reverse complement strand
TCACCATAATGAAACTGATTTTAGGTTCCGTTAATTTTCTCAAATGTTGTCCTCCCTATCATTCTGAAATCTGACTGCGCTACTGAAATCTATGCAGCCGTTTATGTGTCTGACCTCGTCAACACACATTGCGTGAAGTTCTTGAAGAGTATCATCATCGACATCATTCAAGGCTGCTAAAGTGTGAGAGATTTTGCCAAGTTCAACAGCCATTTTGAATAAATTTCGGTTGAGGCGCTGATCTGTTCCGGCTACAACCGCGTTCATTTGCGATATTATCATCGAAGATAAGTAATTTACGTTACGTTCCTGCTTGAGGTAGCCAAGATAGAACTTGACTGCCTTTTCGATGAACTCGCTCTTGGATTTACAGTTGTCCGATTCGTAAGTATTTTCAATCTCACCATCTGTGGACGGGTAGATCCACAACGGTATTCTTATTTTGGTTTCGTATTCCATAAAACTCCTTTCATACACCGATAGAACGGCTTTACTGCTTGCTTTCTGGCTTTATAGGTACACCTAAAACCGGTAAAACAGGCAGTTACAGCCACCTTATTTTCTATGTTGAAATATCGGAAATTTGCCTAACGGCGGTCGGCTTTGCCGTCCGCTGTGATCGCCGGGTGTACCCGGCTTTAACTTGCATCAAAATCATACCCTTAGTTCAGCCCGAGTTTGCCGTGAAATATCTGCATTATTTTCCTGCAATTTGCTCTCTTGGGCGTGGCTCTCAAATTCGCGCAGAAACGGCTCAAATTTCGCTCGGAATTCGATTTGCGAGGTGTTACTCTACTCGAGAGAAAACCTCGCTCAAATCGGCAGAAATCTGCCCAAAATGCCGTCACTATTTTAAGGCAGTGCTGTCACTCTCGCAACTGCCGTCACTATCGTCAAACCGCATTGGCAAAGCATTCGCGAGACATGGAGTGACGGCAGTGACGGCTATTTCTACCCACAGTGAGCAGCCGTCACTGCTGTCACTTTCGCGGTTGTATTTCAGAATTATAAACCGTTGTCCGCACGATCGTTTGACCTCAAAAATCACGCCATAATTTTTTAACTCAACTCCGTGTTGAACCAAATTCTGAGTTATCTTATTTGACGGAATCTCAACTCCGAATTGCATTTTCAATTCTTCGACCAGCATTGTAGCGGAGCCTTTGAAATAATTTTTCTCCAACATAAAATCATGTATCATGAAAGAAAAAGTATCGCGCGGTTTCGAAATAATTTTATCAGAGGTTACCCACCGAAATCCCTCACGTTTCAAATGCAATTCGAGATTTTCAATATCACGACCGACGCAATACAAAATAACTTCTTTGCTGCCACGCTGCTTCTCGATCATCACCATGCTGCCGTCAACGCAACCACTTATTCCTGTTGTTCCCGAGATCATGTTGAACGGATCATTGTCGCGACACTTGCGAGTGTGGTGGATCAACAAAATTGCTATCCGCAGTTTATCCGCAAGATTTTTCAGAACGGATAGCTCTTTGTAGTCCGAAGCATAACTCGTTTCATCTTCCGAACGGATTTTTTGCAAGGTATCAATGATAATTATTTTCAGATCAGTGTGCTGTGACTTGAAATTTTCAACTTGCTTTTCCAGATCGCCGCCGAGCGTTCCTGCCATAATTGTAAAGTGCAGATTTTCACTTGGCTCGCTTGTCAGCTCAAACAGGCGGTTCTGTATTCTCGTGTAGCTATCTTCCAAGCAAAGATAGAGCGCCGTGCCACGTTTGGTTTCCCGCCCGAGTAATTTTTCTCCTTTCGCAATACTGAGAGCCATGTCCAGTGCAAGCCACGACTTTCCGACCTTTGGCGCTCCGGCTAAGATGAACAGCCCTGTTGACAACATACCGTCTATGCAAAATTCGATTGGCTTGAGCGGTGTGGTCATCAGCTGTTCACAGTTTACTGTTTTGAGTTCGTTCAATAACTTGTCCTCCCTTGTGTTTTTGTGAGTAGAATTATTTTAACATAATTTTTTTGATTTGTAAATGTGAAATGGAACTTCCCAATTTTTGAAAAGTTTCATTTCACACATTGACAATTCGGTTATTATATGATACAATATATTGGGGTGGATTTTTATGAATCTTAAAAACGGACTATATCTTTTTCCCGATGGTGAAAATTTTTCGGTGTATGGAGTATTCATGCTAGGCTTGATTGAGATGGGCAGAGCAAGCGCCGGAGAGCTGCTGATCGAATTTCTTGATTTCGATTTTACAAAATTATTTTCTCTCGTCAAAAATATTGATACACAAAGCGGCGAGGAAGTTCACAGCGCAATAAACGAACTTGGCAGGTCTGCTGCAACGCCTTTTTTGATAAAACTTATGACCGAAGGCGATTGGATGAAAGCATTTGACAATGATCCGGAAAATTGGGGTGAAGAATACAAGGCTTCGGCAGCAAAAACAATAAACTTCATTATTTCGACACGTCGAAAAGTATGGGAGCTTGCTGATTACTATTGCGAACGCTTTGGTTCTGCGGAAGATCGGTTCGATTTATTTCACGCATTGAGCGAACCGTTTACATCTATGACTGTTGAGGAGATCATAAGTGCCAGGAAGCCGGGCAAGGACTTTTTCGGAATTCCGAGCGAGAATGATTACTGCTTTCCGTACACGAAAGCATATAGATTCACGGATATAGGAAATTACGCTCAATTTGTTTTTCTGAATATGATGCAGTATAATTATAATTTCTGCAAGTGCAACTACTGTTACCGACTTTTTTATTCCGAAAACGAAAAAGCTGACACGATTTTGTAATCGGATCGATCCCAAGAGCGGAAAGCCTTGTAAGGAGATTGCGCCGATCGTGTATAGGAATGATGACATAAGTTCTAATAAAATTCTGAAGCAATATGACTTGGCTTCCCGCCGGAACTATATGAGAATGTCTCGCGCTGAGGAACGTATGTTTGGAGAGAGCACCGAAAAGGATTTGGATCCGGAGATATATTTTGATTGGCGGGATCGTGTCATTAAGGCTATGAGGCTTTGGAAAAGCAAAAAGCTTTCGGACGCCGAGTTCTTGAAGGTTGTCAAGGAGCTTGATTAACTATGGTTGTAACAGCAGTCAAGACATCGTTTGGATCAAAAAAGTATAATTGTGACCTTATTCAAATTTGATTCGTGTTACCGTCACAAAAAAATACAGAAAGATAAAGGGTGAAATTATGGCAAAAGGAACAAAGAATAAAAACAAAAAGGCGACTCCCCCTAAGAAGAACATTCAAGAATTGCAAGACTCCAGAAATGGCGGACAAATTGCATTAAGAGGATATTCGTACCAGCTTTTATTATCATGCTATTTAGTCCTTTCAAACTCAAATCCTGATGTTACATTTAGGCTTGAGGGTGTAGAGGATATCGATTGTATCAAGTGGAAAGAAAATGACAATGATATGACTTATATACAAGCAAAGCACTTTACTACAAGACAAAATGCTAGCGTTTTATCCGACGTATTAAAAAATTTTGTAGAAGCATATTTGCTTGATCAGAACAGCTCTTTTAAGTTGGTTTATGATTTTCCGGTTGCAAACGGTAACTTAAGTAAGTTATTTCAATCGGAATTAGACAAGAGCTCGAATACATATTGGAGCAACGTGATTGCTGAGATTCAGAATAAAAACCCATCTTGGAACTGGTCGGTCTACAACTTTGATCACTTCTTTTCGCGCTTATCCTTCGAGAAAATAGAAAAGACCACATTGGCTTCTAAAATTGAAAAGGCATTAATTGAAACATACGAAATAACCACCGACAATATCTCTTTGTTTGCTAATAGCATAAAAATTCTTTGTCTTGAAAAAATGGAGCAAGGTAGTTGTATCTCTAAAGAAGAATTGGACAGACATATCCATGGCGTCATAGACGACATCAGCAAAGGTCCTCATAATCCGGCTCATAGTTGGATACGAAAGTTGGATTATTCTATTTCTGATATTGAAAATAAGCGCAGCTTTTTTGAGGGTAAAAAAGCTACACCGTCAGATATTGCAAGTGGATTACCCATTAGGAGAATGTCGCTTGAACAGGATATTGCAAACTCCATTCAAGAAAACACGGTAACTGTAATTAAAGCATCTAGCGGACAAGGCAAAACTACATTAGCTTTACAAGTAGCTTATAACTTACAGCAAGAATATATGCCGTATCAGTTGACATGGTGTAACAATGTAAAAGAGTTAGGAAATATTGCCCAATATTTTAAGACAAGAATTAAGCTTGGTGAAAAACTGTTAATTATAATTGATAACCTAGATGGTCATCTTGCCGAATGGAACTATCTTGCTCAGCTTTTACAATCCGAACTGCGTCGCCACTATAAGTTGCTCATAACTACACGAGAAATTGATTGGTATAATTATAGCGGTGATTTAAGTAACATTCAATCTTTGAAAATAATTAAGCCGCTTCTTGAAGAAAAGGAAGCCGTTGAAATATTCAATGTATTCAAGGAATCCAAACAGCTTCATTCCAGCATAACAAGCTGGAAAAACGCATGGAATAAGGTTGCAGAAAGGCAATTGCTTATAGAGTATGTCTTTTTACTTACTCACGGTGAAATGTTATCAGAAAGAATAGCATCACAAATATCTGAAATTGGCGGATCACCTTCCGGAAAAGCAAAATGTGAAATTTTGCGAAAAGTTTGCTTTGCCGATATCTGCGGTATAAAAATCTCCGTTGCTACTCTTTTTTCAATTCAATCAGAAGATTCGGGAGTAGATTTTGGCGAGTTATTAAAGAGTATGGAATCCGAATTTCTTATTCATGTTAATGATGAAATCGGATACATCGAAGGACTACACCCAATTAGATCTATGCATATTGTTGAAAGACTGCACGAATTTATCCCTCTTGATAATACGGCACTTTCTGTAATTGAGATTGCTAAAAAAGAGGACTATCCGGTACTGTTTTCTCATTTGACGGAGTATAATTTGGACAAAGTTGAATTTTTCAACAACATCATAGAAAAATTATGGAATGAAGATGACTTATCAAGTTTTATATCTGTAATACAAGGGCTTTTTTCCGGAAGCGTTATGCAATATTTTCGTTTAAATCAATCCATGTTTGATGATGCGAATTCTCATGGCGGACTATTTATTATCTCTACGGAAATGTGCCCTTTTGCCGAGTTCAAAGAATTTGGTGCAACTGTAGAAACATTAGACACAATGCTTGAAATTTTGCCTGATAATTCCAACATAAAACATCTTCGTGAATTGCGGGATAATATGCCTCTGTGCAATTTGCAAAAAACGGCTATCTATACTTTTTGTAGTTGTTTATATAAAAAATTAAATAAAATTCACGCTGATGAAATAGTGGATGTAGGTTCTTATGCTATAATTTCCGAGTGGCTCTACAATATAGATGAATCGTTCAATTTGTCTATCAATTTTTCTTTGGAAAGTATTTGGACTAAATCTAATAAACTGTCGCTGGATTGCATTTCTGCTATTATGTTCACATCGTTCCGTGGTAACAGGACCTTATACGAACAGTTTGTCGAACGTAACCTTGATTCAATTCTAACTTATCTTAAACACCAGACCAAATCACATAAATTATATATTGACTATAAAAACAATGCAATCCACGTTGAGTATATTCTTCGGCTGCGTGATATAAAATCTGCAAAAGAGGAAAGTGTTTCGCGACTGAAATATATTTGCAAGACTTTACCTATATTTGACTTGTATTGCTCAGATGCGATAAAGCCAGTATTTAACATTTTATCTGCATATACAATGCCTGATGATGCACACAAAGAAATGCCTATTCGCAATATCGTAATAATGTTTCATCAGAATATGACATCACTTTGGATTAAAACCATTATGAGCAACTACGAATTCGATACGGTATCAGAATGGCTGGAATATTGGTATCATGTAAGAGAACTTATTTGTTCACTTGCAAATAAATATTGTGCTTGTATTTTTAAAATCCTTAGTGGAAATCCGCTAGGTAAATTGCAAGCAGAAGTAGTTGAAATTTACAGAGATTTTTCACTAATTACATCTAAGGAAAGACGGTTTCCTAAAGAAGATCGTCCTTTTGCAGATAAAGCAATAATTCCCGAAGGACTTGTGAAGATTAAAAATGATTATTTTCAGAGCATGCAGAATTTTAATAATCAGTTTCCGGGTTTTATAGCCAGGGATAATGAAAACCAAAGATTAGCAATGATAAATCTCACAATTGCTCAGAACACACTTGCAGATATGCAGCATTATTTTACAGATATTGCTGTTGAGTTTGGTTTCCAAGAAAGAAATTCAAAACTTTGCATTACCGAAAAACAATGTATGGAGCATCTTATGATGCATTGTGCCTATTATAAGGAACATTCTCCCAATAAATTCCTCAACAAATACCAAATTAAAGAATGGTATGAAAATCAGTGCAAAAATGAAATGGATACTGCAAAGCAAAGCTTGAGCCTGTTGCAAAACAAATTTTCCGTTCATTTTCCAAAAGGGATTTATGCTGTTAAATTGCTTAAGTATTATCCAATTATAATTGATGGACTTGATTTTTCATCAGAAATTACACTAAACGAAGTATTGATTAACAGCATTCCATTCGCAGATTCATCCTTTGATTATCTTGTAATAATATCTTCCAATGAGCAAAGAGAAATTTATCCCTCTGCTTTACAAGTTCCTAAGTCAATATATAAAGCAGAAAATGTTACATCACACGAAAACATGTTTATGCCACATCCCGTGGATGTTACAGCACAAATGCTAGATTGCTTTACGGAAAAATACAACTTGCCGGTAAAAGAAAGTTATGATACACTCCCTATTGGAGATATTATACAGGAACTTTGGGTATATTCAAAATCAAGGGAGTTGCTGACTGACTCCGATGATAATGATTATCGAGTAAAGGAACTGCAAGATGTTCAAAATAATATCGAGCAGATGCTTCATTCATTGGAAGGAAAAATACCCTCTGAAGACACCAAACAGCTGTCAGAAGCTGCTATAAATGTTTTCGACGGAGGTATATTTAACGACGAATCATTCAACAAATTGGTTGAGCAATTTGCCAAAAATAATCCATCACCATAAGCAGTACAAATCACAAAAATTTTCGTTCCGCCGCTTTTAAAGCTGTCGCTGGCTTTTTGATCCTAAAAAACTTGACAAAATGTAACTTTTGTGATATAATGTAAATGTACCATATGACTGATAAACAAACCATTAAAAATCACAGCAGCAGTTTTAAATCCACTGTAGTGTCGCTGCCAAATGGCAACGACACTACAGTGAATTAAAAAACTGCTAATCAAGTTCCTTGACTGCTTTCAAAAACTTCTCGTCAGATATCTGCTTGTTCTTCCAAAGTCGCATAGCTTTCAGAACGCGATTACGCCAGTCGAAATATGTCTGTGGGTCAATATCCTTGCCGCCGCTACTTTTTGGATAAACGCTCCTCAGCGCGGCACATCCGCTTGTAGTTGCGGCGGAGGGCTCGGTCATATTCTTTCATGATCGCATTGGAATCAACATCGTTGTTTCGGTAAACGCTCGGTGCTATTTCCTTGCAAGTCTTTACACTTTCCGGATTCGCGCGGTCACAGAAAGAGTGATATCCTTAACGGAAAAATCACAAAAACCGAATAGGATAACAAAACGGCACATCTTAATAAGGTGTGGCGTTTTGTTAGTATGTAATTTTTACAATATATAACTGAATGATAACAGAATCACTCATCATCAAGCTTTTCGGCATTTTGGTGATAATAATCCACCATAAAACTGTTCAGCTCGAAATATTTGCAGTCATAGTATTGGCATATTTGTTCCAGTTCGCTTGACGAACTGATTCCCAAATCAATTGCTGTTTCGACTTCTGGGGGAAGGTAATCGGGATCGGATTGAACATCTACTACCAAATCAAAACAACTATCCATAAACATATAAACCGGAACGCCAAGTTTGTCGGCAAGTGCTGCGATCTCGCGGCTAAGCGTTGGACTGAATCCGTATTCTTCAGTTCCGCGTTCTTCGTACTCGTGCAAGTCAATCATCTGCATTATCTCCTTCTCACTCAAATCATCAATAGTCTGTTTTGGCGGCGTTGTTTGCTGAAAATCGCCATATACCAGCCTATTATCCTTAACCAATTCGGGGTTTGCTCTTGCTTTGGTTGGTGTTACGGAAAAGGCTTGTTTAAAAGCATGATTAAACGAGGCACTGTCGGCATATCCGTAAAAATTAGCTATTGCGCCTATGGATCTTTCGGGGTACTTTTTGATCTGCCCGAAAGCGTGAAACAATATCCTCTGGCGATAGTACCATTCAAGCGTATTGCCTGTGGTAAGCAGGAAAAAAGTTTTGATATCTTTGATACCATAGGTAGTTGCTTTTGCAATCGCGTGCAGCGCCGACTTGCGGCTGCTTGTTATCTCGCCCTCTCCGATATTGCTGTCGACACAGTCCATTATAGTGTCAAATAAGTACTTACCATTCATTTGAGCCATATTCAGCATCTCCTTTTTATTGTATTGTAACATGAATTCGTACGGTGAAGCTGTTGCGTAAAGCGCATTGCTAAACTGCATCAGTTGCTTCTGACAAATATATTATAGCATATTTGGGAACAGTGCGGTTGATTTTTTCGTCTACTTCAAATATCAAATTAGAAAAAGAGAGAGGCATTACGCAGCTAACTTGACAAATTGTATAAATGTTTATGAAATATTTGCGAAATGCTCTTGATTTTTTGTGGAAAATGCTGTATAATTATATTGGTATATTGTACTATTAATATAATGGCATGGTGCAAGGAGGGGATTATCAATGACGCCTGAGGAAGAAGCCCGCAAGGTTATAGACAAAAAGCTCACAAAATCCGGTTGGGTAATTCAAAATATGAATGAACTGAATTTAAACGTTGCTTTGGGCGTTGCTGTTCGTGAGTTCCCCACAAGCACGGGCGAGGTTGACTATGCCCTGTTCGTTGACGGTATGCCCGTTGGCGTGATTGAGGCGAAGAAAAGCGAAGAAGGACAGAACTTAACCGTCGTTGAGGGTCAGACCTCGCGTTATGCCAACAGTACATTCAAGTGGATTAAGAACAGTTATAAAATCCGTTTTGCTTATGAAGCGACCGATAAAATTACTCATTTTACCGATTACAATG
>CAMWMN010000093.1 GCA_947175385.1 uncultured Clostridia bacterium | reverse complement strand
CTGGTCTTGCGCTGTCAATTACAGTGTGCAGCGAATGGAACGGACGACATCTGGAAAGCAATCTGAAGTGCCGGTTTGTTGATGTAACGCTTGCGGGGGGAATCTCTAAGAATCGGTTTGTAATGTCACTGATGGTGGAGAACCTTATTTCAATAGCAATAAGCATTTTGATATGCCTGGCGATGAATGGGGTGATAGCCGTTGTCGACAAGGCTGTCGGAGGAGATATTCCGTTTTGGGACGTTTTTTACATCAAGCTGGCAGTGGCGATTGCTTTGCTTGTGGGAGTGTTTGATTTTATGAGTTATCCGCTGATTATCAAGTTCAAAAGTGCTGAAAAGGCAGGACTTACGATAGGTGTTGTTTTAGGATTCGCTATATTACTTCTTATGCTGCCTTTTAACTGGTACAAGTATAATGTTAGTGAAGAAATCAATTTAATTGAGCCACTCAGAAAATTTATGGACGCTCCGTATTTTATTCCTGTGATTATAGGCGCGGCAGCGGCGATTTACGCGATAGTTTACGTGGTGCTGCTTAATAGGGTGAAGAGGGGTGATGTGTGTTGAAAGGTCTTATTCTCAAGGATATTTATAACGTAAGATTTCAGATCATCGGCGGAATTTTCATAATGCTGTACCCAAACATACTGATGTGGTTCTCGGCGGAGGATATGGAGATACAACAAGCCTTTTTGGGTATTCCCGGATTTTTTGGGGTGCTTGTTTACGGAATGCTTAATTATATGTCAATAACCGTATGCTCATCGTTTATGCTGAATACGATAAGCGATGATTACCGCACAGGATGGGCGAAAATTCAGCGTACAATGCCGCTTTCCGCAGAGCAGATCGTCGGCGCGAAAATGCTTGCTGTTGTGATAGTTATCGGTATACTGACGGCGATTTCGCTGGTGTGTAACATCATCGGCGCAATCATCTTGGAAATCCGGATCGAACCGTTGATTACAATGCCCTTTGTGATGGCACTTTTTCAAATGATAACGCTTTCCGTGGCAGTGGTGCTGGGATACAAATCCAAAGCGCGGCTGATAGTTCCCGTATATATCCTAATGGTTTTTGCGATAGCTGCCGTAATTATTGCTCTGGTGTACGGAGTGGCGAACGGTGTGGTTTCGGTGACAATGCTCCGTGTGATTGCATATGCCATAGTCCCTGTTATCATGGCGGCAACGGTGATAATCTGCCGAAAAGCGAGCAGAAAAGCTGTTGAGGGAGATATTTGACAAATTCCGAATTATGTGGTACAATAGAAGGAGGCAGAGCATGGCTATTTGGATTGCAATAGGTTTGACATTTCTTTTCGCGTTCCTTGAGGAAAAGGAAAGAAAGAGAAGATAATCAAAGTCAGCCGCTTGCTTGAGCGGCTGCTTTTATTTCAGCGGATTCGCGGGTGGTTTTTATGGAATTTGTTATCGGATTTGTGTTAATTGCTATTCTGATGCTGTTTCTCGGATTCGGACTGTCGGATATTGCCTTATTGGTAATCGGGATAGTCTGCGTGGGTGTGATTATGACGGCGGGGTTTTTCATGGTGAGTATCGTTCTGCTTGCGGTTTCCCGCCGCGTAACCGCGCGTTTTTCGCGATTTGATGAGGAATCGCGGTTTCCGGTGGCGGTGTACAAGGTTGGTGACGAGGAACTGCCGAATATGTTTCCGCGCGAGATGGTAATGCATGACAAGCTCTATGTTCCCGACAAGGACGTCTATGTAATGTATTGCAGGCTTCGCCGCGCGGTATTCGACAAAAACGCCGTAATCACCATTGTTTCCGGGAGCGCGATATTTATTCCTATGGCAGTTTTTGTGGTTTTCGTAGCATTGCGTTTTTTTCATATATTTACATAAATTCCCCAATGTTTCTCTCAGCCGAAAGTTCAAAATAAAGACTGAATCCCCGATGCTTTACGCTTCGGGGATTATTTCGGCATTTTGCATAAATTTAGGCAATCTACTTGACATTTTTACATAAATAGTGTATAATGAAATTACTATAATTTCCATAAGGAGAATGTATTATGAAAGAGATTACCGAACAGTTTATTCAGTCTATCGCGCCGAATGCTGCCGCAGTGACAAACGGCAAAAAAATCTCCAACAAAGGGGATTTCAAGAAGCTCTCGCGCTCAGAGGACGACACGTTGTTTATGGGCGAGTGTCAGGGCAGCGGCAAGAACCCGTACATCACGTCTGCGGATTACATCGATCCCGACCACCCCGTGTTCCGCTGCAGCTGTCCCTCGCGGCAGTTTCCGTGTAAGCATTCGATTGGACTGTTGTATGAGATGATGGCGGGTAAGGAGTTTGAAATCTGCGAGATACCCGAGGATATTGCGAGAAAACGCGGCAAAATCGCGGCGAAGTCCGCGCCGCAAAAGGCTCCGGAGGATATGACCGATGAGGAGCGCGCAAAGTTCGAAAAGAAGAAAGCGTCTGCGGCAAAGACCGCCAAGAACTCCCGCGCGAAAAAGCTGCGCACGCAGCTTGAAGGGTTGGATCTCGTGGAGAAGGCAGTGAACGACCTTGTTTCGGCGGGTCTGGGTACTATGGGCGGCACGTCGCTTTCCGCATATAAGAATCTTTCAAAGCAGCTCGGCGACTACTATCTGGTAGGTCCGCAGAGATTGTTCAACCGCTTGATCATTGAAGTAACTGGGTTTCAGGAGGACAAGTCTGAGCGGCACTATGACAACGCAATAGACACTCTCGAAAAGCTACACACTTTGATTAAAAAGTCACGTGAGTACATCAATCAAAAGCTCGAAAATGACGATTCCTCACTTGACGACACAATTCTTTATGAGGAATTGGGCGGCGCGTGGAAGCTCACCGAGCTGGAAAATATCGGAAAGTGCAAGAGGAACGCAAAACTCTCGCAGTTGTCATTCTGGGTAACATTTGACGAGGCACGAGGCGAATATATTGACACGGGCGCGTGGTGCGACCTTGATGACGGCACGGTGTATCTAACAAAGAATTACCGTCCGCTGAAGTCGTTGAAATACGTGAAAGAAGAGGATTCTGTATTTGGCACAGCGGAGATTCCGTCTATGGCAATTTATCCCGCGGATATGAACGCACGCGTGCGTTGGGACGCGGCAAATATCCGTGATTATAGCGGCGAGGACTACGACAAAATCCGCTCGTTTGCGGTGAAAAAGCTCTCGGACGACGCGAAAGCAATCAAAAACACGCTCAAAAACGCGATGGCTAGTCCGATAATCTACAAGCTGGTTGAGTTTGAGAAAATCGGAAAATGCGCGGACGGGCTTGTTCTGAAACAGGAATGCGGCGACACGATTCTGCTTGAGGACTTCCCCGAGGACGAAAAGACCGTGGGACACATCGAAATGCTCCCCGACAGAAAGCTGCTTGAAAACGGCACGGCATTATGCGGATTCTGGTATGACGCGGAAAAGCTGCGCCTTGTCGCTCAGCCGCTCTGCATAATTCCCGACGGTGAAAATCGAATCATTAGGTTATTGTACTGATTTAACTTGAAAGAGAGGTAGGCAAATTGCGAAAGCGAGCGGCGCGCAACACCACGAAGTGGTGTTGCGGGTCGCTTGGCTAGCACAAATAAATAGAGATTTTCTTTGTTTATTTGTGCGGTTCGCAATTTGCAAATTAAGATATGAATTTAGCACCAATATATGAGCTAAAATCCCGACTTCGTTCGGCTATGATTGCGGGAACAAATCTTTTGTCCGAGGACTTTCGCTTGAAAAAGGCTGTCGAGGGTTTCGTACCGCTCGGCGCAGCGTCACCCGTGTTCGCGAAAATCGCCGAAATGACGAACGATCTTCTCACAAATAATTCCCCTGCGAATCTGCTGGATGCGATTACACTGGTGGATTCCGTAATTACCACACTCGGAACGGTGGAAGCAAAAGGCGAGATTTCCGATTTGGAAACAATCGGCGGCGGGGAGATTCTTGAAATTCCGTATTCGCGGCTCTCTGCGGCTATCAACTCGCTTACCACCAAGGGCAGCGGAAATTTCAATACATTTAATGATATTCGGGAGAATAACCCCGAATTGCTGCGGGATTACCGCGTATGTCCCGCTCTGACGGCGGGTCTGGGCGCGAGTTACACCGAGCTTGCGGACGCGGTGTTTGAGGTTGTCAGTGAAATGGGCAACGAGATGATTCCGTTTCTGGAGCGCGGATTCGACCCAAAGGGCAAGAAAGAAATGGTGCAGCGCGTCAGAGCGATTGAGAATATCGCGGGAGCGGCTGAGAACGCGTTCTATCTGGAGCAGCTCGAAAGCTCCGAAAAGGATGTTCGGAAAGCTTTGATTTACGCGCTCCGTCACGATGACTCCAATGCGGAAAAGCTTATCGAGCTTGTCAAGACCGAGAAGAACAAGGCGAAAGAAGCCGCTCTCTCTGCGCTTGTTTCGCTTGATTGTGAGCAAGCCGTTAAGTTTGTAACCGAATATGCGGAGAAAAAGCCCACTGAGGTAATCAGCGCTCTGGCGCGTGTTTCCTATAAGTGGACGAGTGAGCTTGCCGCGCGGCTTATCAACGAGTTGCTTATTGACAAAAACGGCAACAAAATCACATTGTCCGAAGCGGCAGACGTTGATAAATTCAAGCTCAAAAAATCGGATTTTTGGAATCTGGAGTCCGCGCTCTGGGGAAAATGGGGTGCGGATATCGAGAAGATTTACCGCGAATTTTACTGCGAGGAAAGAATGTCCGTATTGGACAGGAAGCTTAACACGTCGATTCTCGTAACAGATGATGAGGGGCTGAAATCTCTCGCCTTGGAGCTTAATTCCTCGCCGAAAACAAAGGACTGCTATGTCTGCTCGGAAGCCGTTATACGGCTGCTGTCGGAAGAGGACAGCTCGGAATGGTTCACGGAGCGGATTAAGACAGGGTATAATGAGCTTGCCAAGAACAAGGACGCGGGTATAATCACAGTTCTGCGTACAATATACCTTTCGGACGGTAAGTATTATCTGATGAACAGGTGCTACGACCCGATTTCGGACGGGTGGGTTATGAACAATCCGCGAGAGGTGGTTCATTCGATAAAGGGAGCAATTTCCGACGCGCTGATGAGCTGCCCTTGTTGGGGATATGATTTCATTCTGGAGGGCTGGATCGACGAAAGCGACCGCGAATATTGCGCGAAAGTCGGGGATTATTTCGTTAGGCGGCTTACGGCTATTAAACCCGAAAAAGGTCACACTGATGAAGAGCTCTGGTGCGCGGCATTGAAAAAATGCGGTCTTTACAATGTGGAAAATCTCGCCGTGGATTATCTTAAAAACGTGATGGATAAGGGATATACGACAACTGTGGAGAGAGTGATTCAGGATATGCCCGGTGACGATGATTATCGGATTGAGCAAGCCCGCGCGGTTCTGGAGCTTGCACGAAAGGAAAAGCCGTCATGGTTTCAGATTGACAAGTTTGAGGAATGGATTGCCCTGAGATATGGTCACTGGTTTGTAGGAGGATAATATGAATATTGCACCTATTTATGAGCTTAAGTCCCGTTTGAGGGCGGCGGCAATCGCGGGAACGAATCTGCTCTCCGAGGACTTCCGCTTGAAAAGGGCAGTGGAGGGCTTTGCGCCGCTTGAAAAAGCGTCTCCGGTTTTCGCTAAAATCGGCGAAATGACGAACGCTCTTCTTGCGGATAATTCTCCCGCGAATCTCCTCGATACGATTACACTTGTGGATTCCGTGATTACCACGCTCGGAACGCTTGACGTAAAGGACGAAATCGAGGACTTGCCGCTCTGCGAATTTGAGGCGGAAATTATAGATATACCGTGCTCCAAGCTGAAGTCTCTTATTGACGCGCTGACGACTCCGGGCAGCGGTAAATACGAAATCGTTCGCGACGCGTGGGATAATTCCCCGGAGCTGTTCAGCGATTATCGCGTTACCGAGCCTGTTGTAAAGGCACTGGGTGCGAAATATTCCGAAACAGCGTATTTGGCGGAGAAAATCGTTGATAAAATCGGCAGCCGCATTCTGCCGCTGCTGAAAAAAGGATTTAATCCCAAGGGCGGTGCCGAGATGGAACGGCGATTTAATTTTATCGAGGATTTCGGCGGAGCGTCCGAGAACGAGTTTTACCTCGCGAATCTGGACGAGTCGGAAAAGCTGATGCGAAGACGAATGATTTACGCGCTGCGGCTTGACGCGGGAAATCTCGACCGGCTGATCGAGCTTTCAAAAACCGAAAAGGGCAAGTTCAAGCAGGCGGCGTTGGGCGCGATTATCAATATCGACAGCCCCGAGGCGGAGAAATATATCCGCGAATACGCAGAGAAAAAACGCTATGAGATTTTTTTACTTATCCGTTACGGTTCGTCACGGTGGACTAGCGTACTCACCGCGGAGCTTATGGAGCGGCTTCTGACGGACGAATTCGGAAAACCGTACACGCTCTCGCACGCTCCCGACAAGACCGCCGGGAAGAATAAAGCCGAGTGGATGGACTGCATTTACGCGCTTATGGGTAAGTTCGGTCCCGAAGTCGAGAAAATCTACCGCGAGTTCCACCACACTCAGAGTTTCGACCCGGATATAATAAACCGAGATCGCCCGGCGTGGCAGCTTGACCGCGTACTCGGCGAATCCATAATCCAAACGGACGATGACGGCTTGAAGAAACTCGCGATTGAGCTTAACACGCAGTCTGTAATGAAAGGCAGGTACCCGCTGTCGGAGGTTTTCGCGCGGCTTACGAGCGATGAGGATTGCCTCTCGTGGCTGAAAGAAAAGCTGGACGGCATTCCAACTGATAGGAATCTTATGGACAACTCGCTTTTAAAGCCGTTGGAAAGCGTTTATCTTCGTAACGGGGAATACGTTATTTCCGGGCAGCTTTATGCCGACAACGAGCTTATCGACAAGCCCATATTCAACTACGGAAAAGTCCGTCAGCCCATCTCTACCAAAATCACCGACCTTATCCTTACCTATTACAAGGGTGAAAATGTCGATATGAAGAATTGGGCAAAGCACGGACCATACTTCGAGAGGGTGATTTACCAATTTATCAATCCCGATGACAAGGAAATGTGTAAGCGTGTTTCGGATTATATTCAGAAGTTCCCGTTGGAACGAACGGATATTGATCTTCTGAAACAATGCGGTGCGCGAAACGTCAAGGGGCTTGCCTATGTTTACGCCAAGGATATGGATAGGTGGGACACGTATCTGATGAATAGGTGCTTTAAGATGATGATTCTGGGCGACCACGATTTCAAAATCGCGGAGGCAGAGCAATTGATTGAACTTGCCGCCAAGCGCAAATTGTTATACAAACCCGATGAGCAGCAAATAGAATCCCTCAGGCGTTGGCTTGACGGGAATAGGGAAACACTGTAACCGAAGGAGAAATCGTTATGAATTTAGCACCGATATACGAGCTTAAATCCCGTTTGCGCGCGGCGGCAATCGCGGGGACGAATCTGCTGTCCGAGGATTTTCGACTGAAAAAGGCGGTGGAGGGCTTTGCGCCGCTTGAGAAGGCGTCGCCCGTGTTCGCAAAAATCGGCGAGATGACGAAAACGCTGCTTGATGACAATTCACCCGCGAATCTTCTGGATACGATTACGCTGGTAGATTCCGTAATTACCACGCTCGGAACACTCGACGTAAAGGACGATATTTCCGATTTGGAAACCCTCGGCGGCGGGGAGATACTTAATGTGCCGTATTCGCGGCTCTCGGCAATAATTGATGCGCTTACCACCAAGGGCAGCGGAAACTACAATACGTTCAAGGATGTCGCGGAAAACAATCCCGAGTTGCTGCGGGATTACCGCGTGCGCCCCGCTCTGGTAACGGGTATGGGCGCGAGTTACTCGGAGCTTGCCGATGAGGTCACGGAAGCGGTGGAGGGTATGGACAGCTCGATGATTCCGCTGCTGAAAATGGGATTCGACCCCAAAGGCAAAAAGGAGATGATTCGGCGCATTCAAGTAATTGAAACACTCGGCGGAGCGTCTGAGAACGCGTTTTATCTGGAGCAGCTCGAAAACTCCGAAAAGGACGTGCGGAAAGCGTTGATTTACGCGCTCTGCCACGATGTAAGCAATGCCGACAAGCTGATTGAGCTTACCAAGACCGAAAAGGGCAAAATGAAAACCGCCGCTATGTCGGCGTTGATTACGCTGGATTGCGAAAAATCCGCCGCATTTTTCGAGGAATACTCAAAGAAAAAGCCCGTTGAGGTTCTGGGACTTATGGAAAACGTTTCGTCCAAGTGGGCAAGCGAACTTACCGTGCGGCTTATCGATATGGTTCTCGTGGATAAAAACGGTAATAAAATCAAACTTGCCGAGATGGCGGAAAACAAGGCGGAACGAAAGTACAATATCCACGCGAGTGATATAATCGCGGCACTCAGCGGAAAATTCGGAACGGAAATCGAGAAGATATACCGCGAATATGACAACCGGGAAAAGGATACGGATTTGCTGAGTTCCGCTCTCGGTAAAACCATTATTAAGACGGACGATGAAAATCTCCGAAAGCTTGCGATTGAATTGAACAACAGCTCCGCGATGAATGGTTGTTATGTTTACGCGGAGGCTGTCGCGCGGCTTTTGGGCGATGAGGATTGCTCAGAGTGGTTTGAGGAACAGGTTAAGAAAGTGTACAGCGCCCCGCATAAAATACGCGATGTTATACATGATGATAGAACCAACAGCCCGATTTACAGAGTCGCGAATTTAATCTGTTTCGGCGAGGGAGAATATCGTCTGGCTTTCAGACAGGTTGATTACGCGGATGGTGAAAAATATATATCGTTTCGCTCAAAGCCTATAAATCAGCCGATAAAGGGCGCGTTTACCGATATATTCATAAAATATCCGACAGTCGGCTCAACAACAACGATAGTTTATCGATGGGTTGACATCAACGATAAGGAGTACTGCGAGAAAATCAAAAATCTTTTGATAGAGCAGAGCACTACCGCGTCGGAAACAGGCACGCGTTATTTCCTTTCGCAATTTAAGAAGGTGAACGCGAAAAACATCAAGGGGCTTGCGATGATGCATTTAAGGAATCACCCGAAAGACAATTTCTGGGATTTAAGGGGAGTGTTCAATGTGCTTTGCGGCGATGACGAGTATAAGCTCGCCGAGGCGCGCGAGGTTTATGAGGCTCTCAAAAACGGTAAGCTGAAGCTCGATGTAAAGAAGAATGAAATTGAGGAGTTTATCGTTTGGGCTGAAAAGGAATACGGTTGATTGTATGCAACGCTTAGGCGGCGCGTTATTAAACGCAATAGTCCGCAGCAACGCGATAACAGCGTAGTATTGAGCGTAATGGCTCATAACAACGTAATGGAAACGCAGGCAAATTGCGAAAGCGAGCGGCGCGCAACACCGCATAGCGGTGTTGCGGGTCGCTCGGCTAGTTCACATAAAC
>CAMWMN010000092.1 GCA_947175385.1 uncultured Clostridia bacterium | reverse complement strand
GCTTTCCGGCGTGATGGTTCCGGTAGGCGGCGGCAAAGACAGTGTTGTGTCGCTCGAAATCCTGCGACAAGCGGGGGAGCGAATTACCCCTTATGTCATCAATCCGCGCCCGGCGACCGAGGGGTGCGTCCGGGCAGCGCAGATTCCGCTTAGTGACGCGATTTTCGCGCACCGCTCCATCGACCCTGCCCTACTCGAACTGAACGCGCAGGGCTACCTGAACGGGCACACGCCGTTCTCGGCGGTTGTGGCTTTCTCGTCGTTGCTATTTGGCTCTATCAAAGGGCTGAGATACATTGCTTTATCTAATGAAAGCAGCGCGAACGAAACCTATGTTTCGGGTGCGGAGGTCAACCATCAATATAGCAAATCAACGAAATTCGAGCGTGATTTTCGTGAATATTGCACAAGAACTTTTGGAGATTGCCCTCAATATTTCAGCCTTTTAAGACCGCTGACCGAGTGGCAAATCGCACGGGAGTTCGTAAAATATCCACAGTATTTCGGGATTTTCCAGAGCTGCAATCTCGGCTCAAAGCACAATACGTGGTGCTGCAACTGCGCTAAATGTCTGTATGTGTACATCTTGCTTGCGGCATTTTTGGACGATGAACAGCTTTCGGAAATATTTGGGTGCAATATGCTGGAGAAGGGCGAGCTTTCCGATATGCTTGATGGACTTATGACGGACGGCAAGGATAAGCCTTTTGAATGCGTTGGAACAAAGGACGAGGTGCGGCTGTCACTGCAAATGGCTCTGGAGCGTCGCAGTGGACACGTCCCGCCGCTGTTGGAGCGGTTTCACGAGAGATTTCCGAATTTCAAGCCCGTAAATTTGACGGGATATTTTAACAAGGACAACTTTGTTCCGAAACAATTTATACCATTTCTGGAGGCAATTTCCAATGAACATTAGTGAACTTAAGCCCATTTTCGAGGGCAAACGCGTTGTGATTCTCGGTTTGGGGCGCGAGGGAAAAATCTGGTTGGAGCTACTTAAGCGGCTGAATTGCTGCACCGAGATCGCCATCGCGGATATGAATCCCATCGACCTGTATGACCTTGGTATTCCCGATATTACCGCCATTTCCGGGGATCACTACCTTGAAGAGTGCCGTCGATTTGACATTATTTTACAGTCCCCCGGAGTAATCATAAAAGATAAATTCGATGAACAAACAAAATTAAAAATTCTTACGCAAACGGAGTTGCTGCTGCGGCTAAAGCCCTGTAAAACAATAGGTGTTACGGGAACAAAAGGGAAATCAACCACGTCTTCCCTAATTTTCCACTTTCTGGAGGCGTGCGGAATCCCTACTATGCTAATCGGAAATATAGGCGTTCCGCCACTGAAAATGTTAGAGGAGATGCGTCCCGAATGTGTGGCGGTGTGCGAAATGAGCTGCCATCAGCTCGAATTTGTTCACCATTCGCCGGAAATCGCCGTTTTGCTGAACATTTTCCCCGAACATCTCGATCACTATGTAAATTTCGCCGCATATGATACCGCGAAGCGCAATATATTGCGGTTTCAAGCGGATTCGGACTTCGCTGTTGTTAACGCAGACGTTCTGCCGGTTGAATGCGCGGGAACCGTTTATTCATCGGCGTTCGGAGCGTCTGCTGATGTATGGACGGACGGGCACTCGATTCATCTGTTCGGCGAGGAAATCCCGCCGGAGATAATTCACACTCAGCTTTGCGGAAAACACAATATTTACAACATCGCCGTAGCGCTCGCCGCTGCAAGATTAGCAGGCGCGGACTTGCAAAAATGCCTTGAGTCGCTCCCCCGCTTTAAGGGGTTGGAGCACCGATTGGAGCGCGTTTCCACTATTAACGGCGTGGAGTTCATAAACGACAGTATATCCACGGTTCCCGAAGCCGCAATTGCCGCTGTAAACGCTTTTGATGGAGCAGATTGCTTGATTCTCGGTGGTATGGATCGCGGTATTTCCTACCAAGTTCTGGGAGAGTTTTTGAATAACGGAGCAGTCAAAAATGTCATTTTGATGCCCGACAGCGGCCGCAGAATCGGCGAGCTTGTCACAAATCCGAGTGTGAATTTATTCCACGTTTCAGACCTTGAAAATGCCGTCAAGACTGCCGCGAAAATCGCGAAAAAGCGTGTTATTCTCTCTCCCGCGTCCGCAAGCTATGGGTTCTACCGCAATTTCGAGGAGCGCGGCCGTCACTTCAAGCAACTTGTGCACTCTCTTGAGTAACCGAATCCTCTCTTTCGCATAAAATAAACAAGGGTAAAAATCCACAGTCGCGCAGTGCGGTGGCTTTTCGCCCTTGAATCGCCGTATGGGCGGGCTGACGAGTCCGCGGCGGCTGTTTTTATACCCGAAGCGGGCTGATTTTACATCAGCCCGCTTAATTGTCCATAATCAAAAAGGTCGCGAATCTCGTCTATGATATCTTCCGCGAAACACCCAATCATACCGAATCCCAGAACAAAGAACAAAATCACCAATCCAACTCCTATTGCCATCATAAGCAAATACGCACGCGCAAAATTCTTCTTCGGCTGCATTGTGGAGCTGTCGAATGCCCAAATAAACAGGAAAATCAGACCGATTAATCCAAGACTCGACAAAATAATTGTTCCCACCCATGAACCGACCGACATTTGTTGGTATTGCTCCTGAGTGCCGTTATTGTTGTAGCTTTGCGGATATACAGGCATCTGCGCCTGATTTGTCGGAATTTGATTGTAAGTTTGCTGTTCGGTAGATTGAGAGCCAATAAATTCAGGAGATGGAGTTACTGTTGACACAGGTTTGTCAAGACTGACCGCACTGGGTAGTACCGCGCCGCAGTTTGGACAAAACGTGCCCTCGCCGCTTACCAAGCTTCCGCATTTTTCACAAAATCTCTCCATAGTTTCCCTTTCTGCACCGGGTATGAACATATGTATCGGCGCACATCAACCTAATTGCTTTTATCTATTATAGCACATTTTTTCGGATTTGTCAAGAGGTAATCCACTGACTCATCCCTGCACCCCAATCCTCATTGGGGCGGGCGAGGAATCCAAATCTCTTGTAGAACTCCTCCTTGCCGATAGCGCTCATCAAATACAAAACGATAGTTTCCCCCGATTCAAGCGTGGATCTCATAAACTCCACCGTGCGGCTCATCATCTCCGAGCCGATTCCTTGCCCTTGGTACTCGGGAATCACCATCACATCGGTGATGAAGTTCGCGTAGCTTCCGTCCGACAGCACACGAATCATTCCGATTGCCCGCCCGCCATCACGTACAGTTGTGATATGGAATGCGTTGTGCAGCGCGTTTGTAGCGATTCTGTCCGACAGAACCATAAAGTTCACCGCACGGCGCATTTCCTTGTATTCCTCCAAGGTTGGAGCTTCGTCAATATACTCAATCGCCATTTTATGTAAGCCTCTCTTTATTCCGAAAAATCCGTCCCAAAGGCGAACCGACTTTTTCATGCGGCTCGCCCTTACTCGGGACGGAAATTATTAATCTTCGTTTTCGGATTTCTCCTCGGAATTTTCTGATTTCTCCTCGGAATCCTCCGCTTTCTCCTCGGTAACTTCGGACTCTGCGGGTTTATCCTCGTTCAGCTCAATAGGATTTCCGTGAACGTCAATCTCGTTGTTCATCAATTTGTAGAAATCCACACCCTCAATTTTCTCATTGTTCAGCAGATACTGCGCGCAACGCTCCAAAAGATCCATGTGCTGTGTGAGAATATCCTTTGCGCGCTCGTAGCCCGTTTCGATAAGCTCACGGATTTCCGCGTCGATTTCAGAGGCAACATTCTCGGAGTAGTTGCGCCCTTGAGAATAGTCACGTCCGAGGAATACCTCGTGGTTCTCGGTGCCATACAAAATCGGACCGAGCTTCTCCGAGAATCCATAACGTGTAACCATATCTCTCGCCACGCCGGTTGCGCGCTCAATATCGTTGGAAGCCCCCGTGGAGATGTCGTCCAACACCAGCTTTTCGGCAACTCGTCCGCCAAGCAGAACGATGATGTTCTCCTCCATCTGCGTTTTCGTAACAAAGCTCTTGTCCTTTTCGGGCAGATGCATCGTGAATCCGCCCGCAGAGCCGCGCGGGATAATCGTGACATAATGCACCTTGTCCTGTGACGGGCAGAAATATGTCGTGATTGCGTGCCCCGCCTCATGATATGCGGTAAGACGCTTTTCGTCCTCGGTGACAACGCGCGACTTCTTTTCGGGACCCGCCACCACCTTGATGGACGCCTCCTCGATATCCGCCTTTGTCACTGCCTTGCGGTTGTTTCTTGCGGCAAGCAGCGCCGCCTCGTTTACAAGATTTTCCAAATCCGCGCCCGTAAATCCCGCAGTGGTCGCCGCGATGGTTTTCAAATCCACGTCCGGTCCTATGTTCTTGTTGCGTGTGTGGACTTTCAAAATCTCCTCGCGCCCCTTGATGTCGGGGTAGTTCACAACAACCTGTCTGTCGAAGCGCCCCGGACGCATAAGCGCGGGGTCAAGAATATCACGGCGGTTGGTTGCCGCCATTACAATGATGTTCTCGTTTTCGTTGAAACCGTCCATCTCCACGAGAAGCTGGTTCAGCGTCTGTTCACGCTCATCGTGTCCGCCGCCGAGACCCGCGCCGCGCTGACGTCCAACTGCGTCAATCTCATCGATGAAAATGATGGACGGGGTGTGCTTCTTGGCTTGGTCAAACAAATCGCGCACACGCGACGCACCAACGCCAACATACATCTCCACGAAATCCGAGCCGGAAATCGAGAAGAACGGTGCGTCCGCTTCGCCTGCAACTGCCTTTGCAAGCAACGTTTTACCCGTTCCGGGAGGTCCCACAAGCAGCACGCCCTTGGGTACACGGGCGCCGATGTCGCGGTATTTTCCGGGATTTTTCAGGAAGTCGACGATCTCCACAAGCTCCTGCTTTTCCTCGTCTGCGCCCGCAACGTCCTCAAACGTCACCTTTTTGCCCATCTGTTGGCGGACATTCGCACGGGAGAAGCTGTTCATACGTCCGCCGCCGGAGGTTTGACGCAGCACGATTATCGTGAAGATAACCATCACCACAACCAGTATCAGATACGGCAGAATATTTGTCAGAAAAGTATTATCCGTAATCGGAATGTAATTTTCAACCAATGGCGATTCCGGATTTGCCTCGTTGTATCGAACCCGATAATTGACGAGCTTGCCATCCTTGTTGTAGCCGCCATTGATGTCGTTCAGAAAGACGCTTACATTAGGAACGGAATACGTCAGGGGCTTTTCTTTATCGCCGCCCTTCAATACATATTCCAGACTGCCGCTACCGAGATTAAGTGTAAACTCCTGAACATTCAGGTTGTCGAACTCGGCGACAACATCGGAGTAGTTGTTCGGCTTATCGGAGCTTTTGCTTCCGAGATTTAACACCCAAACTAACCCGGCAATCAGCAGAAAGCCGATCAGAAAGTAGATAATCACACCCTGAAGCTTGTTATTCTTCATTCAGAACCACCTTTCCCGACTGAATATTTCAGCCTGATAAAGTATATTTTATACATAATTCCAAGATTTAAGGCTCTTCCAATATTCCTATGTATGGAAGATTTCTAAATCTTTGGTCATAATCCAAGCCATATCCCACCACGAACAAATCATCGATTTCCACGCCGGTATAATCCGCCGTAAATCCGCTGACTACACGCCTTGAGGGCTTATCGAGCAGACAGCACACCTTGATTGACGCTGGATTCCGCGCGGCAAGCTGCGCTTTCACCAATGAAAGTGTCCGTGCGGTGTCAACAATGTCCTCAACCAACACCACATCTCGTCCCGAAATTTCTGGGAGCTTGTCAAAGCTCAGCTCCACTTCTCCCGTGGATTGCGTTCCGCAGTAGCTTTCCGCGCTTAAAAACGCTATTTCGAGCGGGCATTCCACGTGGCGAATCAGGTCGCTGAAAAACACACACGCGCCCTTAAGCACACAGACAAACAACGGATTTTTTTCCGCATAGTCGCGCGTAAGACGCTCTCCGAGGGAATTTACGTAACGTGAAATCTCGTCCTCGGCGAACAATATTCGTTTAACCTCTTTCGGAGTGAACACAGTTACAGACACCTCCAAATTACACAATTTATATTATACCACACTTTTCACAAAAAAGCAATGAATTTTTGTGATATTTTGCTGAAAATTTCAGCGATGATTTATTTTCTGCTCCACTTGCTCAACGAACGCGATCCCTTTTCTGATGGTGAAGTAGCGGTTTTTACATGGGTTGAACCGCGCGGAGCGTTGGTTCAGCAGCGCTTTCGCGGTGTTTATCCGCAGTGCGGACGGCTCGATCCCGCCGTCTTCCAGAATTCTCCTGATAGCGCGTGACTTCACCGCCTCGGGCAACGCGTGAATTTTTGCCGCATCATACCCCCTCCCCGACTCGGTCTCCGCGAGGGCGCGCTCGGCAAACTCCTCAAGGAACTCGCAGTCCTCGCGAACCGACTCACACATACGCGTAACCGCTTTCGCGAATGCGGGATTGATTTCCTCCAGATGCGGAATCACGTTCAATCGGATTTTGTTGCGGGTATAATCTTCGCTGAGATTCGTGCAATCGGTTACGAAATCTTGATCGAGAGAATCCAGATACCGCTCCACATCCTCACGCGTGACGTTCAGCAACGGACGGATTATGAACTCGCGTTGAGGCGGGATTCCGCATAATCCGCGCAGACCCGTGCCGCGCGTGAGATTAAGCAGCACCGTTTCGGCGTTGTCCGAAGCGGTGTGCGCGGTGGCAATCACTCCACCCACGCGCTCGCGAATCTCCCGAAAGAACGCATATCGCGCGCGGCGCGCGGCATTTTCAATACCCTCATGCTTGTTTTGGAGGGTCTTTACATCAATTCGCTTAGTGTAAATCGGAATTTGCATTTTTTCACACAACAACTTGCAAAATTCCTCATCGCGGTCGCTTTCCTCGCCGCGCAGTCCGTGGTTGAGATGGCACGCGCACAGCGTTATTCCAAGCGTGTCCGCAGATTCCGAAAGCGCACGCAGCAGCGATACGCTGTCCGCACCGCCCGACAGCGCGACTGCAACATTCGTGAAGTTCTCCGTCATTTTGAACTTACGGACGGACTCAAAAACCACCTCGACAAAATCATTCATTGCGCGCTCCCCTGTGAATATTCCACGTTGGTGAACTTCGTATACTCGCCCTGCCAACCGAGCTTTACCGTGCCGGTTTCGCCGTGGCGATTCTTCGCGACAATACACTCGCAGATGTTCTGATTGGGGTCGTCCTTTTCGTAATACGAGTTGCGATAAAGGAACATTACGATGTCCGCGTCCTGCTCGATAGAACCGGAATCACGCAAATCCGACAGCATGGGACGCTTGTCCACGCGCGTTTCCGGACCGCGAGCGAGCTGTGATAGCGCGATTATCGGCACATCAAGCTCCTTTGCCATTATTTTGAGGTTTCGCGTGATTTCGGACATCTGCCCCACGCGGTTTCCGCCGTAGCTTTCGGTAGAACTCATAAGCTGCAAATAGTCGATAATCACCAAGCCGAGGTTTTTCATTCGCCTCAGCTTGGATTTAATGGACGCGACATTCACACCCGGAGTATCGTCTATAAATATCCGCGTCTGTTGGAATACCTGTACCACCTGCCCGATGGATAGAAGCTGCTCGCCGCTCATTCGCCCGGTTCGCGCTGCTTCACTCGACAAAAGCGCCTCACTGCACAACATACGCGTTACGATTTGTTCCTTTGACATCTCAAGACTGAACACGCAGATGTCCTTATCAAGATTCATCATCGCGACTTTCGTTGCAATGTTCATAACGAATGAGGTTTTTCCCATACCGGGTCGCGCCGCCAGAATAAGCAAATCGGTTTTATTAAGCCCAAAAATGCACTCGTCCAGCTTGGTAAACCCCGTAGCAAGACCCGTCATTACCGGCTTGCCACCGTTCATCTGCGACTGGTGCTCCAATTCGGTAAGCACCCTCATACGATCATAAGCTATGCCGCTGATGTGTGTGAGGTCGCCCTTTTCTCTGCCCACGCGAATATCGTAGATTTTCTGCTCGGCATAATCCACGATTTCATCGGCGGATTCGGGTCTGGTGTTTGCCGCGTCAATGACATCCTTAGCGGCGAGAATCAGACTTCGCAGCAGATATTTATCCGCGATTATTTTCGCGTATGTCTTTGCCGCTGAGAAACTGGGAGTGCTTTCCACCGCGTCCGCGAGATATTTCATCGCGGAGGCTGTTCCATCGAAAATTCCGTTTCGAGCGCACCTGTCCGCAAGTGTAAGCAGGTCTATGCGCGTGTTGCTCATAAGCATATTCTGCGCCACAGAATATATCGCGCGATTTATGTCCGAGTAGAAATATTTCTCCTCGATAATGTCATTGACATCAGTTATCCCATCGGGATTACCGGCAATCGCGCCGATTACCGATTTCTCCGCTTCGGGACTGCACGGAAGAGCGATTCCCGTGAGATCGAAATCAGCCATTTGCCTCGTCCTTTACGGAAACCGTGAATTTCGCGGTTACGCCCGCATACAATCTCGCATCGGCGGAAAAATCGCCGAATCCCTCAATTTTCATTGCGATGTTGATTTTCTTTTTGTCCACGGAAAGTCCAAGCGTCTGATGAATCGCCGCCGCGACCTCCTTGGAAGTCACCGTGCCGAACAGACGTCCGTTCTGACCGGCTTTCGCCTTTACGACAATCGTCTTGCCCTCGAGCTTGGAGGCGATATCCTTTGCGTTGGCGATTTCCACGTCAATCTTGTGCTGAGCGCTGTCCTTTTCGCCCTGAAGCAGATTCAGATTCGCGGGGGTAGCCTCGCGAGCCAAGCCTTTCTTTATCAGGCAATTGTTAGCGTAGCCGTCCTTTACTTCTTTGACCTCGCCCTTTTTTCCCGTGCCTTTTACGTCCTCAAGCAGAATTACTTTCATTTTGTTACCTCCGTATATTCAATCGGTTCTCCGCATATATGCGGAAAAGTTAATGCTTATCTTTCGCGATATTGTTCAGATAATCGTCAATCGCATCATGGAGCTTGTCTATCGCTTCATCGCAGGAGATTCCGTACAACTGCGCGCCCGCCATTGACTGATGACCGCCGCCATCGTCCATTTTGTTGCCCATCGACTCCATTATCACCTGAACGTTCACCTTTCCGAGGGAGCGCGCGCTGATTCCCCAGCCATTCTCGATGGGGTAAACGGTGAATGACGCGTCCACATTGCGGATATACAGCATCTCGTCCGCCGCCTGACTGCACAATACGCGCACACCATCATAGCTCTCCTCGACAGCCGATATCGCGAAACGAGCGCGATAGATCCTTGCGGAAGATATAATCTGTGACTTTCGCGTTTTACTCTCGATTGACGTGTCAAACAGCTTCTTCACGGAAATCGTGTCTGCGCCGAGCTTTTTTAGATATGCCGCCGCCTCGAACGTGGAAACTCCGGCTCTCTTCACGATATCCTTGGTATCACGTGTTATTCCAGCGAGGAGCGCCTCAGCTTCTGGCGGATTCAACAGCGTGTCCTAACTGATGTACTGAAT
>CAMWMN010000091.1 GCA_947175385.1 uncultured Clostridia bacterium | reverse complement strand
GTTGTACTTAATTATTATATATACGGGAGCGCGCTCTTACAGAAAACAAACCCAGCTATTTGTTCTTCCCGCCTTTCAGCTCTGAAATTATTTTCATAAAGCTGTCCACATCATCAAATTCCCGATAAACGGACGCAAAACGAATATACGCCACATCATCGATCTCCTTGAGCTTACGCAAAGCCACCTCTCCGATCTTGTCGGATGTGACCTCACGCTGCAGCGAGTTTTTCAGCTCCGCGGCAATATCCTCAACGATGTTCTCAATGGTTTCAAGCTGCACGGGGCGCTTGACAGTCGCGCGGCAGATTCTCTCCACCAGCTTTTCGCGGTCAAACGGCTCGATTGTGTGGTCCTTCTTGATAACCATCAGCGGAACTTCCTCGATAATTTCATAAGTCGTGAACCGCGTTCCGCAACGGATACACTCGCGCCGCCGCCGAACCTTGTTATCGGTGGGTCTGGAGTCGATTACTTTGCTTTCTTCGCAGCCGCATTCGGGACATTTCATATGATTTTCTCCTTACTGAATCTTTTTTGCGTAAATATTACATATTAATATTATAACACACTTTTTTTTAATTTTCAACAATTATTATTAATTTTTTTCATATTTTTTGGGATTTCTATTGCATTTGTCGAACCAATATGTTACAATAATGATATATAGAGTATTATTCAATTATTAAGGAGCTAACCAAATGCTTGACCTTGTTTTTTTAATTCTTTTTATAATCATCATCTTTCGTTCATTAAGAGGATACTACAGCGAAACTCTTTCCGACATCGCCATTGTGGTTGGTGTCCTTGCTGGCTTTCTTGGAATTTTTATTAACGGAATAGGAAATCTTGCCAGCAGCAATAAAATGATATTTCTTAATGTTATAGTAATTATCTCTGCCATTGGTCAGCGCTTTGCCGCGCAACATTTCGCGAAGCTGTACAATGACAAAATCGAGCAGTCCCGGCAAAAATTGGAAGAGGATATTGAACTGCACTCTCGTAAGCGTGACGGCTCGGATTACCGGATTGCCGAGGCGGACTTCGACAATGAGGAAATCCGATTCGGAAAAGGCGGTCTGACACCCTACAACACGGGAAATTCCCACGGTGACGAAAATATTACCATCAATGAAAGCAAGAAATAAGAATACGCCGCGTGAGAGATCCCCGCGCGGCGCGATAATTTATATCAAACCCGAATTGTTAATAGCGGAAACAAGCGCGCTGACCGATGCCGCAATAATATCCGTGTGGATACCCACACCCCAGCTCACCTTGCCGTCTGCGGTCGTAATCCCCACATAAGAAGCCGCCTTAGACTTCGAGGTCTTCTCCACCGCGTGCTCGGCATAGGTGGAAATGGTGTACTCCAGCCCGATTCCGTCCTTTATCGCATTGGAAACCGCGTCCAGACGACCGTTGCCCTCGCCGTTGAGAATCCGCGTTTCGCCGTTCACCGTTACGGTAACCTCCGTGGAAATCTGCTCACCCTGTTTATAATGCGCCTCTGTAACGTGAAGCGGGGTTTTCAGATTTACATACGTATCTCGGAAAATCTCGTATACCTCATCGGGCTTCAGCTCCTTATGCGCGTGGTCGGAAACACTCTTCACCGTGTATCCGAAATGCTCACGCATCTTCGCGGGCATAACGATTCCGAAATTCTGCTCCATCAAATAACCGATTCCACCCTTGCCCGACTGAGAATTTATGCGAATCACATCGCCCTCGTACTCGCGCCCGACATCGTGCGGGTCAATCGGAATATACGGAACATTCCACTGCTCCAAGCCCTTTTCCTCACGGAACTTCATACCCTTGGCAATCGCATCCTGATGAGAACCCGAGAATGCCGCGTACACCAACTGTCCGCTGTACGGAGAGCGCGCGTTGACCGTCATTCGCGTCAGCCGCTCGTAAACCTCCACCAACCCCGGCAAGTCCGTGAAGTCGAGATTCGGCTCAACCCCGTGTGTGTACATATTCAATGCCAGCGTGATAATATCCACATTGCCGGTGCGTTCGCCGTTGCCGAACAGAGTACCCTCAACTCTGTCCGCGCCCGCCAACAGACCCATTTCTGTATCCGCGACCGCGCAGCCACGGTCATTATGCGGGTGCAACGACACGATTACATTTTCACGGTTGTGCAGCTCCTTGCACATATACTCGATTTGCTGAGCGTAAACGTGCGACATCGATTCCGCCACGGTTACGGGCAGATTGATGATAACCTTGTTGTCGGGGGTGGGATTCCAGATGTCGATTACCGCGTTGCAGATTTCTGCGGCAAATTCCGGCTCCGTGCCCGTAAAGCTCTCGGGGGAGTACTCAAAACGGAAGTTGCCCGGAGTTTTCTCCTTGTATTCATTGAGCAGCTTAGCGCCCGTCACGGCAATCTCCACGATTTCCTCCTTGGACTTGCGGAACACCTGTTCACGCTGAGCCACAGAGGTGGAATTATACAGGTGCACGATAGCATTCTTGCAACCCTCCAGAGCCTCAAAGGTCTTTTTGATGATGTGTTCACGCGATTGGGTGAGCACCTGAACAGTAACATCATCGGGAATCAGATTCCGCTCGATAAGTGCGCGGCAGAACTCGTATTCGGTTTCGCTTGCTGCCGGGAATCCGATTTCGATTTCCTTGAAGCCAACCTTTACCAGATACTGCCAGAACTCCAGTTTCTCCTCAAGGCTCATCGGAATGATCAGCGCCTGATTTCCGTCGCGCAAGTCCACAGAGCACCATGTAGGCGCGTGGTCGACATACTCCTTGTTCGCCCAGTCCATACACGGATAAGGCGGCATAAAATAGCGTCTTTGATACTTATTTGTGAATTTCATAATTTACCTCCGATTGTTAGAATTATTAGATTCGGGCAACAAAAAAACTCCATCTGCTGCCCCTTTGGGACAAGAGATGAAGCCAAAAGCCCGTTTTTACGGGATTACTCCACGGTACCACTCTCATTGGCGGAAAACCCGCCCGCTCATTGGCGTCAAAAAACGCCGCTCTCTGTAACGGGAGAACCCGGAGCAGACTACTTGGCGCATTCGCCGTTCGCACACCCTGCTCGGGGAGGAGCTATCTCCGCACCACACTGCCGTTTCGCACCAAACAACGGCTCTCTGAAAGCGTTTGCACGGTCTTATTTCCCTTCAACGCAGTTAAAAAGTATTTACATTTATTATTATATCACACATTCGCGGATTTGTCAAGAGGTATTTCGCAAAAAAATCACACGGTAACATCGAAAAATCTTCCCTTTTCGCTCTCCCGGTCATACTCACCGACTTGAAACTTCGCCTCTACGCTCGGCTTGGAGCGCGTAACGGTAGTAGTTTCGCTGCCCGCAACATAGTTCTTCCCGCATTCGGGGCAAATCGCGGTCTTGATAACCACGCTGCAAGCGGGAATTTAATGCACATAAAATTCAGGATATAGATTAGTAATCGCACTCATACTCACTATCATCAGCCCAGGCATCGGCTCCTTCGGGAGAACCAACATATAATACACGTTCATTTCTGATGATTATATCTATACCATGCTCAGGTTCCCATTCACATAAACCCTCAATAATGTACCCCACTCCATCACCTTTGGGCGGAAAAATAAATAAGGAGGGTTTTTCAATATAATTCAGGATATCTCTTCCTCTTACATTGCAGGGTACTTTCTCATTTATCTCGTTTACAAACTCTTCATCCCATTCTTCAAGCATATATTGGTGATATGCAGAAACACGCTCGCAAATTTTATCAATCATCTCATTACTTAATTTGGAAAAATGTTCAGCACACATTTCCGCATAATCAATGCGTATACTATTTTCTATCCAAACATCAATTTCCATGTTGAATAGTGTACTGTAAAGTTTTCCCAAATCAAAAAGACTATCTTCTTTCTTGATATTTGTAATCATATTTTACTCCTGTAAATTCCGATTTGTTTTCGTGAGCATAAAGTCACACGGTAACATCAAAAAATCTTCCCTTTTCGCTCTCCCGGTCATACCCGCCGACCTGAAACCTCGCCTCTACGCTCGGCTTGGAGCGCGTAACAGTGGTGGTTTCGCCGCCCGCAACATAGCTTTTTCCGCACTCGGGACAAATCGCGGTCTTGATAACAACGCTCTGCGACACGACCTCGCGATCCTCGCGGTCGGCTTTGGCGCGTTCGCGGACAACGTGCTCCTGCTCGTGACCGCGCACCGCCGCGCCCACATTGCCGGGAGCAATCTTAGACGCGGATTTGAACGACACACCAGGATCGTCCGAAACGTCCTGATAACGGCGGCTCTCGCAGGTTTTGCATTCACCGTCATTCTCCTCAGATTTCATCTTATCGAGCCACTTTTGAAGATTTCCGATTCGATTCTCAAGGTTGTTGATACGCTCGGAATTTGCGCGCTCGTCCTCGCGGTCGAGCTTGTCACGCTCGCGCTCCAGCCGCGCGATAGTATCGGTTATGGACTCCTTGGAATTTGAAGTGTTCCCCGCGCCATAAAATCCAACGCTTGTGCCTATTACAGGATTTGCCATACAATCACCCCACTTTTATTAATTATAACACATTTTTTTCCAAAAGTCAATAAATTTTCAAAAACCTATTGACAAAGTTTATATCATATGCTATACTTGATAAGGAAGCTATTGCTTTCGACAAAATGCCTTATCAAGAGTGACTTCAAGCCGAAAGGCGGGGGACTGGTCCCTATGAAGTCCGGCAACCTCTCCGCTCTGCGGAAAAGGTGCTACGTCCTGCGGGGGGGAGAGACCCCACCGAAAGATGAGGAGTGACAGAAAATATTACTGCTCGCTCCTTGAAATGCTAAGAAGCGAGCATTTTGTTTTATATTAAGTCAGGAGGAATTACAATGACTACAAAAAAATTATTCACATCGGAGAGTGTTACAGAAGGACACCCCGACAAGATTTGCGACAACATCTCAGACGCGGTTCTGGACGCGATTCTCGCCCAAGACCCTATGGGACGCGTGGCGTGCGAAACCGTCACCACCACAGGTATGGTTACGGTAATGGGAGAAATTTCCACCACCGCTAACATCGACATTCAGTCCATCGTGCGCAATACGGTGCGCGAAATCGGCTACACGTCAAGCGAATACGGCTTTGACGCGGATTCTTGTGCGGTGTACACGATTCTGGACAAGCAGTCCCCCGACATCGCAATGGGCGTAAACAACGCTCTTGAGGGACGCGAACAGAACGAAAACGATACTGGCGCGGGCGACCAGGGTATGATGTTCGGATTTGCGTGCAGCGAAACTCCCGAGCTTATGCCTATGCCGGTAAGCCTTGCTCACAAGCTGTCCAAAAAACTCACCGAGGTTCGCAAAGACGGCACAATCCCGTATCTGCTCCCCGATGGAAAAACCCAGGTCACCGTGGAATACGATGACAACAAGCCCGTTCGTGTTGATACCGTGGTTGTATCCTCGCAACACCTCGCAAGCGCAACGCTTGAGCAGATCCGCGCGGACATTATCGAGAAAGTTATCAAGACCACAATCCCCGCGGAGCTGATCGACGAGAACACCAAGTATTTTGTAAATCCCACGGGGCGGTTTGTAATCGGCGGTCCGATGGGCGACAGCGGACTTACGGGGCGGAAAATCATCGTTGATACATACGGCGGATATTCGCGTCACGGTGGCGGAGCGTTCTCGGGAAAAGACCCGACAAAGGTTGACCGCTCGGCAGCTTATATGGCGCGGTATGTGGCGAAAAACATCGTTGCGGCGGGGCTTGCGGAGCGCGCAGAGATTCAGCTTGCTTACGCAATCGGCGTGGCGAAGCCCGTTTCCGTAATGGTGGACACATTCGGCACCGGCAAGATCCCGGACGAGAAAATCGCCGAGGCGGTAACAAAGGAGTTCGATTTGCGCCCGTCCGCGATAATCAAGACTCTTGACCTCAGAAAGCCGCAGTACAAGCCGCTTGCCGCCTACGGGCATATGGGGCGCGAGGATTTGGACGTTGCGTGGGAAAAGTCCGACCGCGCGAACGACCTTAAAAAGTACCTGTAAAATAAGTAATCCCGCGCATTCTCTGCGCGGGATTATTTTGTTATCGTTTTGAGAAAGGCTGCGAACGCTCTCTGTTGTTTCTCGGAGAATCGGCGCAGCTCGAAGTACAGTTGAGGGTCGATTCCGATTTCGGAGGCGGTAATCGTTTCGGGAGAGCGACCGTTTGGGGGAGCGCCGGAATCGTCCGTCAGCCCCGAAAGGTAGTCTAGGCTAACCTTGTAGAATTTGGCAAAGAAAATCGCGGTATCAAGCGGCATAACGCGTTCGCCGCGTTCATAACGGACATAGCTCTTTTGAGATATATAAGCGGCTTTTGCGCATATATCTTGCGTAAGCAAATGTGATTCTCGCAGTTCCTTTAATCTGTTCATAAACGCACCTCTAAAAAATATTTTAACAAAATAGACCAAACGTTCTTGACAAATCAGAATTTTTGGGGTATAATATTTTATAGACCATATGGTCTACTACAATTATGCCCCAAATGGGCGAAAAAATAAAGGAGAGAAATTATGAACAAGATTAAAAAAATCAGCGCGGCGATTACAGCGGCGGCAATTCTGGCAGTTGCAGTACCCGTGACGGGGGTATTGCCCGATGTTATGAGCGTGACGGCTTTTGCGGGTGGTGAAGAACCATTTCGTGAAGGCTATGAATGGATTGATGAAAACGACTATCATTATGAATTTGTTGAGATTGGAAACGACGAATATGGCGCTAGGTTTTGTGGCATAGATAAACCAACTGCTATTATCACCTCCACTTTTACCATTCCCTCTGAAATACGTGTTACCGGTAATATTATGGGCAAGGAAATAGATGGCGAAATGGTACTTAAGGTCACACAAATTAGCTATGATTACCGTGTTGGTGAAAACTTTATAAGTTTAACTATTCCTGACAGTGTGACTTCAACCGGTCAGTTTTTCAAAAATAGCAGCAACCTTGAAAGCGTAACATACGAAGGCAAGACTTATAGCCGTGAACAATTTCCGGATTTGTACGACTACATCAATTATGGCGAATGTGATGCAAATGGTTTGTGGATAAAAAATGGAGTGCTGACTAAAGCAGAGCCGAATATAGGAGCAGTGGTTACTATTCCCAACGGCGTAACTCGGATTAAGCATACTGTTTTCGAAGGCTTCACAAATCTTACAAGCGTAACAATCCCCAACAGTGTAACCGAAATTGGTATATGGGCTTTCAAGGGCTGCACAAGCCTTAAAAGCATAACTATTCCCGGCAGCGTAACCGAGATTTGTGAGGGAGCTTTTGAGGGGTGCACAAATCTCGCTGAAGTAACTATTAAAGACGGTGTAACCAAAATTAGCGGCGGTGCTAAGTATGACCCTTTAGTCGGTGCATTCTACCGCTGCACAAGCCTTAAAAGCATAACTATTCCCAACAGCGTAACCGAAATTGGCTATCAGGCTTTCGCCGGTTGTGAAAGCCTTACAAACGTAACTATCCACGGAAAAGTGACTGAAATTGGCGAAGCTGCTTTCGCAGGCTGTACAAACCTTAAAAGTGTAACAATCTCTGATGGTGTGAACGATATCGGGGAATGGGCTTTCGCAAACTGCCCAAACCTTACAAACGTTACTATCCCCCGCAGCGTGTCCGAAATTAGTTGGGGGGCTTTCTCCGACTGCAAAAGCCTTACCAATGTTTATTACGTAGGCAGCAAAGAGGATTGGGAGAAAATAGATATTTGTACCGAATTTGAGGGATACGATGGCAGTAAAGACCTCTTAAACGCAAATATCCACTTCAACTCCACCGGACCGTCCAACACTCCAGTCACACCCACTCCCATTACCCCCAATCCCGTTACACCCAACCCTGTTAAACCTAACCCCGAAAAAGTAGTCTACAACGCTTCAACAGACATATTGGGCGATGTCGACGGCGATGGAAAATCCACCGCAAGGGACGCAACAGCGATTCTGAAGTACGCTGTCGGACTTGCCGTGTTTGATGGCAATTCAATGCAAAACGCTCTTGTTACCGGCGGCGAAAAGCCCTCCGCAAGGGACGCTACGCAAATCCTCAAGATGGCTGTCGGTTTGGCATAAATCAAAAACCGCCCTCGGATTCGGGGGCGGTTTTACTTGCTGAAATATTACCCAAAACGATAATTACGCTTGACAAATTCAAATGTTTATTCTATAATAGAAACAGATACATTGCCCTCGGGCGAGAAAGCGGAGGTAAGATTATGAACAAGTTTAAGAGAATCGGCTCGGCGGCTCTGGCGGCGGCACTAATGGCGGGAACATCGATAACGGTAAATGCCGAAACCGTTTACCAAGGCTCTAACATTGGCTATAATGCGTATCAGTGGAGAAACTGGTCTCAGCCCGTGACATCTTATATTGAGGAAACCGACAACGGATATATGATTGTCGAGGCATATGCTGTAAAAGACAAAGTGGCGGTACGCTATTACGACAGCAGCAACAAATTTTTAAGCGAAAAATTGGTAGACACCGAACTTCCTCTTTTCGGAGCGTTTTATTCTGATGGCAGCAATTATTATATTCTGAGCGGTCAGAACAATCCCAATCAGGACAACTCCTGCGAGGTGTTCCGCGTTACCAAGTATGACAAAGACTGGAACAGACTCTCCGCGGCTTCGCTTTACGGCGAGAACACATGCATTCCCTTTGACGCCGGTTCGGCGAGAATCACACACTGCGAAAATTACCTGATTGTCAGAACTTGCCATGAAATGTACAAATCAAGCGACGGATACAATCATCAAGCCAACGTTACCTTTGAGGTCGACACGCAGAGTATGACAGTTACCGATAAGTATACCGATGTTATGAACACAAATATCGGTTATGTCAGCCACTCGTTTAATCAGTTTCTGCTTGTTGACGAGGATAACAATTTGGTAACAATAGACCACGGTGACGCTAATCCTCGGTCGGTGTGCCTGCTGAAATACAAAACCGATGTCAGCGATGGAACTTTCCAAGCAGATTATTTTGAAAATCCTTGCGAATACGTCCCCATGCTGCCCATATCGGGGCAGTACGGCAACAATTACACGGGTGTAACGGTCGGCGGATTTGAACAATCCAACAACTCATACATAGTCGCGGGAACATCTATAAATCAAGACAATTCCTCGTCATCAACGAAAAATGTATTTGTTTCATCAATTGAAAAAGACCTCACCTCGGATTCACAGCCCGATATTAAATATGTAACCTCTATTCCCGAGGGCGACTCTTCGGCAACGAATCCGTTCCTTGTCAAGCTCGACAGCAACAGCTTTATGCTGATTTGGTCTGTCGATGATACGGTGTATTATACAATGCTTGACGAAAACGGGCACACCACCGCTCAGACAAAGAGCTTTAAGGGAGATTTGTCCGACTGTCAGCCTATTCTGTCGGGAGGGTATGTTCAATGGTACACTCGCGACAAGAACGACTTCAAGCTGTACAGTATAAACGCATCAGACCTCACAGCCTCGGTAGTTTCTTTGTCAGACAGTGAGCCGACCCCTATCGATCCCGACCCCGTTGATCCCGATCCTGTTGACCCCGATCCCGTTGACCCAGACCCGAATCCTGTTGACCCCGACCCTATTGACCCCAATCCAAATCCAAATCCGCAAAAAACCGTCTACACCTCCCCAACTCTGTCTCTTATACTCAACACCGCG
>CAMWMN010000090.1 GCA_947175385.1 uncultured Clostridia bacterium | reverse complement strand
TGTGACATCGTGACCAAATAGATTTTTTAGACTTCCGTTTGATGAATTAGTCCAAGCTGCTAAACGCCTGATGTGACATACTCACAAAAGTCGATTTCGTAATGTTTTTCAATATTGTGCAGATCTTCCGTATTTCGCAGACACCAGGACTCAGATCACGATAATAGGTAATCCGCAGCCTAGGGTTCAACTATTTCAATGCGTTTTTCCCAGTAATTCAGCAATTTAATCACTCTCTGCGCCTGCGGATGACGATTTGAGTACGTTCTCAGCATGTCAAGCTGCCAACAAGCACGAAAATACGCGTTGTGCCATCGGCTATAGGCATAGTTTTTCAGCTCTGGTTCCACAGCGGTCTCAAACGCTTCACGATCCAAAAGGTTGCCCAACATCTCTTTTTCAGCCTCTCCTCCATAGCGCCGCTCTATACAATGCAAATACAGAGAAATATGCTCGGTCAAATCACATGGATTGCTGTGCCTCAGCGTTTCTTCTTTTATGATTTTGATCGCCCTATCGAGAAGATCATTCAGAAATTCGGTTTCACTTGTCAGATCTGCCAGCTTTATATAAAGACTGCAATAGGAGCACGCCTCACAATCGTACATCCAGTCCATGGCTAATTTTCTGCCTTCTGGTGAACACTGAGGGATAACAGACACCGCAAGTTTCGGTAATTGCGGGAATATAGTGTCCCAATAGTCGGACAGGGACTTATTGACACGAATTTGAAACGCAGCCGCAGACATCATCCGCGCAAGCTGCAGCAGCCGGATATCCGGCTTTAATTTGTCCAGAAATTGAAAGACATCGCTCGGTTTCGGTTTCTCATATTCTAAAGTATTGACATACCAACAAACGCCAGCCAATCGAACACATTTATTACTGCTCTTGGTCAGAATATGATATATCTGTTTTGTATAAGGGGAAAACATCAGCCGTTCCAAAAGGCATTCGAACATCATTGGAGAACAGGTTTCTTCCAGAAGCTTCACATAACGCTTTGTATCCAGCTTCAGCAAAAGATAATAGCCCGAGAACAACCAATTGATCCCGGAATACCAGACATGATGCGGATAATCGAGCAGTTTGGCAAATCCAGCAACACTTGGCTCCGCCTGACCAGTCAGCAGCATCCAGAAATCAAGCTCTTGTCTGTCAATCTCCGCATTGTAACGGTTTCGGGAGCTCTCAATAGATTTAGCCATAGTTGTAAAACATTCTATATACCAATCCGACATGACCCGGTTTTTTCTAAGAAAAGCACTCACATCGTTTGTCGATATATGCGTATAGTATCCTAACGAACCCAAAACCCTGCATGCCTTTTCAGGCTCCTTTTCCCAATGGTCTTGGATCTCATTCAAGATAGCGGAAAGGTCCGCCCTCTCTATTTCCCGTTCCCGAAAATGAACCTCCCAGCCTATTGGCTCCTCCTGCCGGGCTTGCGGACTAACAGACTTTTGGTAATCAAACAGCACTTTACGATTAACACGACGGTCTTCGGACTTCTTTTCCTGAGCTTCTGGATCTATCATCTCCCTCAAATATTCGTCTACCGATTGGCACACCTCGGGATCCATAGGAGCAATAACAAAAGGATAGAATTGCCCCATGGAATTCAAAGAGTTACTGAGCAAAAAGCCGTCGGTACTGCCGTCCTTGTGATAGCGTATCAGATAGCGGTCATGAAACACCGGTTTTTTTCCTCGTCGCAGATTATACACATACAATTTTCTGTGAAGTACACCAGCTGAATCCTCTAAAAATTTACGATAATCTTCCACAACATTTTCCTCTTTTCCGGAATCCGGGTCAATGGAACCAAGGGATGTAATCACCGTTAATTCCAAGTCGGTGTTCGTTATTCGGGTCAAGAGCTTTTGTGCGGACAAAACAGAAAAATACGGGTCTGCCAATACCGCGCGGCACACATCATCCGCATCAAGGTATTCTTTGATTTTCAAGAAGCTGTTGATCTCTCCGTCCTTTTGCTCGTTTGGTACAAAGGCACCTTTGGCGGATTCGCGCGCATAGCAGGTCAGGTCTGCCGCTTCTTCGAATGGATCGTTTTCGCCAATGCGAATCGTATCAAACCGTGAGCGTCGCCGAACAGATTCAATAGAGTTTTCAATGATTTCAAGCTTGTTTGAGGCGGAGGAGCGCAATGATTCCGACCATGGGTCGTGGATTGAACGGGGCGTATCAATAGTGTCAAGTGTCACTGAAATATGATGTATGAGTGCATTTGACTCAAAAAACACCGCTTCCCTCGTTTCCCGATCCCAAGCGAAAACCGTATACCGTTCGATGGATTCCTCCGCAGTAAATTCCAGCTTGGATACCTTCGGCAGCAGCTCACCGATGCGGTTGAATAAAACGCGTCCGTGTCCCTCCGCAAAGCAATTGACGATCAACGGTTTATCCCATTCCGCCGACTTTTGTACAATGACCTTCTTTCCTGTGGTATTTTCGGCGACCTGGACAATTAAACGGCATTCCAAGGCAGGACGATCATAGCGTTCATAGCTGCCGAATCGAGAACTGTTTCTTTTAAAATCTATCCCACACTCTGTCCTGAGCTGAGAGGGAAAGTTATGAATATCTTGATATGAGCAGCCCGAAGCCTTGAGGACTGCTGTAACTCGATCAATAAGTTCTTTTTTCTTAGTATTGCGGAACTCACTCACATAGCATAGCCGGTAAATAGGTCCTGAACTTTCCCAGCCGTTTATGTAATTAAGCACGGGAGTGCGGACTGTCAGGGATGGCGCAATCAGCGTCATTTTCTCCATAAGAATATCATCGGTTCCTGTTAGGCACTGTTCAAATCGCTTTGCTTCCTCTTCAGGCAGAATAGAATAACATACATTAAACCTCAGCTTGTTTTTCTTTTTCTTCCATGGGTGGGGTTCCTGTTTTGTGGAAGCGGAAAATCCATATAAAATAAGCTCCTGCTTGCCGATAGAAATTGTCAGTAATTTTATAAAACGATTATTGGCATCCATATTTTTTCCTTTCAAGCTATACCTTAAAAATCTAAATTTAAGAGTAACTAAATATTAGAAATCAGTCGTTTGTCTTAAAATACTCCTCCGCCCGAAGCACTGTCTCCCGAATTTGGTCATCATCCCATAGATTTATGTAGCCGTCCCGCGGAAGGTCTTTGTAGGTTGATTCCATCATTTCACGAACACTTTTTGCGTACTTGTACATATTACCACGGTATTGCTCACCGTTAATTCCCCGCGACTGCACAGCCTCGCGAGCAATTCGGCTTCGCTTGTCTTTGATGGAGCAAATCTCGTCACGCGTTTCGTCAAGCGTTTCGAGAAGCTCCTGCATATCGCCGGACAGCTTGACCGCGTTGTCGTATTTTTTAACGGCTTCCGCGGCAGTGCCGTAATCATCGCCGTTTGCGGTCATAGAAATTTCGCGAAGCTTGTCAACCGTATCCTTTATTTCGGAGAGCGTTGCCGCTCTTTCGGAAACATTGATGTTCGCTTTTATAATGCCGATATTTTCGAGCAGCCGCGCATTCATTTCGTCAAAATCGGGCGGCTCCTCGCCAAATTCCTCAACATACGCGTTATGAATAAATCGCGTCATTTCTGTGTTTCTCTCAAGCACTGCCGCGGCATCGGAAATTTTCGCGGGCTGCTCAAAATAATCCTTAAAATTTGCATATTGAAGCATTTGACGTGCGTTCGAGACAACTCCGTTTTCCAAGTCGCTCACATCGGGCTCCATCTTGTTGATTATCGCGTTCGAGAGCGCGGCGCGTCCTTGATCGGTGTTGCCCATAATTTTTTTCTCAACCGACCAATTGTAATTATATTCCTTGCCAAGCGCGACAAATTCAATGCCGAGTTGCATATAAAGCTCGCTCACATTTGCCGACACAATCGCCTCGAGCTTGCGTATAAAGAACAGCGATGTGACGGAATCGATGACGCCGCGCACAAGCTTCAACACGCCCTCACCGAGCGTTCCCGCGAAACGTACTGCCGCCTGCGCCACCGTTAAAGCCGCTTCCGCGATGGCAATTGCGGCGTATATCGCTCCCTTTGCTATCTCCAATCCCGCGATCTCACAGCCGATAATGGGTGCGCAGAAAATCTTTTTCCACCAGCTCATACGGCTTAGCCTGTTTCTGCAATCATTGATTTTCCCGTTCAAAACATCTATCTCGCCGTACAATTTCCGCACCTTGGTCTTTGCGTCCTCAAGTGAGCGATCGGCATTGTTGATTTTTTCTCTGCAAACCTCGATAGCGTGAGTCAAGCGGTTCTTCACCGCCGTCAGCGCTTCCTCGAGCTTGTATGTGTCAAATGAGACGACAATCGAAAAGCTCGCGCTTTTAAAGCTCCGGTAATTCGCGGAGATCGAAATTTTTGTCGTCATACCGCAAAGCATGCTTTCCATATTGACAGAGATAAAACCCTTTTCATAAAACAGCCGTGCCTGACATTTGAACAAGCCCGCGATTGAGATCATTCCGTCAAAATAAAATGATGTTTCGTTAGCTGACGTTTGCAAAAAGAACGCCACGCCCTTTGACGAAATGTCGAGGAACTGCTTTAAAACGCTGTTTTCGGGCAAAGGTATAGGATCGTCCTCCTTAAAATCAGACGAGGAAATTTTTATAATTCCCAGGTCGATCTCCGACAGCATTCCGAACGCGAGCGCACCCTCGTTTGGTCGAAACGAAAACAGCACTTTAAGCGAAATTATTTCAAACACGCGAATCTCGGCGCAAAAGAAAATTCCCGCACTGACTACCATGCCGTTCGCCAGCTCAAACGGCTCCGCGACATTGGAGTAATAAAACTGCGGACGCAGCGATAAATTCCCGCCGCCGTCGACATAATAATGCCGCATACGAGATTTGTCGGTGAGATAATACCCATTACCTTGCGGATCTTTTTTAACCGCGGTGCGATCGGCGTCAAGAAATAATTCACTTGCCTTGATATTGTTGTTGAAGAAGTTTACGATTTGCGGAACATCATCGTTTTTGAACCAATTAATTTGGAAGTTTTTCTTGAAATCGATTTTGAAATAATCTACGCAAAGAATATTGTCGAGCGCGTTAAGACCCGAAATATACAGACCGGCGATATTTTCAACGAGCGACGAGATTGTGAGTTTGCCTGTCGCAAGGCTTATCAGCTGCACGTTCAGAACGCCGTTGTAAGTGAGCTGTACCGCGCCGAACAAAAACAGCTTCCGCAATTGCATTTCGCCGAGTATGCCGAACGTCAGCCCTTTGTCGTAACCGATTGTGAGTACCACATCGCCGAGGTAGAAATTACCGACAAGATTCACGAATTTCTTCGACACGACCGCCGCCGAAAGCATTACGCGTTCGGACGACAAGGTGCAGTCCAGCGCGAATTTCATTTCGGGAACTGTGCTTAAAGTGAGCGCACCCGAGACCTCGAAATAAACGCCGGTTTTGCCCTTCGCGAATTTCAGGATCAGATCCTCAACGCTCAGGATGTTGTTGGATAGCCGCGGCAGTGACAGCGCGAAATACGCCGCGTTGTTTTTATCCTTGCCGGCAAAAAACGCGAGACCTTTTATACCGAGCAGTTCACCCAAAAACTTGTCCATAACGCCGCCGCGCTCTTCGGAAAATTCGTAATTTGAATAGAGGCAAAATCCGCCGTTAAATAATTTCGCGGGCGGCATTATCGCTTCCCTTTTGTCAAATGGCTTCAGCAGTCTGCCGATGTCGACAGGCTGCTGTCCGTTCAGAACGCAGAAATAAAAAATGTCTATGCCGATGAAGTCCTTTGCGGTTTTAATTAAATCCGCAATGATCCCATTATTTTCGCTCTTACAGTTATTCTCCGAAATCACGCACAGAAAGCCGCTTCCAGTCGATTCGCCGCGCTCGTTTTTCAAAGAGAGCGCAGTAAATTTCAGACTATCCGTATCAACCGTGAAAAGCGAGTGGTCGTAGCCGAAGCTAAAACTCACATCGGCGTTTATTTGAGATAAAAAATCGGGCAAAACAGCACGCAATTTTTCCGACAGACCGCTGTCGATCTGTGAAATTAAACAATTGGCGTCGCCGCCGTCTATGCTCAAACGACCTTGAAAACAGTTCACGCCGTGTTGACGGCTGTACGCGGCAACCGCATCGTAGCCGAGCAGGGTTCCGCGCATACCGACGCTCAATGAAAAATCCTTCTCGCTCAAACGATCACATCCTTAAAGGGATTCGGGAGTTGACAGTGCCATTTTGTCGAGTACGTTCTGACGCTTTGTGTTCCAGATGTTGAAGCTCAAGGACTTGACATTGAACACGGTGATCTCCTTTGGAATAAGCCCGTCCGCGATGATTTGAAGCGACAGCGCGTATTCCGTGGTTTTCGTATCCTTTTCCGAATCGATGTTCAAAAAAAGCATTTTCAGGCAGAATTTTATCGAACCCCAATCGATGTTCGCGACAGTCTCATTATTTTCTTCGGTTTCGATCTTCCTTTTAACGTCGTCCTCGGAAAGCGAACCCGCGCCCGCCAATTGATTAAACTGCTCGATCATTTCGCTCAAGGAAATTTCCGCCTTGTTGTCAACGTTCATCGGTGCAACATAGATTTGATAGCCGTCGATTTTCTTCGTGTAATAAGCACCGAGATCCACGCCCATAAACGTGAATTCCAGTCCTACGGACAGCTGTGGTTTTTCGGTTGTCTGCAAGCTTTGCATTTCAAGTTCCTCCTTCAATATCGCGTTTTGAATTGTACTCGACGAAATAAATCCCGTCAAGGTTATGACCTCCTGAGCGCGGCGCAGCTTCATAAAGTAGCCCGTGCCGAAAGTTCCGGTTATTTTATCGTAAATGTTGTGTGCTTGGCAAAGAGGAAGCATATATACAATCGCACCCTCCGACGGTTTACGCGATGATGTTTCGTTCATCAAAACGTGTGCGCCCTGCATCCATATTCCTTTTTTGTAATCGACATAATTGGGCTTTTCATTTCCGCCATATGTGCATTGAAAGCGCATATCCCTCTGTCGGGTCGCGGAACGGTAAATTGTGTCCGTTTCCGCACAACAGGTCGTGTAATTTGATATTTTATCCTTCATCAGCTGCCGCCACGTGCTATAATGACCCGGTTTGGGGTCGTCCGTGCTTCCCTCAACATTTGCAAAGGCTGTACCAGCAGCAAACATTTGTATTCCGCCGTACACCGAACCGAACGGTACAGCAATGTAACCGTCCGGATAATCCTCCTCGGGATACCACAAACCGTGGTATATGTAGAAATCCGGGTTGCGCTCACTCGGACGGTACACCACACGAAACTCTTCGCTCCCATCACGTTCCAATTCCGCGCCGAACTCTGTTGACGGTAGCGTCACTAATTTAATTGCCATTTGAATTCCTCCCTCAAAAATCATATTGTAATTTTACAATTATTATAGCATACTTTTGTGTGTTTTTCAATGCCTGTTTCGCAAGATGTCGAAATCCTGCGCAACGTGTAATTTTTTATTTGATTGCCTAAAATCCTCAATAGGCTTTTGTATAATTTAACGAATGTTGAAATCTCCAATTTGTTAAAGTCGGCCGAAAAATCGGTGCTTCCCATGTTGCCTCTGATTTTATTGGAAACACTCTCATAATCGTTCACGGTTACTGTTTCTTGCTAAAGAAGGATGTTGAATACTTCAAACATCAAAAGAGACACGCTGAAAATAGAAATCATTTTAACGCTCCCTAATATTATGCGGATTTTTCGCATTCCAAATCGGACTCTAGCGGTTCGGCTCCCGCCTTTTTTCGTGTTTGGTATTCGTTTTTGAGCTGTTTCAAATTTAGTGTCCAATTTAAAATCCAAAACAATCACTGTAAAACCGCATTGAAAAAGGAACTACAACCAAAAATGTCGTTGTCCAAACCGTTGGGTTTCAGTTCTCAACAGGTTTCAAAAAAGAAATATTAATTTACTTAATTTTCAATGTTATGTGCATTATCTACATGGACATCATATATTGTGATTCCACCATGTCGCCTCTTTCTATCAATTTTTAAGATTGTTCCAATATCTAATATTAGCTCTCCCACTGTATCCTCGATTGTCTGATTTTCCTCGGGAGGATATGAACCAACAGTGTTGCTAAAAATACCTGTATATAAATATGGTGTACCTTTGGGGATTAGTATATTTAAATGAATTTGACCTGAATATGCGTTAAGTAAAGATGTGTATACAAATCCATCATGAAACAAGCACTTTTTTGACAATCCTTTGTTTCTGGCTAATGTCAATTCATATTCGATGGAACGCACGGCTCTATTTACAATAATGCTTTCTTTTAAAGTGTGCGTTTGTATCAATCTTTGAAGCAAGTCTTTATCTCGTTGAGTATTGTAATCCAATTTATGTCCGCTTCTTATTACATTATTTAAAGTACATCCAATTCCATTGACAATAATTTTTTCTCTCTCCATAATACCACAATGCGGGTTTTCATTTTTGACAAATACGCATAAATCCTGTGGTGCTTTGAATGTCAACGGAGAATTTGCCTTGTTCTTTTCGTGTATAATCATTTTATTAGCCGCCCTTAAAGTCTTTAACTTCTTCTTTTTATATTATACAGCATATTGTGCTAAATGTCAATATATTTTCTATACAATTGAAGTGCCCACATTATATTGTGCCTCTTGCAAAACCTCACGCTTTATTATATAATAGAATCAAAAGGGGGTTTCATTATGAACAGACATTCCGATATAACCAAGCAAGAGGCAATAAACCTTTATAGATCAGGCACTCCCGCAGCCGAAATTGCCATATCGCTTTCAATCTCAAGGAGCACCGTTTACAAATGGGTCAAGGAACAGAATAATGTTCCTCCCGATCTTACAAAATCAAGTTTACGTCGGCTTGAAAACAAGGTCACGCGTCTTGAAGGGATTATCGAAATCCTGCAAAGCGTTAATTGCACCGTTAGTTCCCCGCTTAATGAGAAGCTCGACGCATTAGAACGACTGTACGGAAAATACAGCGTGCATATGCTTTGCGAGGCTTTGAAAGTACCTCGCGGAACCTTTTACAACTTCATTCTTCGCAACAAGCGTGATAGCACTTGGTATTCAAAGAGACAGGAGGAGCTGCGCATAAAAATACAAGAAATCTATGACGAGAACAACCAAATCTTCGGAGCTGCAAAAATCGCAGCTGTGCTAAAGGAGCAGGGCTATCGAACAAGCGATAAAACCGTCAGAAAACTGATGCGCGATATGGGATTGATAAGTATTCGTCAAGATGCCAAATCGATATATGATAAGGAACAACGAAAATTTAAAAATCGCCTCAATCAACAGTTTAATGTTTCTAAGCCAAACGAGGTTTGGGTCAGTGATGTTACATATTTTCGTTGGAACGAGAAGAACATTTATATCTGTGCTATTATTGATTTATATGCCCGAATGATTGTTGGTTATAAAGTCGGACACAAAAACAGTACCCAATTGATAAAAAGTGCGTTTAAGGCAGCTTATGAACTTAGGCATCCAAAGGAAGGCATGATATTTCATACCGATCGTGGCAGCAACTACCGCTCAAAATCGTTTGGTAGCTACGTTGAATCGTTGGGTGTAATCCAATCATTTTCACGAGCACATCTGCCGTATGACAATTCTGTTATGGAATCGTTCTTTTCCTCATTAAAGCGAGAGGAACTTTACAGAACAAAATACCGTTCTGAGAAAGAGCTCAGAACGGCGATCACCAACTATATGCTATTTTATAATGAAAAACGCCCTCATGCCCAAAATGGTTATAAAACGCCTTTAAGGAAAGAGACCGAGTACCGCGAATGCCAAAAGTGACACGCTGAAAATAGACATTATCTTAACGTTCCCCTATATTATGCGGATTTTCCTCATTTCAAATCAGACTATGGAGTTCGGATCCCGCCCTTTTTCATGTTTGATATCCGATTTTGAGCTGTTTTGAATTTGGTGTCCGTTTTGAAATTTAAATTGAGCAACCGTAAAGCCGCATTGGAAAGGGGATTATAATATAACACCTGCCGTTGTCCGAACCTTGGGGGTTCAGATTTCGACAGGTGTCCA
>CAMWMN010000089.1 GCA_947175385.1 uncultured Clostridia bacterium | reverse complement strand
GATAAAATCCATAAACTTTTGTATATTTACCATTTTAAGGAAATTATTTTTTAACAATAGAATTTGTCATTTTGCACAAAAGATTTTCAACCGAATTGCAGAGCATTAAAACAGCGCACTTTTACCTGTAATTTTCTTACAATGTGAAATTTTCCCACATACAAATTTCGGAGAATATCAAAACCGATTTCCGACAATAATAATTGTACATTCAAGGAAGCAGCTAATACGGAGGTCGGAAATGTACTACAATAAAGTCGAAATCGCGGGAGTGAATACATCAAAGCTGAAAGTGCTTAAGGAATCGGAAAAAACAGAGCTTCTCAAACGCGTGAAGCAGGGCGATATGGCGGCACGCGAGGAGCTTATCCGCGGGAATCTGCGTCTGGTATTAAGCGTGATTCAGCGGTTTATGGGCAGAGGAGAAAGCGCAGACGATCTGTTTCAGGTCGGTTGTATCGGGCTTATCAAGGCGATTGACAACTTTGATATTACCCAAAACGTGCGGTTTTCAACGTATGCCGTTCCGATGATTATGGGTGAACTAAGGCGGTATCTGAGGGACAATGCACCTGTCCGAGTGAGCCGTTCGGTTCGTGATCTGGCGTACAGGGCAATGCAGGCAAAGGAGCGCCTCACCGCTCAGAAGGGCAGAGAACCGCGCATTGAGGAAATCGCGAAAGAACTCGATGTACCGCGTCAGGACGTGGTAATCGCACTGGAGGCGATTAGCGAACCGATTTCGCTGTACGAGCCTGTGTTCTCCGATGCGGGAGATACGATTTATGTGCTGGACCAACTTGGTGACAACAATGACGACTGGAACTGGCTTAACGAGATCTCACTTAAAGAGGCGATTGCCGGGCTTGGCAACCGTGAAAAGCGTATATTGAACCTCCGTTTCTTTCTTGGGAAGACGCAGGTCGAGGTCGCTAAGGAAATCGGAATCAGTCAGGCGCAGGTTTCGCGTCTGGAAAAGGGCGCACTTAACAAAATCAAGAACCGAATATAACAAAATCCCCTCCGATTTGGAGGGGTTCAGACTGTCGATAAACCCTCATCTACTTCGTCAACCGCACACGCAACAGCCACAAAGACTAGCTGCGGTACGCAGGTTGACCGCTAAGCGGTCATTCGTCCTCGTATCTAAGGGCTTCTAGTCAGCCTGATTCGGGTGTTAGTTGCACACCTTTTCCAGTTCCTCGCGGAGCTGTTTTATTATTCGCTTTTCCAGACGCGAGATGTAACTTTGCGAGATGCCGATTTCGTCCGCGACCTCCTTTTGAGTGCGCTCCTTACAGCCATTCAATCCGAATCGCATTTCCATAATCTTCTTATCACGCGGGGCAAGGTGATTCACCGCATCGTGGAGAAGCTGCTTTTCAACCTCCTCCTCAATGTGAGAATTTACGCAGTCACTATCCGTACCGAGAACATCTGACAATAACAGTTCGTTGCCGTCCCAGTCGACATTCAGCGGCTCATCAATCGAGATATCATAACGGTATTGCGAATATTTCCGCAGATACATCAAAATTTCGTTCTCAATGCAGCGCGAGGCATAGGTCGCTAACTTGATGTTCTTGTCCGGGCTGAACGTGTTTACTGCCTTAATCAACCCCACCGTGCCTATGGAAACTAAGTCCTCAAGCCAGATTCCCGTATTCTCAAACTTCTTCGCTATGTACACAACAAGCCGCAGATTGTGAACGATTAGCATATCGCGCGCCTTGTCAAAGTCGGTTTTCATCAGTTGAAATGCCGCTTCTTCCTCTTCTTTGGTAAGGGGCGCGGGAAGCTGCTCGGAGCCGTTTATGTAGTGAACATCGTCAGAGTGTTTCATAAACCATTTTTTAAATTTTTCCAGTATTTTCCTTAACATGTTCATTCCTCCATATTTATATTGATATACTTTTCGGGTTAAAAATGCAGTCGATTTCAGATTGCATTGGATTTTTGGTAACTCCGATAAACGCCGCTGCGGATTTTCCGTCAATCGTGATTTTATCCGCTCTGAAAATCGGAATCAGTGCTTCGGACGAAATTGTTTTCAGCGGAACAAGGCGGATTCCGTCACCGGCGATTCCGCTGAGATAATCAAGAACGTTTTGCGGCGCGATTTCGCGTATTTTATCGGCGGAGCAGATTATCACGGGCAGCCCCGTGATGATGTCACACAAACCGTTACCAGTATCCGATAATCCGCGCAGCGTAACTTCTGCACTGTTTGCCGTGATTTTCACAGAGCAGATTTTGTTGCAGTGTAATCGCTTGTCCGCGAAATATCTTATCAATTTAACCGTGAAATACGCTACCGCCGTGAACGCAGCCACAGCCACCAACGGAATATCGAAATACGCAATACCGTTCGTAAAGACCATTCCCAACGGCGCGATGAATGTCCACAGTGCCATCATCAGTCCCGCGAATGAAAAGCTCACAACCAGAAAAAACAGTGCCGAAACCGCGTAATCAACGGGCTTTTGCCTCCCAAATGCCGCAAGAACCATAAATCCGCCGAGGATTGCCTTTTCAAGCGCGACAACAAAAAACGGCAGCTCCGGGAGCAGAATCACAAGCGAACCAAGCGAGCCGATAACAGCCGCCAACAAACACCGTTTCGGTGAGCACTCCCGCCGTGTAATCAGCGCCGTTGAGCGCACAAGAAAGAAGTTTATGTACAAATTCAGTACGATCAGAACGTCTATGTAAACTGTCATTCTGTCACCTCGCTTGTACAACTTGTAATATAATTATAATTCAAAATGGGCAAAAAATATGCCGATTTCGGTTGTCGAAATCGGCATATTTTTATTTAATTGAACTTCTTTGCGGTGAAATCGGTCGGATTATTCGGAATTGGATAGAAATTTACAATTTGCTGTCAATTTCTGTTAAATTCTGCAAGCTCCAGCCCCTCGTTCTTGTCCAGCGCCCACTTAATGTTCCATTCGCTTGTGAAAATCAACAGATAGTTGCCCTTGACATCTTGAATCAGTTTGGTATCAGAGGTGAGAATCAACTTCTGAAGTTCGTCCAGACCGCCCGCAAGATGCTTTTCACTGGTTATCCAACGGATATATTCATAGGATAAATCCTCGCGGATTATGTCAACACTGTATTCGTTTTTCAAGCGATATTCAAGAACCTCAAACTGAAGTACACCGACTACTCCCACGATGACCTCCTCAAATCCGCTTTGCGGCTCAGAGAATATCTGAATTGCGCCTTCCTGTGCAATTTGCGTTGTACCTTTGATGAACTGCTTGCGCTTAAGTGTGTCCTTCTGACGGATTCGCGCGAAATGCTCCGGTGCGAAAGTGGGAATACCCTCGAAAACCACCTTGTTTTTCGGCATACACAACGTATCCCCGATAGAGAACACTCCCGGGTCGAATACACCCATAATATCACCCGCGTAAGCCTCGGAGATTACCTCGCGGTCATTCGCCATAATCTGCTGCGGCTGCGACAGGCGCATTACGCGGTTATTCTGGACGTGCAAAACCTCCATATCCTTGTCAAACTTGCCGCTGACAATGCGCATAAACGCAATTCTGTCGCGGTGAGCCTTGTTCATATTCGCCTGAATCTTGAATATAAACGCCGAGAAGTTTTCGTCAAACGGATCAACAGTTCCGTTTTCGGTGGTTCGGGGCAGGGGAGGAGTTGTCATTTTCAGAAAGTTCTCAAGGAATGGTTCAACACCAAAGTTTGTAAGTGCCGAACCAAAGAACACCGGCGACAGCTTTCCTTGATTTACAAGCTCAGCGTCAAATTCCTCGGAAGCACCGTCCAGCAGCTCCACGTCCTCTTGAAGAGTTCGAAAATTCGTTTGCCCGATTAGTTCCGCAAGGCTTTCATTGTTGAGGTCCACCTCAGTTTTGGCGACCTCGCGAGTACCGTTGTTCGCTTCAAACGAGATGATATGACGATGTTCGCGGTCGTAAACACCTTTGAACTCTTTACCAGAGCCGATAGGCCAGTTTACGGGATATGTCTTAATTCCAAGCTCGTTTTCAATTTCATCAAGCAAATCAAACGGGTTGCGGGATTCTCTGTCCATCTTATTGATGAATGTGAAAATCGGGATATTCCGCATAACGCAGACCTTAAACAGCTTTCGCGTCTGATTCTCAACGCCCTTTGCCGCGTCGATTACCATCACCGCGGAATCCGCCGCCATAAGCGTACGGTAGGTGTCCTCGGAGAAGTCCTGATGCCCCGGGGTATCCAGAATGTTGATGCAATAGCCCTCATAGTTGAACTGCATAACCGATGAGGTTACGGAGATTCCGCGCTGTTTCTCGATTTCCATCCAGTCCGAGGTTGCGTGACGAGCGTTTTTCTTTCCCTTTACCGCGCCCGCAAGTGTAATTGCCCCGCCGTATAACAGAAACTTTTCTGTCAGAGTGGTTTTTCCCGCGTCCGGGTGAGAGATAATCGCAAACGTTCTGCGACGTTCTATTTCGTGCCTTAAATCAAGCGTGTTAGCCATATTTTCAATCTTCCTTTAATCGTTGTTCTCTTCCTCAATTGCCGCCTGCTCCATTTTATAGAGATTCTCCATAGCTTCCATATTGGATGGCTCTTTATAGCCTTTGTTGCGCATAGTAAGGATATGCGCAATTCCCACCAGAATCGGCAGATAAAACGTTAAAATTCTCCACATCATCATCGCGACACCCGTGTAGTCCCCGAATATTTCGTTAAAGAATCCCGAAAAGCCCAACTCCGCGCCGCCGATCGCTCCCGGAAGAGGGATAAATGATGTAATCATATTTACATATGCTTGATATGAGATTACTTTTAAGTAACTCTCAGAGTTCTTGCCGAAGCCTATACACAGCAGGTAAGTGATTGTGAAGGAGAGTGTCAACTGCAAAAATGTGAAAAAACAGGATTTTATGATTACCCAAACGTTTTTCTTGATAAATTTGAAGTTTGTGAAGAACTTATTCGCTTCACGGGTAATGTAAAGTCGCTTGCGCAGCGGATTCTTGATGATTCTCATCTTTGCAAGCAGCGTAATCAGAGCATTTGCAACCTTAAGTGTCCCGTTTTTCCAAAGCGCGATACCTAACAGGAACACGATTACCGCCGTATTAATAACAAATCCGACAAACACAAACGGCAGCAAACCCTTTTGCGACAGCTCGTTGCCAAATCGGTTGATTCCGAAAATCAGCGTGAACACCGAATACACAGTCAGTGCGAACTGGAACACGATAAATCTTGACAACAGCGCAGTTAGTCCTGCGCCAAGCGGAACTCCGCCCTGAACGTAATAATATGCCTGCATAGGTTGCCCGCCCGAAGCGAACGGGGTGATACAGTTGAAGTATTGTCCGATGATTGTGTTCGTCCAGCACTGCCCGAATCGAATTTTCGGGTGCAGAGGTTTCAGAATCACATATATAGATATTGCTTCACACACCCAATATCCCGCCATACACAACATGCACAACACGATAAAAAACGGGTTGATTGATTTCAAAGCCCCAACAACGTGGTCGATTTTATCAACGAACAGCAGGTATACGATCATAACCACAAAGGCAATTCCGCAGATTATCAGATTCAGTTTGTTGCTTTTCTTTTTGGTTTTTTCCATAATATAAACTCCTGTTTCTGCCACATACATTAATAATTATATACCAAAACGTCTTGATTGTCAAGGGCTTTTTAACATCATTTAATAATATAGCCAAAAAATTAAAAATATTTTCTGTAAAACTTGACATTTCGATAATTTGGTGATATAATATAATAGGTAATTTTTAAGAAAATCGAAAGGATTGAAAATATGTTTTTTGAAAATGAATACCGTACACAATACTGTAACGCGGTAAGCGAAAAGGATATCGGCAAGAAAGTCCGCGCGGCGGGCTGGGTGGAGAATATCCGCGACCACGGCGGAATTATGTTTGTGGATTTGCGTGATCATTACGGTGTGGTTCAGATCGTGTTCCACAACGAGTCGCTGTTGGAGGGTATCCACAAGGAATGCGCCGTGTCCGTTGCGGGCACGGTTCTCAAGCGTGACGAGAGCACCTATAATGACAAAATCGAAACCGGCACGGTTGAAATCGAAGCCGAGGAGGTTCGTATTCTCGGAAAGGTCACCGAAACGCTGCCGTTCGAGGTGGACGAGTCCAAAAAGACCAAGGAGGATTTGCGGCTGAAGTACCGCTATCTTGACTTGCGTAACAGAAAAATGCACGACAATATCGTGTTCCGTTCAAAGGTTATTTCATTTATACGCAACAAAATGAATGAGATGGGCTTTCTGGAGCTGCAAACCCCGATTCTGTCCACATCTTCTCCTGAGGGTGCGCGCGATTATCTGATTCCCAGCCGCAAGCACCACGGTAAGTTCTACGCGCTTCCTCAAGCTCCGCAGATTTTTAAGCAGATTTATATGGTTTCGGGATTTGACAAGTATTTCCAGATTGCGCCCTGTTTCCGTGATGAGGACGCTCGCGCCGACCGTTCGCCGGGAGAGTTCTATCAGCTTGATTTCGAGATGTCATTCGCAACTCAGGAGGACGTTTTCAAGGTTGCCGAGGAGGTCCTCTACGAGGCGTTCACGAAGTTCTCCGACAAGGAAGTCAGCCCCGCACCGTTCCGCAGAATCCCGTTTGAGGAGGCTATGCTGACTTACGGTTCGGACAAGCCCGACTTGCGCAATCCGCTGATTATCAAGGAGCTTTCCGACCTGTTTGTGGACAGCGATTTCAAGCCGTTCTGCAACAAGACCGTCCGCGGAATCCGCGTTCCCGATATGGCAAAGCAGTCCAAGACATTCTTCAAGAATATGGAGGACTTTGCGGTAAACGAGGTTGGTATGAAAGGACTCGGTTACTTCAAGGTTGAACCTGGCGAGGACGGCAGAAAGTTCAAGTATAACGGTCCAATCGACAAGTTCCTGAACGATGAGCAGCGCGATGAGCTTGCAAAACGCTGCGAATTGGAGGTCGGCGATGTTCTGTACTTCATTGCCGACGGCAAGAAGAACGCGCCGAAGTTCGCAGGACAAATCCGCACCGAGGTCGCCAAGCGTATGAATCTGATTGACGAGAGCCGCTTTGAGATGTGCTTTATCGTTGATTTCCCGATGTATGAGCTTGACGAGGAAACAGGGAAGCCGGCGTTCACCCACAATCCGTTCTCAATGCCGCAGGGCGGACTTGACGCGCTGATGAACAAGGATCCGCTGGAGATTCTCGCATATCAGTATGACATCGTGTGCAATGGTGTGGAGCTTTCGTCCGGCGCGGTTCGTAACCATGATTTGGACATTATGATTAAAGCGTTCGAGATTGCGGGCTACACCGAAGAGGACGTTGCAAGTAAGTTCGGAGCACTGTACAACGCGTTCAAGTTCGGCGCGCCGCCTCACGCAGGAATGGCGCCCGGTGTTGATAGAATGATAATGTTGTTGACTGGTGAGGAGAGCATTCGCGAGATTATCGCGTTCCCGCTCAACTCCAACGCGCAGGATCTGCTGTTGGGCGCGCCTACCGAGGTTACGGAGCAGCAACTCCGCGAGGTTCACATCAAGGTCAGAAAGCAATCATAAAAATCAAGGGCAGTCTGTTGACTGCCCTTTTGTTTATTCTTTTGAACCTAATCTTGTTACAGAACAATCTTCCAACTCCACAACATAGCCTGTAATTTCAAGCTCACCGATTGGTTCTTCCCAACCGTCTACGGAGTCTATTTCGATTAGCTCCCCATGTATAGGAATCAGCAGAAAATTCGGATCTTTATCGGACGGTTCAAATTTCTCATACAATCCCCAAATCCGCTTTACAACACCCGTGAAGTTAAACAACTCGGCGGTATGGTCGTGTGCCTCGTAAAAGTAATCCAAATCACCGAGCGTTGTATCACCACTGAGCATGAGTTGGCGTTCCTTGACAACTGTCCACCTTATTGTATCATCGATTTTGAACGGGTCACCGCAGCATTGCATCTCCCAGCAATTGTAAAAAACTCTGCAATTCATACATTTTCCCTTCAAGCGTTATAACCACTGAATATAACCCGTTTTGTCATTACGGTTATATCCTGCGTTCTCGTAGAATTTAAGAGTGCTTTCCAGTTTTGAACCCGTCATCAGAACGATTCGGTAGCAGTTCTCACGAATTGCAAGCTCCTTGGCATAGTCGAGACACTTTGTTGCAAGTCCCTTTCCACGATAATCAGCGTGAGTTACAACATTTTCCACCCACGCATACGGGCGCGGACCGCGCGTTAAATTCGGGATAATCACACAAGTACACGAGGAAACGATTTTCCCGTCCTCCTCCGCGACAATTATGTGATAGTTCTCATCGGAAACAATCTTCTCCCAAACATCCTTTGCAAGCTCAAACGGTGGAACCTCCGTTTCATGTAGGTGGAGATAAAGCTCCATAAGCGCTTTGTAGTCGTTTTCGGTGATTTCTCTGATCATACGACCTCCTAAACATTTTCCGAAAAACAATATGCCTTTCGGAAGATTATGTACTATTTTGTTTTTTCTTCAGTTGCTTCAGCGGAATTTTGCGCTTTCAACAAATCGCGGATCTCGGTGAGCAAAACTTCCTCCTTGGAAGGCTCGGGGGGAGCAGCGGGTGCTTCCTCTTTCTTTTTTTGACCGATTTCCATCAGCTTGTTCATACCTTTAATCAACAGGAACAAAATCAGTGCCATAATCAGGAAGTTGATTACCGCTGACAAAAACGCTCCATAGTTGAAATCCACACCGTTTATCGTGAACGAGCCGCCGATAATCATCGGATTGCCGTTCTCGTCCTTTTTAACTCCGCCCGTCAGCAGCGCAATAAGCGGGTTGATGAAATTTGTGGTAAGCGATGTCACGATAGCTTGAAACGCGCCGCCGATGATTACGCCGACAGCCATGCTCATTACATTGCCCTTGAGAGCGAATGCCTTAAATTCCTGAAAAAATTTCTTCATTACAAAGTCCTCCTGTTTTATGTATGCAGCTCCCTCACTACTCGCGGAGAGCTGCATTAATTTATCTACAATAGAATTTTACCATAAACTTATCATTTTGTCAACAGCTTTTTCAAATATTCACCCGTATGCGACTGCGGATTTGCCGCAATCTCCTCGGGTGTGCCGTTTGCGATTACCGTTCCGCCGTTGTCGCCGCCTTCGGGCCCCATATCAATAATGTAGTCGGCAGTCTTGATTACATCAAGGTTGTGTTCAATGACAAGAACCGTATTTCCCGCGTCTGTCAGCCGCTGTAAAATATCAATCAGCTTCTTAACGTCTGCGGAATGAAGTCCCGTTGTAGGCTCATCAAGAATATATATGGTCTTGCCGGTGGAGCGTTTGGAAAGCTCCGTTGCCAGTTTGATTCGCTGCGCTTCGCCGCCGGACAGGGTAGTGGAGGACTGCCCGATTTTGATGTATCCCAGACCGACCTCCTCAAGGGTTTTCAGTTTATTGAAGATTTTCGGAATGTTGGCAAAAAATTCTACACCCTCGGAAACCGTCATCTCCAGCACATCGTAAATGCTCTTGCCTTTGTACTTGACCTCCAGTGTTTCGCGGTTGTAACGCTGCCCTTTGCAGACCTCACACGGAACAAAAATATCGGGCAGAAAGTGCATCTCTATCTTCAGGATTCCATCGCCCTGGCACGCTTCGCAGCGTCCGCCCTTGACATTGAACGAGAACCGCCCCGCCGTGTAACCGCGCGTTTTCGCATCGGTGGTTTGAGCGAACAAGTCACGAATATCGGTGAACACGCCCGTGTAAGTCGCGGGATTAGAGCGCGGAGTTCTGCCAATCGGTGATTGATCAATCATAATCACTTTGTCGAGATGCTCCAGACCTTTCATATCCTTGAATTTTCCCGCGCGGACTCTGCCCTTGTTCAGCTTGCCGAACAAGTGTTTGTAGACGATTTCGTTTACAAGTGAGCTTTTTCCGCTGCCCGAAACGCCCGTTACGCAAGTGAAAATTCCGATTGGAATGTCAACGTTGATATTTTTCAGGTTGTTCTCCGCTGCGCCGATTATCTTCAGCCATCTGTCCGAGGTGGAACGGCGATTGTTCGGAACGGGGATTTTCTTTTTTCCGCTGAGATATTGCCCTGTAACGGAATCCTTGCATTTGAGAATCCCCTTGACATCGCCGCTGTACACAACATTTCCGCCGTGAACTCCCG
>CAMWMN010000088.1 GCA_947175385.1 uncultured Clostridia bacterium | reverse complement strand
GGCGTGGGAACGGCTCCCCGAGCCGAATTGCGAGCAAGAAAATTCGCCCGAAATGAAGATGTAATTCCGCGGAGAAATCCGCGGTTTTTGCATAAATAAAATTTTTTTGGAGGACTTTTTTATGAGAAACTTTTTCAAGAATGCAAAGGCAAAAGTTATTGGTGCGGCGACTTTCGTTAAAACAAAGGCTTGCAATTTTATTGCAAAAGCGCGCGACAGTTTCCGCATGAGAACGGCGCAAACGAGGGGTTTGCTTGCGGCAAATCGCGCGGAGAATTTCGTGGACAGCGGCATCAAAATTCTGATTGCTGTTGTTATCGGCGCGCTGCTTCTCGCCGGACTTTACGCGCTGTTCGGAGAAACCATTATGCCGACCGTGACGCAAAAAGTCAAGGATATGTTCGATTTTAACGGCTGATGGAAAAGCTCGCAATGTGGCTTCTGGTGCTGATTGCGGTCATGCTTCTGGCGCGACCGCAAGGCGCGGCAGCCGTTGAAAAACCACAGTACATTGCAAGCACGGATTGCGCCGATGAGGGATCGGATAGCGGGTCAATCATTTTAACGGTCGTAATAATCGTGATCATTATCGGCGCAGTCGCGGACGCTTGCGGATTGGAAAAAACATGAAGATTGATGTGAAAATCACAAGTTTGAATCCCGGCGAAGGAGCTACAAAAGCGTATGCCTCAATCAATCTGGACGACGCTATCGCGATCAGAAATATCCGCGTTATGGATGGCAAAAAGGGGCTGTTTGCCTCAATGCCCTCGTATCAGGGCGCGGATAAAAAATATTACGACATCGTCTTCCCCAAGACCGCGGAGTTGAGAGAAGAAATCAATAATGCGGTCGTAAACGCGTACAGACAGACGCTTGCGCAGCTTCAGGGGCAGTCTAACGCAAATTTTAATCAGTCGGAGCAGTCATATGAGGCTGCTCCGACAATGTCGATGTAATTTAATTTTGGGGGTATTTTTATGAGAAACTTTTTTAATTTCGTTAAAGCGACCGCAAAGTCGGTAAAGGCAAAGGTTTGCGGTTTTGCCGCAAGGGTGCGCAGTAGATTCCGCATGAGAACAGCTCAGACGAGGCTTTTGCTTGCGACAAATCGCGCGGAGAATTTCGTTGATTCGGGCGTTAAAATTCTGATCGCGGTTGTGATTGGCGCGCTGCTGCTCGGCGGTCTCTACGCGCTTTTCGGCGAAACAATTATGCCGACCGTGACGCAAAAAGTCAAGGATATGTTCGATTTTAACGGCTGATGATCGGCTCTGTTATGCAGTTTGCCGCGATTGTAATTTTGCTTGGCATAGACTCGGTTTTGGACATTAAATTTCGTGAAATTCCGAATTGGATCAGCGTCGCCGTTACTTTTTCGGCGATTTTTAATTTTAATTCGGAGAATTTGTGGGGATTAATTGTCGCCGCAATTTTCTTTTTTGTAGCGTTATTTACGGGTAAAATCGGCGGCGGTGATGTCAAGCTGATCGCGGCTCTGAGCATGGTTTGCGGACTTTGGAGCAGCTTCGCGCTGCTCCTTTTCGCGCAGATTTCCATGCTTATTTTTTATGGAGTTTCCGTAATCGTGCAGAAGCTCCGCGGCAGAACGGCAGATAAAAGTCTGCCGTTTGTGCCGTTTATTTTTATCGGCTATCTGGTTATGAAAATATTTTTCTGAAAGGAAGAATTACAATGAAATTTTTGAAAAACAGAACGGTTCTGGGCGTGGTGTGCATTGCGCTGTCGCTTGTAATTTGTTTTGCAATTACACCGCTTTTTAACGCGAGCAAGAGCAGCACGATGAAGATCGTGAGGATCAAGAACGACTTGAAGATCGGGCAGGAGATCACCTCTAAGGACATTGAGGTCGTAGAGGTCGGAGCGTACAATATGCCCTCCGAGGTCATGCAGAAATCCGAGGACGTTGTTGGAAAGTACGCGGCTGCCGAGATGATCAAGGGCGAGTACGTTCTCGCGGCGAAAGTAAGCGATACCCCCGCTTCGGAGAACGCCTACTTATACGGCTTGACGGGCGAGAAAAGAGCAATTTCCATAACGATCCCGTCATTTGCCGGAGGACTTTCCGGCAAGCTCATTTCGGGAGATATCGTGTCGGTGATCGCGGTCGATTACAAGGAAAAGGGTGAAACGGTCGTTCCCGAGGAATTACAGTATGTCGAGGTTATCGCCGTAACCGACAAGAAAGGCAACGATGACGAAACCGTTACCGTAAAGCCCGACGGCAAGGAAGAAACCGAGCTGCCCGAAACCGTGACCTTGCTCGTAACCCCCGAACAGGCTAATATCCTTGCCGAACTGGAAGCGGAGGGCGAGATTCACCTTTCGCTTGTATATCGCGGAACGGATGAAAACGCGCAGAAGTTTATTTCGGCGCAGGAAAAATATCTGACAGAATTGGCGGCAGGAAAGGAAAATGAAAAAGAAAACGAAATTACCAACAAGCCCGAAGTACAGCAGAAACCCTCGGAGAGCGAGGTTACCGAGGAAAACTCCGGTGAAAACAATTCCGAGATCGACAAGGTCATAATCGATCCCGAAAATAGCTCCGATGAAAATCTCGAAAACAACTCGGAAAATAATTCGGATAACATGGAAACGGAGGTGAATTCCGATGCCGAATCTGTTTAAATCCTTGATCTCACGCGGCGATGACGATGAGGAACTGGATCTCGAATTCGACCTCGCCAATCCCGAGAATGACTGCTTCGAGCTTCCGCCCGACAGACGGGATAATCAGGTGTTGGCGGTTTGGGGATCGCCTTCATCGGGCAAGACGATCATGAGCGTGAAACTCGCCAGATATATTGCGAGCCAAAAGAAAAATGTAATTTTGGTGCTTGCGGATATGTCCGCGCCGCCTCTGCCCTATGTCTGCCCGCCGTCCGATCTCGAAGCGGAAACCTCGCTCGGAAATATTCTCGGCGCGGCTCATGTGGACGAAAACCTTATCAAGCACAACGCGATCCTTCACAAGAAAAATGAATATCTCACCATGCTCGCTATGCTGAAAGGAGAAAACGCGTTTTCGTATGCGCCATATACCGAAACTCAGGCGCGCGAATTAATTTTGGAATTGCGGAAAATGTGCGATTACATCATTATCGACTGCACGAGCAACATCACTAACGACGCGCTTTCGGCGGTTTCTCTAATCGAATCCGACGCGGTTCTGCGACTGGTTTCGTGCGATTTGAAATCCATTTCGTATTTGAACTCGCAGCTCCCTCTTTTGTTGGACAACAAATTCAACGCCAATAAGCAGTACAAGGCGGCAAGCAATGTCGATGAGTTTCAGGCAGACGAGAACATCGAACAGGTCGTGGGCGGTGTCAGCTTTAAAATTCCGCATTCCGACGAGGTTTACAAGCAGTTTCTCGCGGGTAATCTGTTCGGCGGCTTGACCGAAAAGGACAGCAAGGATTTCCGTAAGGCTGTTTCAAAAATCGCAAATGAGGTGTTCGAGTTATGCTGACAACAAATTCCAACACCCAGAACCTGTTCTTTAAATCGGATAAAAAACGGGAGTTTTCCGATGTGCTGAACGAGGTGCAGTCGTACATTTCGAGCAAATATTCCGCGCTCGTTATCGACGGGATCAATAATGTAAATTCGGGCAATGGCGAGGTGAAGCTGCAGGTCAAGCGGTATATCGGCAAATATTTGCTTGACTACCGTATTTCCGTTGAGGGGCTTACGCAGACGGAGCTTGTGGATAAGCTGTACACCGAAATGGCGGAGTTTTCGTTCCTCACAAAATATATTTTCGGGACGGGCATTGAGGAGATCAACATAAATTCTTGGGATGACATCGAGGTTCAGTACAGCAACGGCACAAATGTCAAGCTAGACGAGAGATTCGAGTCGCCCGACCACGCCATTAACGTTGTTAGGCGTATGCTTCACGTTTCGGGAATGGTGCTGGATAACACCTCGCCCGCGATTCTCGGTCACCTTTCAAAAAATATCCGTATCGCCGTGTTGAAAACACCGCTTGTCGATGAAGATGTCGGCGTAGCGGCTTCAATCCGTATCGTCAATGCGCAGAAGCTGCAGAAAGAGGACTTCCTCAAATCCGGAACGGCTACCGATGATATGATGGAGCTGTTATCGGCATTGGTGAGGTACGGTGTTTCAACAACCGTTGCCGGCGCAACCTCAAGCGGAAAGACAACGCTGACGGGCTGGCTGCTTACCACCATTCCGCACGATAAACGTATTTTCACGATTGAAAACGGCTCTCGTGAATTGGATTTGGTGGAGCGCGACGAAAACGGAAATATCGTGAACAAAGTCGTCCACACCATAACGCGCGAATCCGAGGACGACCGCAAATCCATTTCCCAAGACGATTTGTTGGATATGGCGCTCCGCTTCCACCCCGACTATATCGTTGTCGGAGAAATGCGCTCCTCGGAAGCGGATTCCGCGCAGGAAGCAGCGCGAACAGGACATACCGTTATAACGACAATCCACTCGAATTCATGCGAATCCACATGGCGCAGAATGGTGACGCTCTGCAAAAGAAAATATCCGAATGTGGACGATAAAGTCATTTTGAATTTGGTCACGGAGGCGTTTCCAATCGTGGTTTACGCTAAGCAGCTTGAAAATAAACAGCGGCGCATAATGGAGATCATGGAATGCGAAATTTGCGCGGACGGCACTCGAAAATACCACTCGCTGTATCAGTATAAGATTTCCGAAAACCGCATGGAGAACGGAAAATTTATCGTCAAGGGCGCACATGAGAAGGTCGAGGAAATTTCCGAATCGCTCCAAAGACGGCTGCTCGAAAACGGTATGCCGCAAGGCGAGCTGGACGTGCTTATGAAAGGGGGCAAATCCGCATGAACGCAATATTAACGGTGGCTTTTATCGGCTTGGTGGTCGGATTTTTTCTGATGTTCGGGATCTCGCCGATGGAGTTCACCGAGGGGATATTTACACGAATCCTCGCCAAACCGAACAGTATCAAATCGCAGATAAACGAAGCTACGAAAAGGAAAAAGCCGAATGTTTTCAGGCGTGAAATATCCGAAGCGCAGGAAATATTACGTCTCACCAACCGGACAAATATGTTCGGCATATTATGTGCTTGCTCGTTAGGGCTATCCGCGGTAGGTATCTGTATCGCCATTGCAATCGGGAATGCATTTCTTGCTCCCGTTATGGCAGTGGGATTGATGTTCGTGCCGTTCTGGTACGTTAAAACAACCGCTACCAACTACAAAAAGGCAATATCCTCTGAACTCGAAACCGCGCTGTCCATTATTACAACGGCATATTTGAGAAACGAGGACATTATAACCTCTATCGAGGAAAATGTCCACTATCTGAACGCGCCTGTCAAAGCGGTTTTTGAGAACTTTATAAGCCGTATAAAATTATCCAATCCGGATATTACGGCGGCGATCCTTGACATGAAAACCAAAATCGACAATGAGGTGTTTCACGAATGGTGCGACAGCTTGATCCTCTGCCAGAGCGACCGCAGCTTGAAATCCACGCTTACTCCGATTGTAAACAAATTGTCGGATATGCGTGTTGTAAATGCCGACCTTGAATATCTGATCACGGGACCGCGCAAGGAGTTTATTTCTATGGCATTTCTTGTGATCGGCAATATTCCGCTGTTATATATGCTCAACAAGGCTTGGTATAATTCGCTTATGCACACGGTTTTGGGGCAGATAATTCTCGCGATTTCGGCGGTCGGAATTTTCGTTTCTACGGCAATCGTCATTAAGCTGACCAAGCCGATTGAGTACAAGAGATAAGGGGGATTTGAATGGAATTTTTAATGATTATATTCGGAATTTCACTTGCGGTCGGGTTGTTTATGCTGCTTGCAAACGCGCTGAAAATCCCCTATCTCAAGACCTCGAAAGCAGTCATGAACACAGGGCTTGAGGATAAGAAATTATCCAAAAATATTGAGGCGATTATGCTCGGAATTGCGGTGAAAATCGGGAAAATAATTCCGATGGACAGGTATAAAAAATCGCGGTTGGAAAGCACTTTGAAGTCCGCCGGAATTAAAATGACTCCCGAAACCTTTACGGCATTATCGTTTGTAAAGGCTTTCTCGGTAGCTCTTCTGGCTGTTCCGTGCGCGTTCTTTATGCCGCTGCTGATCCCATTTTTCATTATCCTCGCCGTTGCGATCTACTTCCGTGAGAACGGCAAAGCAGATAAAAAGATGAGAGAAAAGCGCGACGCTATCGAGCAGGAACTCCCCCGTTTTGTGGCGACTGTGGAGCAGGAATTAAAGACCTCGCGCGATGTTTTGTCCATTATGGAAAACTTCAAAAAACACGCGGGAGTGCATTTCGCATACGAATTAGATGTCACCTGCGCGGATATGCGTTCGTCAAGCTATGAGGCGGCACTCACAAGATTTGAGGCGCGTATCGGCTCGGCGCAGTTGTCCGATGTGGTGCGCGGTTTGGTATCCGTGATTCGCGGAGATGACAGCGCGGTTTATTTCAAAATGCTGGCGCACGATTTCAAGTTGATCGAATTACAGCGATTGAAAGCAAAGGCAGCGAAGATACCGCCGAAAATCCGTGTTTTTTCTTTCGGAATGTTGATGTTATTTCTCTTGACATACCTTGTAGTCATGGGAATACAGCTGCTAAATTCGCTGTCGCAATTCTGATTGGAGGGATTTTATTTGCGAAAATTATTACGTTCAAAGCGCGGCGAGGGGTATTTTGACGCGGTTATAATCGTACTCGTTGTGGTTATGGCAATCGCGCTTATAATGGCGGTCGCGCCCGTTGTTTCCGCGAAAATTCAGTTGGATAATTACGCCGACGAGCTTGTGCGCGAGGCGGAAATTTCGGGGAGAATCGGCGCGGAAACCACAGCGAGAGCGCAGATTTTATCCGAAAAAACAGGAATTTTCCCGACAATTAATTGGTCGCGAACGGGGAAAATCCAAATAAATCAGGAGTTTACGGTTACTTGCACCTACAAAATGGATATAGGATTCGGCGAGTTTGGGAGCTTCCCCGTAACACTGACAGCAAAGGCTTCCGGCAAGAGTGAGGTGTACCACAAATGACAAAAGTCCGCAAATTATTACGCTCGAAAAAGGGCTTTTCCTCCGCACCGTGGGCGGTCGTTATCGTGCTTGCGGGAATGATATTTTTTGTGGTGCTGTGGCAGATTGCGCGGCTCGTTACAATTTCGGCGGGTGTCAAGGACGCGGTGCAGTCGGCTGTAATTTCGGCGGCGGTCGGAAATTATGCGAACGTTTACGACGGCATTCGCGAGGGGTATTCCGGCGGTTACAGGTATTCGGGAAGTTCGTGGAAATCCGCGATTTCGAGCGGAGATATTTACGGCAGAATCGACGCTCTTCTCGGATTGAAATCCGTTGGAGATAAACACGCGAAAGCCGATGAATACTGCGTTTACGGGTTGTCTGTGAATGTGGATAACGCGGAGTTTGCTCCGGATTCCGAGGACATAAAACAGTTTTCCGCGACCTCGTATATAACTCTTGAAGTGCCAATTTCGTTCTGCGGAGAAATTCTTCCGCCGATGAAAGTAAATTTGTGCGTTAAGTCAAAATTTACGCCGAAATTTTAGTGGTTTTGATGCTGGATTTCCGCGAAAAAATGTGGTATTGTTGAAGTAACAAAACTGAAAGGACAGGTGATTTTTATGACACTGAAAACCAAAAGACGACTCGCCGTATTCGGCGGAACGGTACTCTGCGCAATGCTCGCAATGCTGATAACAACGCGGTTTGTGGCGGATAAGGAGAACGCTCCGCCGAGCGTTTCGGCGGCGGGTTCCGACTCGGAAATCCGCGCGGAAATTCCCGAAATCAATTCGGAAATTATCCTCGGAATTAATCCCGAAATTTCAAAGCCCAAAATTCAAAAACCCCCAATTAAAAATCCCGAAATTCAATCGGAAAATCAGCCGGAAAATAATTCGGAATTAATCGAAGTAAAGCAGAATTTTCCCGAACCCGAAAAGGAAAACAGTCCGCCTCCGCCGCCGAAAATAGAGGACGAGAAAACGCTCACCAACCCAGATGCAGAGCCAATCTACGAACCCGAACAAACCGAAATAAAACCGCCGGAAATCTCTTCGAACACCCCCAATCACGGCGACAAAAAGGACGGTCAGATTTACATCAACGGGTTCGGTTGGGTGAAAGACGAGGGCGGCGGTGGAGTCGCGGAATCCGCGCCCGAAATGTACGAGAACGGAAATAAAATCGGTTACCTCGGATAACCGCAAATGCGCTGAGCAAAAGCAGGACGCTTTAAGGTGACCGCCCGAGCGCGACACGATGTCGCGCATAAAAGGCGGTCACACTGGTTCGGCGCATTTTCTTTTGGAGGTGATTTTTATTAAATTCAAGCGTTTTTTCGCCGCGTTTCTTGCAGCGATTTTTTGCGTTAATTCCGCCGCGTTCGCGGAGGGAAATCCAAATATCGACAACGGCGGCGGAAATCTGGGCAGCGGAACCTCTCAGAATTTCTGGAATCCGGGAAATGACGGAGTGCGAATTACGGTCGTGGATTCCGAAACGGGAGCGGTTAAATCTGCGTCGATCGACTACACGAACAGCAACGCGGGCGATATTAAATTCCATTTCGGAAAGGTGAGCAAATCCGCCTATAATGCGGGTTCGGAGCTTTCGGTAAACACGGGGAAATACGTTTACAAAACTCCCGCTCAGCCTCTGCCGACAATTATTTCGGACGGAAATTCGGCGGCGAATATCGAGAAAATCCGAAGCTATTTTACGGACGAGCAGGTGGTTCGCGGGATTTCAAATCACGTTGGAATTTCGTTTGAAAATCTCACAAGCGGCGATTACAAATTGATGATCGAGCCGATTATGTATGTCACGTACAACGGCTCTAGGACTGCGATGACAGCGACAGAGGCGGCACTTTACAATCTCAAAACCAACGGCGATTTGAATTACAAGCTCGGTCCGCTGTCGCACAAAAATCTGCCGCTTTCGATGTTTCTAGAGCGCGATGATTTGGGTTACAGCGCGTGGACGGGTTCGACCGATTCAAAAGCGACGGACAGCGACATTATTCAATATCTCGGCGTCGGAATCGTGTCGTTTAGAGAACCGGATGAAGATGTGAAAATTTCGGGCGGCGATGTGGAATACCGCGTCGACACCGATGTGTACACAAGCGTTACTGTGAGCGGCGGCAGGCATACTCCGGACAACCCCGTGACCGTGAAATTTTACATCAAAAACAAGGTGTACACGGTCGGGAATATCGTGTATCCCGAGGGCAGTTCGCAGCTTGTCTGGTGCAAGTGGCGGACTCCCAATACCGAGCAGACGGTGGATATTCGCGTGACGGTTTCGGGCGGCGCGTCCGCGAATAAAACCAATATTTCGGCGAGTATCGTGGACTTAAATAAAAATCCGCCGCCCGACCCAACGGCGGACGATCGAAACGATAATTTCTCGGTCGCGAACGTTCCCAAAAATCCGCAGAAAACTGCGGCTGCGTGGAGCGTCTGGGAAGCGTATTGGCAGCCGAAATGGGTGTGGCATTCGAGCTGGCGGTGGACGGGAAATCATTGGGTGGATTACGGATATTGGGTTGACGAGGGAGAATGGAAATTTCGCAGTAATTCTTTTTCCGTTTCGATGAGCGCGAAAATGGAAATTTCCTGCGATGAGAAAAATCCCACGGCGGTTGGAAAAACAATGAAATCCGGCTACGGAATCAACGAAAAAGTAACTGCGTCGATTTACGGAAACGGCGAGCATACGCCGCTCCAGAACGCGGTCGCGTACTTTCCCGAATTTTATTACGCGGCTTATTGGCGGCTTTTGGAATCCACTTCGACAAACGTTCTGGAGTTCCGAAAAAATAAATTCAGCACTTACAACAATCGGACGCATTTCACGCCCGTGTGGTATCCCGACGGGAATTACAAGGTTTACACTTGGGCAATCGACTGCTGGACTCCTGCGGGAATGCTTTCCGCGAACTTGACCGACAGTCTTACCATTAAAGGCAACGTATTCGACGATTGGCACGTTGCTCCAACACATTGAGAAAGGAATTTTTTATGAAAAAGAAAACCGTAAAATTTATTTTAATCGCGATTTTAATTATCGCCGTGATGTCCGCGATGTCGCTCTGCGCCTTCGCTGACGGCAATGTCGCGGGAGCGATTGAGGGTACTTGGAAGTCCGCTTCGGGGCAGATCAAAACCGTTGTAAATAACGTGGTGTTCCCTATTATCGACCTGATTCTGGCGGTGTTTTTCTTTGCTAAACTCGGTCTCGCGTATTTCGATTATCG
>CAMWMN010000087.1 GCA_947175385.1 uncultured Clostridia bacterium | reverse complement strand
CAATCGCCGCGTATTACCGCTATAGCAAGCTCCCCTGGCCTTTTCTAAGGGGGATTCATCAGCTTTTCCACTGCGCTGTGAACCGCGTAGTAATCATAGCCCGCCTGGGTAAGTCGTTTTTTGCGTTCCTCGCCGTTGCCCCAGTCGCCGCGGATCACCTCGCGGGCAATCTCCTCAACGGATTTCTTGGTCGGAGATTCGGGGGATTCGGGAGATTCGGATTTGTCATAGCCGTTCAGACCGGCATTCTTGATTATCGCGGGATAGTCGATGTATCCGATGTCCATATCGCAGTCGCCGTCGATTCCCGAAACGCGCCCAACTCCGTACTGCCAGATTCCGTATGTGCCCTTGTATCGGTTCACGGACGAATACTCCGCGACCCAGATCGCGAACCGCTTGCGAACACTCTCGGAGATGTAATTCTCAAGAAACCAACGGCTCATATAAAGCCCGGTGAACAAGCCGTTTTTCTCCAATTCGGGGCAGAATGTGTTCACCAGACTGTCGCAGAATGCCTTACCCTTTTGGAATTGGAAATTCTCCTCCAAGTCGAAATAAATCGGGAAATCGAACTGCTTGCCTTTCACCGCCTTTACACAGGCTTTTGCCTCGGCGAGGGCATCCTCAACGGAATCCGCGTAGCTGTACCAGTACGCGCCGACGTGAAGTCCCGCAGCTTTGGCGGCGGCGTAGTTGCTCTCGAACGTGTCCACCGTGGACGTACTGTATCCCGCCTTGACAATCACAAACTCGACTCCGCTTGCCTTTACCTTTGCGAAATCGATTTTGCCCTGCCAACCGCTTACGTCAATCCCTTTCATCGTCATCGCTCTCACCGCCTTTCTTTACGGCGGAGGCATCCGTTAGCCCCTCGCCGAATATGTATCCAACAACAGCCGCGCTGCTTAAAATCGCTCCCGAAATCTTATCGGACTTCTCTTGAGAGCCGCCGAAAATTACTATAAGCCCCGCAACAAATCCCGCAACGGACACCCAGAGCTTACGCGATGTAAGTTTTCTTTGCCAGTTTATTTTCATAGTTATACCCCCTTGTGATACTCTTTCAAATCGTCCACGCGCCGCGAAATCTCCTCAATTTGACTCTCGACCACGGGCATTCTCCGCGCGAATTGATTATGCTCCTCAACTTTCTTTTCGAGCTGTTCGATTCGGTATGCCGTCAGCTTGCTCGATACCAGAATCCCGCCGAGTGAGCCGCCGAGCGTTCCGACCAGCGAAATCAAGGCAACAATTATCGTGTTATCCATATTAATCCTCCTTTCAGTGTATGAAATTTTGCGCCCGTTGGTGCGCGGAATTTTCGTCCCGCTCGGCGCTGATTATATGGTAGCACGTTCGCGACTGCAAAAAAATGAAAAACGCGGCAAGAAAAATCTCACCGCGTTTTTGCGTATTTAGTATTTACTTCAAAATCAAATCTTTAATTTTTCGGAAATCTCCGTCCATAACCGTGAAAGTCGCGTCAGACGGCGGTTCGGGGCATTCGGGGGAAATTTCGGTGTGGATATACAGCGAATCCATTCCGACAGATGTCGCGCCCGCAATATCCGAGCTTGCGTCATTTCCTATCATTATGCTCTCTTGGGGTTTCAAAAGATACCGCTCCATCAGCCCGTTGAAGAACTTGGGCGAGGGCTTTTTCACGCCCTGCTCCGAGGAGATGAAAATCCCGTTGAAGTACTTCTGGATTCCGAGGAGTTTCAGCTCCGGGCGCGTGAACCCCCTCTGCGCGTTGGAGAGCAGATATACGTGCTTTTTCTTTTTCTTCAGTGCTTTAAGGAAGCCCTCCACGCCGTCATACAAGCGGATAAACTTCGTGGAAAGAGAACGTGTGAACATCATAACGGCGTTCAGCGTGGAATCGTCAATCTCAACGTCCTTGTCCGAAAACAGCTTGCGGAACACCAAATCCAAGTCGATTTCGGCAAATTCATCGTCCTCACGAGCCGTAGATTCCAGCTCGCGGCAATATGTAAAATATGCGCGTTTCAGCTCGGTTTTTTCATATGCCGCTCCGTAAAAGCCAAAAATCTCCGTCATCTTCTCCCACAAATAGGGCTTGTTTTCGTTGGTGCGAATGTCCACCAACGTTCCGTATAAATCGAAAATATAATTCTTGTACATATTGACGCTCCTTAAATTATGTTAGAGCCTGTTCACACAAACCCTCTGATTTTAGTATAACATATCTGGAGCAATTTGTCAACCGTTTGATTTTCTCGACACTGTGTAAATCACAACAATTACCAAACGTAAAAACGAACGGCAGATCCAAGTCTGCCTCCGAAAGATAGTTTTTTGCCTATTCCGTTCTGCCCGTTTCCGCAAGCAGCTCGGCGAGATTTTTTTGGGCAGTTTCGTTGCCCTGTTCTGCCGCCAGACGATAATATTTCTCCGCTTCCTCTTTTTCTCCGCTGCCATAAAGCAAATTGGCGAGATTGTTTTGCGCGCTGGAATTGCCATGCTTTGCCGACAGAAGATAGTATTTTTTCGCCTCTTCCGTTCTGCCCGTTTCTTTAAGCAAGCCTGCAAGATTACACTGCGCGTTGGAGTCGCCCTGTTCCGCCGCAAGACGATAATATTTTTCCGCTTCCTCTTGTTCTCCGCTTTCATCAAGCAAATTCGCGAGATTGTTTTGCGCGTCAACGTCACCCTGCTCAGCTGCCAGACGATAGTATTTCTTGGCTTCTTCCATTTCTCCGTTGTCCTCAAGGAAAACGGCAAAATTATATTGCGAATCGGAATCACCTTGCTCTGCCGCCAGACGATAATACTTTCTCGCTTCTTCGATTTTTCCGGATTGCTTCAGCAAAATGGCGAGGTTTTTCTGCGAATTGGAATGACCTTGATCCGCCGCCATACGGAAATACTTTATCGCCTCGTCAACATTATCCGCTTCATACAGAATTATTCCGAGATTGAACTGCGCCTGAGAATCGTTTTGTTCCGCCGCAAGGCGGTAATACTTTTCCGCTTCGGCAAGATTGCCTTTTTTCTCGTATAAAATCCCCAGATTGAGCATTGCGTATGTGTTGCCCGCGTCGGCGGACATATGCCAGTAGCGCGCGGCTTCGTCCAAATTGTTCTTTTGCTTTAATATGAGCGCGAGTTCATTCTGAGCCTCGGGATCGCCCTTATCCGCAGCAACGCGGTAATATTTTTCCGCACCGTCAATATCGTTTTTCTTGCTGAGCAATTCCGCATAGCAAGCCGCCGCGTCGGGGTCACCCTGCTCCACCGCCATACGATAGTATTTTTCAGCCTCTTCGGTTCTTCCTGAATTTTGGAGCATCTCCGCTAAGAAATACTGCGAATCGGAATCGCCTTGCTCTGCCGCCAAGCGGTAGTATTTCTCCGCTTCTTCGATTTTTCCGAATTGATTCAGCAAAATGGCGAGGTTATGCTGCGATTTGGAATCTCCCTGATCTGCTGCCATACGAAAATACTTTATTGCCTCATCAACCTTATCCGCTTCAAGAAGAACAACCGCGAGATTGAACTGCGCCTCAGAATCGTTCTGCTCCGCCGCCAAGCGGTAGTATTTCTCCGCTTCTTCTTTTTCTCCGTTATTATAAAGCAACGTGGCGAGATTGTTTTGCGCGTCAACGTCGCCCTGCTCCACCGCCAGACGAAGGTATTTTTCCGCTTCATCTTTGTTTTCCGCGTCCATAAGTATCATTCCGAGAAGCGTCTGCGCATCGACAATTCCACCGTCCGCCGCCACGCGGATAAGGTTTGTCGCGTATCCGAACTCGCCGATTTCCGTCAGCAGCATTCCGAAAACAAAGCAGCTTTCGGGTTCGCCGTTCTTCGCTTTCTCAACCCGCTCCCGCAGTGATTTCTCCGCGCCCTCTCGGTCGCCGTAAAACTGGCTGTCGGGTGATTCCGCCATACGCTTAACCAACAGCTTAAATATGAACTTATCCTCAAAGACCTCACTATTCATTGTGATTCCTCCCAAATTAATCGTTGTCCTGCTCCGCAAGCAGCTGCCGATATTTCTTGGCTTCCTCGGCTCTTCCCGTACTCTCGAGCAGCTCCGCCAGAGAATCATACGCGTCGACACACTTCTGTTCCACAGCCAAACGCAGATAACGCTCCGCTTCCTCAACTCTCCCGCTTTCAAAAAGAATAACGCCGAGATTATTCTGCGCAATATCCAAGCCTTGCTCCGCCGCCATACGGTAGTACTTCTCCGATTCGTCAAGCTTGCCATTCTCGTCCAAAATTGCCGCAAGGTTATACTGCGCGTATTTCAATCCCGAATCCGCCGCGGGACGGTAATACTTAGCCGCTTGCTTGGTATCCCCCTCTGTGTGGAATATATACCCGAGCTTATACTCCGCGTCGTGGTCGCCCCGTTTCGCCGCCATAAGGAAGTACTTTTTAGCTTCCGTGGTTTTTCCCGTGCGGTTCAGCATTAATCCCGCGTTATATGCCGCGGTTTCATCGCCTTTATCTGCGGCGAGCTTAAAATAATGTATCGCTTCCTCAGTATTTCCCTTGTCATCAAGCAAATCCGCAAGAGGGAACATCGCGTCTGTGTAACCGTTATCCGCCGCCATACGGTAATATTTCTCCGCCTCGTCCAACTTTCCGGATTGCTTCAGCTGATAGGCGAGATTGTGCTTCGCGCGGTCGTATCCCGCGTCCGCCGCCTTTTTCAACATCTTCATACCCTCGGACTTTTTGCCCAGTTTAATCAACATTCTGCCGAGGTCGCACTCCGCCTCGTGAATGCCCTTATCCGCGCTGATACGGAAATATTTCACCGCATCGTCCGTAATCCCCGAATCACGGTATATCAGCGCGAGATTGTATGCCGCCAATTCGTGACCCTGGGCTGCTGCCATTTTGTAGTACTTCTCCGCGATATCAGCTTTGCGGTCGTAGTACATCGAAACGCCGTAATTGAACTGCGCGTCCGCAATCCCTTGGTCGGCAGCCATCTTGATGAATCTGTCGCCCTTGGCGCGTTCGCCCGCCTCGCGGAGCAGATTTCCGAGATTGTACTGCGAAGTCGCGTCGCCCGACTGCGCCTCGTCGAAATACGCGTAAATTTTATTCACTGCTTCCTCGCGCGTGGAACCGAGATTGTAGCTTTTAAGTTTCATCGCCGCAGTAACAAACTTATCCCATGTCTTGTCGGTCTTGAACAGCTTGTTTTTCAGCTCCTCGGCGCTTTCGGCATTTACATCAGCCGTGCTGAAGTGTTCCAAGGCGTTCTCGTTGCCCTGCTCCGCCGCCATACGATAGTATTTTTCGGCTTCCTCGGCATTGCCCTTTTCCTCAAGCATAACGGCAAGCCTGTATTGCGCCTTGCTATGACCGTTATCCGCCGCCATACGGCAAAATTCCTCGGACTCGTCAAGCCTGCCCAGATTCCTGAGCAGTATGGACAGATTATTCTGCGCGCTCTCATCTCCCTTTTCGGCGGCAAGACGATAATACTTTTCCGCTTCCTCATCGTTTCCGGCTTTTTCAAGCAGCCACGCAAGGTCACACTGTGCTTCCGTTATATCCTGCTCGGCAGCGATACGGAAGTATTTTACCGCCTCGGCGGTTTCCCCCTTTTCGTCAAATATCGCGCCGAGGAAATACGCGGCATTGCCGTCGCCCTGTTCCATCGCCATACGGTAATACTTCTCCGCCTCTGACTTGTCACCGGCAATATCCATTGAAAGACCGTAATTGAACTGCGCCTCGGACAGACCCAAATCCGCCGCTTTCTTGTAATATATGTCGGCAAGCTCGTCATTTTCCGTTTCATGCAGCAGAGTTGCCAACTCGAACTGCGCCTCAAAATCGTCATTCTCCGCGCCGTTGCAAAGCGCGCGGACAAGTCCGTCAACGCTCTCGAAATTCGGCTCGACATCGAACTCGTCAAGGTCGTCCAGCGCCAGAATGTCATTGATGAACTTCTTCCATTCCGAATCGGTCTTAAACAGTGAATTGCTCATAGAGAACCTCCAAAAATGAAATCTTTTAATCATTATATCATACTAAATGTGAAAAGTCAAGCATTTTTGGAATTATAAGGCTTGATTTTTGTGGAGGAATGTGATATAATTTAGTTGTAATCTATGGGCATTATAACTCACGGCAACCTACCCGTAACTAGTGCAAATCCAAAACGCGACCTGCAACACCGCTTTGCGGTGTTGCAGGTCGCTCAGGCGAGTACAGACGAGCGTCAGCTCGTCTGTACGGTTTTGGATTTGCTATTGAAATAAGGAGTTAGTATGATTAAGCATATTGTAATGTGGAAGTTTAAGGACGGCGAAGAGGAGAATATGTTGAAGTTCAGGGAGCGTCTGCTTGCGCTGAAAGGGCAGATTCCCGAGATAAAGGCTATGGAGGTCGGCATTAATGTCAACCCCTCCGAGCGGAGCTTTGACGCGGTTCTGGTTTCGGAATTTGACAGCCTTGAGGATCTGCGCTCGTATAGCGTAAATCCGCTGCACGTGGCGGTTTCGGAGTTCTGCAAGTCGATTCGGACGCAGTCCGGAAGCGTGGATTATGAGTTCTGAACGCGTATCCCACGAATTCCCGCCCGTGTATGACAAAAGCTCGCGGGTGTTGATTTTGGGCACAATGCCGTCGCCCAAATCCCGCGAGCTGGGTTTCTATTATATGCACCCACAAAACCGTTTCTGGAAGATTCTCTGCGCGGTTTTGGGTACGGAAATTCCACGCGACATCGAGGGCAGACGCGCCCTGTGCCTGTCGCGCGGAATCGCTCTGTGGGACGTGCTTGCAAGCTGCGAAATCAACGGAGCGTCGGACAGCTCGATTCGCAATGCCGCCCCGAATGATTTACGGAAAATCTTCGCGGAGTGCGAAATCCGCGCGGTATTCACTACGGGCAAAAAGGCGCACGAGCTGTATTCCCGATTTTTCGCGGACTGTATTCCCGATACCTGTTTACCCTCCACCAGCCCGGCAAACCGAACTATCGCCGAATCGGAAATGTTGGAGCAATATCGCCAAATCCTCACTTATTTGTGAACGCTCTAGTTTTGCCAGTTTATCTGTTCGTTCTCGATTTGGGGGAAAGTTTTCAGCTTGTCACCGTCAAGATTCTCACGGTTCATATTCACGGCGGAGATACGGTGATTCCCGTAGGTTGTGTAGTAATAAATTCCGCGTGTGCAGTCGCAGCAGCAAGTGTAACGCGTAATTTGATACACCCCGTTGCCAATGTCGCAGCTGCCGCGTGGAGTATCCACGCCGCCGAGGACGTGGAAAAATTGGGATACCGACGCGTTCTCCCCCTCACCGCACACGGAGTTGCTCTTGAAGAATGCCACTCTTGCGAAACGCGATTCCGAGGACAAATCCCCCGGAAGTCCGATTGCGCCCATTCCGCGCGAGTAGGGGCGCAGCTCTATACCCGAGCAGAAGTTGTTGACGGGCGGCTTTGCGGACAGATTCATATAATTGTTCAGCTGCAGCATCTGCTGCGGAAATTCCGGATTATTTGTAAGCACGCCCACGCAATTCTCATACACATTAAACCCGTGAGCAGTACTTTCGACAGTAAGCGCTCCGCTTTCGTCCGCGATTATCCAGTGGAGCTGCGCAACAGGCAAATCCTCGGAGAATCCGCGGTCGATAAGATTGATATTCGCGAGGAGCTTACGCGCCTCGGACAAATCCTTGCACAATCCCAATACATACGGAATAAACTCGTGTGGCGGAAGATTTATCTTATCGCCGCGCGGTTCACCGTAGTGCGCGTAATCCACGAAATTCAGCCCCGCCATTCCAAGACCCTTTTCGTTCATCGCCTCATAATACAACGGGATTCCGTTCGCGATATGAGCCATTCCCATCATGGCATAATGCCGCGAATCCAGCTTTGCGCTGCTGAACCCGAAACGGAAATTCCGCGGTGTCATTGCTATGCAATCCCCGTATGAGAACTCATAGTCCAGAGTCCGCCCGAAATAAAATCCATCGCCGTTCATAGTAATAGCAGTACACATATTTTAATGGCAAATCCGAAAACGCACAGGTGAAATCCGCTTTGCGGATTTCACCTGTGCTTGCTGAGCGAGCCACTGCACGCTACGCGTGCAGTGCCCCGCTCGCATTTCGGATTTGCACTTCACCCCCTAAACTTAATGTTAATTATAACGCTCGTCTGTGTTCGCTAAGCGACCCGTTGCACCGCTTGCGTTTTGGATTTGCCAGCGCAGCGGATTCACCCCCTAAACTTAATGTTAGTTATAACGCTCCAATACAATTGCCAACTGTATAACATTTCCGCCTATTACATTTTACTGCAATAGGCGGCGATTTATTCGTGCTTTGTTTATCTCGAGTTGGAAATAAATTCCACGAAATCGGGCTGCGAAATCGGCTTGGAGAAGAAATACCCCTGAATGAAGTCGCACTTCAAATTCGAGAACGCGTCCACCATCTCTTGGGTTTCGATTCCCTCCACAACGATTTCCATCTGCATATCCTTGAACATTTTTACGGTATTCTGCAAGAATATCCACATTTTGGGATTATGCTGCTCGTCAACAAAAGACTTGTCGAGCTTGATAATCTTCAGCGGGAGCTGAATTACTCGCTTCATATTCGAATATCCCGTGCCGTAATCGTCCAACGAGAACGTCAGACCCGCACGCGACAGCTTGTTCAGATTCTCGGTCATCACCCGCTGCGAATAGGACGCGGCAGTTTCGGTGATTTCCAGATTGATATTCTCGGGAGAAACGTTATATTGATTCATTGTCGCGAGGATATTGTCCGCCAAATCGCCGTGCATACACTGCGCCACCGACAGATTAACCTCTATGTAATCAAGATTGAGCTGCTTGAACGTATCACTGGATACGAACTTGCAGACCTCCTCAAACACATACGCGCCGATTTTATGGATCGCGCCGCTCTTTTCGGCGGCAGGAATCAAAATCTCCGGCGAGATGAATCCGTGCTCCTCATCAAACAGACGGAGCAGAGCCTCCGCAGATACAAACCGTCCTTGCTCAGTGGAGTAAATCGGCTGATAATACACCTGGAAGTTGCGGTGATCCAGTGCGCGTTCAATAATCGCATCAATATTGTTGTGAATTGTGAACTCCTTGCGGTGATAAACCTCGGGAGCCATCATAACCTGTCCCGTGTAGAGATTTTTTTGGTGGAAGTCCTGCCCAAATGCCATCAGCGACTTAAAGCTCTCAATTTCCTCGGGACAGCGTGCCAGCACAACATATGGCGAAAGATTGATGTCAAAGCCCTTAAAGCTCGAACGAACCTTCAACTCACTGAGAAGAGCGTCGGCGAAAACCTCCGCCCGCTCATACTGGTTTTCCTTAAATACGATTCTGTAACGTCCGCAGTCGAGGTAGTAAATCAGCGCGTCCGCGCGGAATCCCTGATTAAGCAGCACTATTTTCTTCGCGACAAACCTAACAAGCTCCTCAGAAAGGTCATATCCCATCATATTGCGCAGATTGTCCATATTCCCGATATTCAGCATCACTACATTGACGTGCTTATCGTTCTTGAAATTCCGCCGCATATCCGAGGCATACGCCGACAGCTTAAACAGCCCGGTTGAGGTGTCCATATAGTCCTCGGGACGTTGGATTCCGACGCTTACGAACATCATCGCCACCGCGATTCCGAAGCACTCCAGACGCTGCGAGGGAACGACCAGATGAATACCCACAGTTATCAGTGGCAACAGCGACAGCGTAAACAGCGAGATAACCTTGCGTATTTTCAGCTGCTTGCGGTAGCAGATAATAAGTGCCGAATCCACGATTAAATATATCGCCATAGGGACGTATATTGAATAGAACGCCCACGAATGCTGATAACCGTTTTGCGCGTCAACCGTGAAAATCGCGTGGGTAAACGGATTGGTAATCAACGCCAAAAACGTGTATGTGTATGGTGTCACCAACAGAATCTTCAGCGACCAATGGCGATTGATCTTGTGCCAGATGTCCAGAAGACTGATTACAAAGAACACTTGAAGCGGCGGATTGATGTTGTGCACAATTAAAAACAATGTGTGAAAGAACGAAACCGCGAACACATTGCTGCTTCCCGCATTGTCGATAGTGGTTGCCCATATGTCCGCACACGACGCGAGAATTGCGCAAAACACGCCAAACAGAAACATGCGGTTCGCTGTGCCCTTGGTCATCTTGCGGAACACGATCGATCCGAACAGCACACAAAGCAGAATCAGCCCGGCAATATCGAACGAAATGTTCTTCATATATAATCCCCCTTTCGGGATTTACCGATTTGAGTTACAAAACCATAAAATTGTTTCTGTTCTCAACAAAAACAACATAAAATAACAACAACTTTTGTTAAATTAATAT
>CAMWMN010000086.1 GCA_947175385.1 uncultured Clostridia bacterium | reverse complement strand
ATGTAGCCCTTATACCACTCCGCGTCATATGCCGGGACGGGCTTGCCGAGCTTTACCATTCGCCGTATCTCCTCGAAATCGTCCGGAATCACATTCTCGAAATTTCCCGCGCCCTTTGACAGCACCATATCGTAAATCGTCTTGATTTGCTTGTCGTTGAGCTGTCCGCCCTTGGTTTTGATATTCTTCAGCTCCGGCAGCCTCACCGCGAACGAATACACCATCAGCGACAATACCCGCTCATACTCGGGCGAGTTCATCTCCTTGCAGCGCTCCTTGTCCAGCTTTATTCCGGTATTATACAGACAAGTTGTATCCGTAATGTTTTTCAACGCGATCTTGAAAATATCCTTTACATTGATATTATAAAAATCCTTGTCGGCGATCATATAGATATATTTCACTGCGTTAAACAACGAAACCCCCGCTTTCACCACGGTATCCGACAGCATCGTAAAAGCCGTGCGTTCACTGATAAACTCCATAGCGCATAAACTCCTTAAACAGTAAATTTTGGAATTTCTTTCTTAGCATATAAATTCATTATTATTATACAATATTTTCCACGATTTTGCAATACCATTTTCAATTTTTTTGTGCAAAATTCCAAAATATTGTGACATAAGTTGTAACATCCGAAAAAAATTTGAGCAAAATCCAAAAATCCTCTTGAATAATCCTAAAAAATGTTGTATAATAGGATTATAAATTATTTTTGTGTTCAGAAAGGCGATACATATGGAAGAGCTTGAAATTTTTTCCCTTACGGATTTAGTCGGCAAAAGTGAGCTGCAGTCGCTGCAGGATTCGTTTTCCGATGCAACGGGTATGGCGGCTGTTGTAATGGACGCTTCCGGCGAGATCACTCGATGGAGCAATATGACCGCAATTGGCGCGGAACTTATCAAAAAGCTGCGCGATGACCACAACCGCCTTGCCGCAAAGTATGTTGAAGAGGCAAAGCAGTCTGAAAGACCGGTTGTATTTGAATCCTACCTCGGCATTATGGAATTCATCGTTCCGATCATCTACAACGGAAAGTACTTCGGAACTTTCATTGGCGGGCAGATAATCTGCGAGCACCCCTCCGAACAGCAAATACGCAAATTTGCGTCAACGAACGGGTTTGAATATTCCGAGTTGTCAGCAATGATCAATAAGATGCCGGTAATCTCCGAAACTCGCATTTTCTCCGCTGCTGAGCTGCTGTTCAGTATGATTACTCCCATGGTGGAGGCTGGCTTCCATCGTGTTCGGATTGCCAAGAGCGGCGAGGCGGCGCGCGAGAGTATGTCGGGAAATTCCGCGGAGAGCGGTGTCGCTCGTAAGATCAATCGCGTTGTTGACTACGTAAAGCACGTTGAATCGGGATGTGAGCGCATTAAATCCGCGGTGGAAAGCTCTGTAAAGGCGGTTGACAGCACCGACAGCATTGTTAAGACCATCGAAAATTCCTCCACGCAGCTTACGCTTATCGGATTTAACGCTTCTATTGAGGCAAAGCGCGCCGGCGCGGCGGGCGTTGGGTTCAACGTAATCGCACAAGAGGTTCGTACTCTCGCTAACAAGAATACCAAGCAAACGGGCGAAATCGAGCACACCCTCAACGGAATCAAGAAGTCTATGGGCGACATCAACAGCCAGATTCGCGGTCTGTATACCGATATCGAGAAGATCGTTGATTCTATCAATGATTTGTCAATGGAAATCAATGTTATGGACAATTCCGAAAATTAAGGGTAATATTACTCAATGTATAAAATTGCGCTTCATTATGCCACACGGCGAGAGGGAGCGCATTTTTTCATAAAGTCCGCGCTTTTTTTATTTCCTACTTGAAATTTTTCGTAAAATGGTGTATAATAATAAATAGAATGTGTAAATTGCGGGAAACTGCATAATGTCGGGAGATTCTGATGATTGATGGATTTATTAAGGTCGCAGCGGCAACACCGAAGATTCGGGTTGCGGATTGCGAATTCAATGCGGATTCGATAATCGCTCTGATGAGCGAGGCGCGTGATAAGGGAGTGAACATTCTCGTGTTCCCGGAGCTGTGCGTTACGGGCTACACCTGTCATGACCTGTTTTATCAGCAGACGCTGTTAAACGGCGCAGTGAACGCTTTGACGCGCATCGTAAAGGAATCCGAGGGGAACGATATGCTGATTGCGGTCGGCTGTCCGTTGGTAGATTCTTGTAATAACAAGCTGTATAATTGCACTGCTGTATTCCAAAACGGCGAAATTTTGGGTATTGTTCCAAAGACTTACCTGCCCAATTATAATGAATTCTACGAGATGCGGCAGTTCACCGAAGCTCCCGGAGATGATGAGATTCATGGCTCGATACGAATCGGTGACGAGTATCATTACTTCGGGAATCGTCTGATTTTCGAGTGTGAGAACCTACCCGAGCTGAAATTCGGCGTTGAAATCTGCGAGGATCTTTGGTCGCCCGAGCCGGTGTCAATCGGCTTGGCAAGGCGCGGCGCAACGATAATCGCGAATCTCTCCGCGTCAAACGAAATCATCGGCAAGGACGATTACCGCCGCGATCTTGTTCGGGGGCAGTCCGCGCGGTTGATGTGCGGGTATATCTATGCGAGCGCGGGCGAGGGCGAATCCACACAGGACTTGGTTTTTGGCGGACATAGGCTGATTGCCGAGAACGGCGCGCTGTTGGCGGATTCGGGGCTGTTCACCGAGGGGCTGACGATCAGCGAAATCGATGTGAAGCGGCTCTGTCACGAGCGTCGGCGGAACACATCGTTCCAAAGTAATTGCAGCGATTTGTGTGCGCCATCCTTCAGCTTTACGCTCCGCACAACCGAATTGACCCGAAAAATCGAGCCGCTTCCGTTCGTGCCGAGTTCTTCGGGTGAAAAATCCAAACGCTGCCATGATATTCTCGCGATGCAGGCTCATGGGTTAGCCAAGCGAATTGAACATACACAGTGCAAGTCGCTTGTGGTGGGCATTTCGGGCGGTCTGGATTCCTGTCTTGCGCTGTTGGTCTGCGTGGAGGCGATGAAGCTGCAAAACCGCTCTATGAGCGACATTATCACGATTACAATGCCGTGCTTCGGCACAACAAAGCGCACAAAATCCAATGCGGAGCAGCTCTGCGCGATTCTGGGAACGACCCTGCGCGTAATCGACATTTCGGACAGCGTGCGGCAACATTTCAAGGACATTTCACACGATGAGAGCAATCTGAATGTGACATATGAAAATTGCCAGGCGCGTGAGCGGACGCAGGTGCTAATGGACGTTGCGAATGAGGAAAACGGCTTGGTTATTGGCACGGGAGATTTGTCGGAGTTGGCTCTCGGTTGGGCAACCTACAACGGTGATCATATGAGTATGTACGGCGTGAACAACTCTGTGCCAAAGACGCTTGTACGGCATATTGTGGATTACTACGCGGAAAATACCGCTGGACCCGCTCTGGCAAAGGTTTTGCGGGACATCCTCGATACACCCGTAAGTCCCGAATTGCTGCCCGCCAAGGACGGAGAAATTTCGCAAATCACCGAGGATCTGGTCGGTCCATACGAGCTGCACGACTTCTTTTTGTACTATGCGATAAGATGGGGATTTCCGCCGAAAAAGGTGCTAAGGCTTGCTGTGAGCGCGTTTGAAGATTATGAGCAATCGGAAATTCTGCGTTGGCTGCGGTCGTTTTACAGGCGCTTTTTCGCGCAGCAGTTCAAGCGGAGCTGCCTGCCGGACGGTGTTAAGGTGGGGTCGGTGTCGCTCTCACCGCGCGGAGATTGGCGTATGCCGAGTGATGCGGTCGCGAAGTTGTGGTTGGACGAACTGGAAAATATTGAATGATTTGGGAGCTTCCGGAAGAAATGATGTACGAAATCAAGAAAAAATTGATACATTTTTATACTCACGGTAATATTGCCGAGGATTTTGTAGCATCTCGCCGCACAAAAGTGAACATAATTCGGCGAATAATTCGATTATCGTTCTTTGCTCATTGCGGATTGTCAATAATTGGAATTGCTCTTTCGATTCTCTTGGGGGGCGGTCTTGCAATCGTTGCAACCGTGCTGTGCGGGGTGCTGGGCTGCGGATTGGCATTACTCGCGGTCGGCGATATGAAGCCGCTTAAGGAGGTTTCCTGCGCAGTGGATCTGTTGCTCACAATAACGTGGTTCATTGCAAGCGCATACGCCGAACAAAAATCCGCATTCGTTGCATACGGAGTGGTGATGGCGATGTGCTTTTTCGTGGATTTCGCGGTGCTGTGCGCGGCGTGGTGCAGAGGGTACCTGGAGAGCTTGAACCCGTTGCTGGTGCGGCGTGAGGACTACACGCTGCTTAGGAATTTTACGGACGATTTGCCGGACGAAGAACCAGTGATAATCTCGCTTCCGCCGCTCACCAGCGAGATGCGTGAGCTTGCAAAGCAAATGCGCGAGGTGCTGTGCGGGAGCGAAAAATCCGAGGAAAACAATGAAAACACAGCGGAAGTTACACAATAAGTTGGTGTTTTTTCACAATTAATCCGCTGTTTTTAGTTAAAAGTTTGGAGGAAATTATGAAAATTCTGTTGATTGATGGAAACAGCATTATGAATCGTGCGTTTTATGGGATTCGTATGCTGACTAGCCCTAAAGGCTTTCCCACAAACGCTTTAACCGGATTTATGAACATATACTTCAAACTGTTAAAGGAGGAGCGACCCGACCGGATTGCGGCGGCTTTCGACCTGAAAGCACCGACTTTCCGTCACAAATTATACAGCGAGTATAAGGGCACACGGCACACGATGCCCGAGGACCTGGCGGCGCAAATGCCCGTCATTAAGCGGATTTTGAAGGCTTTAGGCGTACCGATCGTGGAGTTGGAGGGCTATGAGGCGGACGACATCATTGGAACGCTGTCACGTGCGGCAGCGGATATGGGTGCGGATTGTGTGATTTCCACGGGCGACCGCGACAGCTTCCAATTGGTAAATGATCACGTAACGGTTCGTCTTGCAACCAACAAAGAGGATATTCTGTACACTCCCGATAAAATTCGTGAACAATACGGTGTAAACCCGCGTGAAATGCTTGAAGTAAAGGCTCTGATGGGCGACGCGTCGGACAATATCCCTGGGGTCACAGGAATTGGTGAAAAAACTGCGCTGTCCTTGATTCAAAAGTACCACTCGGTGCAATTTATTTATGAGCATATTGCAGAAATTGAGATTACAAAGGGCGTTCGCACAAAGCTGGAAAGCGGAAAATCCGAGGCGGAGCTATCGCGTACACTCGGCGAGATCTGTTTAACAGCGCCGATTTCCGAGAATCTCGATGATTATTGTTTCGCGGAAGGAGATAAGTCCGAGGCGCTTGGAATTTTGCAAGATTTGGGAATGAACTCTGCAATCAAGAAACTGAATTTGGAGGGCGTCTCGGCAAAATCCGTGAACATCTCCGCACCGGAGAAATCCTTGGAAAACGACGCGGTTAAGCCAAGATTCGCTCCCGACAATGCAAAATACGATGACGATGCGCTGAATGTGATTCTTGAGAGTGGCAAAATCGCCGTATACCGTGGCGCAGAGCCGCTTGATGAGGATCTGAAGTCTGTTCTTGAAAGCAACGAACCGAAGCATACCGACAACGCGAAAGCTATTTATACAGAGTGTATAAATGAAGGATTCGATTTGAAAAATGTCACATTTGACGCAACCCTGGCCGCATATTTGCTGAACGTAAATGCCGGGAGTTACGATTTGGAGCGGGTTTGCGCGGAAAATAAAATTGATTTCGATCCGTTTGTGCCTATAAAGTCAATTATTTCGCTTAACGAAACTCTTTTTAAGCGGATTTGCGAACTTGGAGAGTTGAAAGTTTTGCAAGAAATCGAGATTCCGCTTGCAAAAGTTCTTGCGTCCATGGAGCACGAGGGAATTGCGCTCGATATTAATGGATTAAACAAATTCGGCGAGGAAATGCTCCCTAAAATTGGTGAAATTGAACAAGAAATTCATAGATTAGCAGGTCACGAATTTAAGATTTCAAGTCCAAAACAGCTTTCAACCGTACTGTTTGAGGAGCTTGGGCTGCCCGCCGGAAAAAAGACGAAAACCGGCTTCTCAACCGATGCGGAAACTCTTGAGGAGCTTAATGCGCACCCGATTATTAGTCCGATTTTGGAATATCGGCGGCTCACCAAGCTGTACAACACCTACGTCAAAGGGCTTCAGAATGCGGTTTCGAATGATGGACGCATGTACACAACGTTCAAGCAGACCGAAACGCGGACAGGAAGGATCAGCTCCGCGGAGCCGAATATCCAGAATATTCCTGTTCGTACAGAAATTGGCAGGAATTTCCGAAAATTTTTTATTTCGTCCCCCAGAAAAGTGCTTGTTGACGCGGATTACAGCCAGATTGAGCTGCGTGTGTTGGCATCGCTCGCCGAGGATGAGGTGATGATTCGAACTTTTAGCGAGGGGCGCGACATTCACTCGGAAACCGCCGCGAGCGTGTTTGGGCAGCCTGCTAACAGCGATGACCCGGATCTCCGCCGCAAGGCAAAAGCCGTGAATTTCGGCATTGTGTATGGGATTGGCGCGTTTTCGCTCGCCAATGACATTGGAACATCGGTCGGCGATGCAAAGCGATATATTGATGATTATCTCGCGCATTTTTCGGGTGTAAAGCGTTATATGGAGCGTGTTTGCGCGGATTCGGAGAAGGACGGTTATTCGCTGACATTATTTGGAAGGCGTCGTTTTATCCCGGAGATTCTGTCGACCAATAAGACCGTAAAGGCGCTTGGAAAGCGAATTGCGATGAACTCGCCGATTCAAGGTACTGCGGCAGACATCATTAAAATTGCGATGATTCACGTGTTTAACAGGCTAAATAGCGAACTTCCAGAGGCTAAGCTGATTCTCCAGGTTCACGATGAATTGATTGTCGAGTGTCCCGAGACGTCTGCTGATGTGGCTTTGCGTATTCTCAAGGAAGAGATGGAGAGCGCGGTTTCAATCGCCGTTCCGCTCCTAGTGGATGCGAAAATTGGTAAAACTTGGTATGACACGCATTAAATATTATTCAGCAAAATGAATATTATTTGGATACGAATTGTCGATTGAGGGGCTGATATTACAAAATGTATAAGTATGAAACACATTTGCATACCTCCGAGGGGAGCGCCTGCGCGTATTCGTCTGCGGAAGAAATGGTTAAAGCACATAAGGAAGCGGGTTACGATGGAATCTTCATCACCGACCATTGGCTGAACGGCAACACAACTGTCCCGCGCGAGCTTCCATGGGAGGACAGGGTGGAATTGTACTGCCGCGGTTATGAACACGCTCTGGAGGCTGGTTCGCAGGTTGGACTGACGGTGCTGTTCGGGATTGAGTATAACGTTCGCGCGACCGATTTCCTCATCTATGGAATTGACAAAAAATGGTTGTTAGAACACGAATTTTACCTCATTGAAGCCGATGAAAAGGCGCTTTTCGGCAAGGTTCGCGAGGACGGCGGGTTTGTCGTTCAAGCGCACCCGTTTCGGCAGGCCCCGTACATACACCACATTCGACTATATCCACAAGATGTAGATGGAATTGAGGTGGTGAACGCAAGTCATAGTCCAGATACGAATTACAATGATTTGGCAAAAATATACGCGAAGATGAATAATATTCATGCAACGGGCGGGTCGGACACCCACTGTGCCGATAGGCTTTTCGGCGGCGGGATTGAGGTTCCGGAGCAGATTCTTACGCCCGCGGACTACTATCGACAGCTTGTAAACGACCTTGTAGTACCGCTTGAGCGTACCTTGCCCTGAGCGTTCATTAAATACATAGGAGTGAAATTATGACTGCTTTTTCGACTGCGAATATACTGCTGCCACAGCTTAGTGACGCGGAAATGACGAAGTGGGCGGTGGTTGCGTGCGACCAATACACCGGCGAACCTGATTATTGGGAGGAAGCGGCGCGGATTGTCGGGGGTTCGCCCTCAACGCTTAACCTGATTTTGCCCGAAATATTTCTCGAATCTCCCGATTGTGAGATAAAAATTAAGGCAATTAATCGGACGATGGACGAGTATTTATCTTCCGGGTTGTTGAATTTGCACAAAGACTGCTTTATTCTAACTAAGCGGACACAGGCTGACGGCAGACTCAGAACGGGTTTGGTGGGGGCTATCGACCTTGAGATGTACGACTACAACAAAGGTAGTAAATCTCAGGTTCGGGCGACCGAGGCAACCGTTGCCTCGCGGATTCCGCCGCGCGTTAAAATACGTATGGACGCGGCTTTGGAGCTTCCGCATATTATGATTCTGATTGACGATCCGGACAATACGGTGATTGAGCCATTGCTGGGGAAAGAATTACAGAGAGTATATAATTTTGAGTTGATGCAGAACGGCGGACATCTTGAGGGCGAAATTGTGAGCGGCGAGGACGCTCAATCGGTACTTTCCGCATTGGATAGATTGGCTGACAGAGCCGATTTCAACGCTCGTTACGGGCTCGAAAACGAGGACGTTCTGCTGTACGCAATGGGTGATGGAAATCACTCGCTTGCAACGGCAAAGGAGTGCTATGAGCGAAAGAAGCGTGAGGGATCTCCTGACGCCGAATTGGCTCGATATGCGCTTGTAGAGGTTGTCAATCTGCACAGTCCCGCGCTAGAGTTCGAGGCCATACACAGAGTAATAACCGATATTGATGTTGAAAATCTTATGTGCAAAATGACGGACGCGCTTGGATTGTCCGACAGCGGTGAGCAGAGATTCCGCGTGGTAATTGATGGTAAAATCCGCGAATACGGCATAACCAAGCCGACTTCCAACCTCACGGTCGGCTCGTTGCAGACATTCCTTGATAGATACTTGGTGGGGAATCGCGGCAAAATAGATTACATACACGGTGAAGATGTTGTCAAGAATTTATGCAAATCTCCCGATTCTATTGGCTTTCTTTTGCCAAGTATGACAAAATCGGAACTGTTCCCAACTGTAATTAAGGACGGCGCGCTCCCACGCAAAACGTTCTCCATGGGGCATGCGAATGATAAGCGTTTCTACTGCGAGGCAAGAGTTATACGAAATCAACAATAAACGGTGATATTTAATGAAATATTTTGTAAAAAATGACGAATGTTTTGGGACGATTTACCATGAGTTCTTTATGGGCGAATGGGACGAACAGACATTTTGGAGCGATTCGAGCCTGTATCTTCATGATGATATACGCGTCAAGCTTGAATTAAACGAACGTGTATTCTCAAAGGTGTTCGATTCGTATAACGACTGGGGCGATAACAGAGTCACGAAGCTCGATTGGGAGCGGATTTGCGAGATTTCCGAGGGCTGCGGCGGAGAAATCAAGGAGCTGTTTGACGAGCTAAAGCCGTGGGCGGAGGAAAACTTTTCCAAATACAGTGAGTTCTGGATTCTGGGGATATAGAGGAGCGAAAAATGGAAATTACTACCTACTTTAAGAGTGTGATTGATCAAGACCGTGCGGCGGTTGTTATCTGCAATTTGCGGCATGAGATCATCTATATGAATAATACTGCGAAGGAGCGATATAAAAAGTACAATGACATCGTGGGAAAGAATCTGCTTGATTGTCATAATCCAAAGTCGTGCGAGATGATTCAGCGTGTGCTGGAATGGTTTAGGGCGGACAAGTCCCATAATGTTATATTCACCACGCATAACGAACGCGAAAATAAAGATGTGTATATGGTCGCCTTGCGCGATGAAAACGGCGATTTAATTGGTTATTACGAAAAGCACGAATATCGTAATCCCGAGGAAAATGAGCCATATAATTTCACATAAGGAGAAAGATATGAGGACAGCTATTGTTTACGAATCAAAACATCACGAGAACACCCTCAAGTTGGTGCGCGCGATTGCCGAAAAGTATGATGTTGATCTGTTTGACGTTGACGAAACGAAGTCTGCAAATTTGTCAGAGTATGAGCTTATAGGCTTTGCGTCGGGAATTGAGTATGGCGCGTTCTATCGTGATATTGCGTCATTTGCGGCAAACTGGATGCCGCGCGAGTGTAAGGTATTCCTGCTTTATACCTGTGGAAAGGACAATCCCGAATACACCGAAGAACTTGAGCAGACCGCTCATGCCAAAAATTGCCAGATATTGGGAAAATACGGCTGTTTGGGGTTTGATACATTCGGACCGTTTAAGATTTTTGGCGGCAAGAACAAAAATCACCCGACCGAGGAGGAAATCGCGGGTGCTGTGATGTTCTTTGAAGAAATCTCGGAACTTCGCCCTGCGGAGAACAAGAAATCCGTCACATGAGATTCACGTAAAAAATCCCCCGTGCTTGGCGCGGGGGATTTTACCTTGATTGGAATGTGATTCACTAACAAAAAAGATTTGCGCTATATCCTTACAAAAAAATTCCCAATGAGCGTTTCATTGGGAATTAAATGCAACAGCTTACTGCTGGTGACCCGTACGGGAATCGAACCCATGATTCCGCCGTGAAAGGGCGATGTCTTAACCTCTTGACCAACGGGCCATATGGTAGCGGTAATCGGATTCGAACCAATGACACCCTGGGTATGAACCAAGTGCTCTAGCCAACTGAGCTATACCGCCATATCTATGACTAGATTATTATACCACATTTATTTCAATTTGTCAAGCACTTTTTAGATTTTTTTTGCAGATTTTTAGATTTTTTTGCAATTTGCAGATTTTGTGTATAATTCTCCCGCTTTCAGCCAAAATATTTTT
>CAMWMN010000085.1 GCA_947175385.1 uncultured Clostridia bacterium | reverse complement strand
TCGCCCCCTGTACCGGAAATACCTTGGCAAAGCTGGCGGTGGGGATTATCGACACACCAGTTTTTGGCTGATGTGCCTCTAAATTCATTATACCATTTTTTCAAGCCAATCTATGCAGACTTGAATTTTTACGCTTATCCTGTTAAAGATCTTACGTTGTCTATATTATACCACATACGAAAAGGAGATACAACCCCCTTGGGTGTATCTCCTCATCTTTTACCATTCGTCTGTCCAGTCTTTTATCACAGAGAGTTCTCCAAATTCATTTCTGCTTATACACCCCCTATTAAACAACTCCTTCATTCGTGCTCCCACATCAATTTTACTGATGCCTAACAGCTTTCCATATTGAGCGTACGACCGTCTGCCTTCTTTTCTTATTTCCTCTATCAGTCTCCTTTTCTCATCGTTTGTCCTCTCCTTTAAGCTCCTATGACCGTCATATTCAACTGTTGTCTTGTATTCCTCTTTGTCGTCACTTCCCAAATTGATAAACTCTACCAAGCCCAACAGCTTATACCTATTATAGTATATTGTTATTGTAGCATTGGGATTTACCGTGATTTTATCGATCATATCAAGCAGACACTTTCCTTTAGCCTGTTTTATCAACTCGCCGCTCTCTATGGTCTCCTTGATTTTTAATAATCTCTGTTCGTTTATGTCCAAAGCGGCACTGTTCACCTTAATTAAGCTGATTTCCGTTATAAGACTTTCTATCTTCGTTTCTACGTCCTTGCTGTATTTTTTGAAGTTTTCATCATCTATTACCCCATCCATCAGCTTTTCATACAACCTGTCTTTTTTGTTTTCTTGCTTACGCAACTCTTTCTTTAAGGAATCGAGTTTTTTTGACGAGTTGTTTTTATTCAACATCTGCCTTATCAGCTTTAAACACTTGTCAATGATGTTATCTTCACTGCCGAAAAGATTTCCTAAGTATTCCTCGCTTGTCTTTTCCACCAATTCCAAGAGCTTTTTTTCTTCAACATTTTCATTCAGACAAGCCAACTCGGTTTTTTCCTTGTTTCTGCCGTTCCTGTATGCGCTTGCACATTTCCAGATGATTACCTTATCCTTATCTCTGCGCCTTGATAAAAACCTGTGATATTTTGCGCCGCACTGACCACAGAATATCTTTCCCGAAAGAGGATATTTACCAATTGCATACGGTGTCGGATTGTCAGTCTTGCTCCTAGCCATTATAACCGCCCTTGTCTGCTCCCATTCTTCCTTGGTGACTATCGGAGGCAAGGCATTTTCGACATATACCCATTCTTCTTTGGGTACTTCCTCTCTTTTATGTATATCGAAATTCATTTCAGTTTTATGCAGAATAACAGTACCGTAGCTCCTTTCGGATAAACATCTGTTTTTCCAGACCGTGCCGTCTATCTTTTTCCCGTCCGCTGTCCTCGCTCCCATATTGTAGAGCTTTATTGATATTTCATAAAAGCCAAGCCCCTCTCTTGCCAATTGCATTGCAATTCTGTAATACTTTGCCTCCTCTTCGTTAAGCTCGTATTTGTCCTTTGCTACCTTTGTCCAACCATATATATCCCTTGTGATGTTTAAGCCGCTCTTATGCTCTTGTCTGTATCTGTGGCTGTTCTTTATCTTCGCCGACAAATTTCTCGAGAACTCCGCGTTCATTGCGACTTGTATGCCCGACAAAAAGCCGTCACGTCCCATATCAAAGAACTTATTCTCCATATAGATAAACAGTTTCTTGCGATTGGTTGCCATAGCATCCAGAAACTTATACCAATCTCCGTTATTACGCATAAGTCTGTCAAGGCTCTTGATGACAAGAACCTCCCACTTGTCCGTTTTCATATCTTCTAACATCTGCATATATTCGGTACGCCCTTTTGTTGTCGTGCCGCTGACAGCCTCCACATATTGATTGATAACCGTCCAACCTCTGTTTAGGCATAACTCTCTGCTCTGCTTTGCCTGTAATTCTAGTGCGTTTGCCTGTTTCTCGTCATCGGTACTGCACCTGTTATATATAGCCACCTTATAGTGTCTGTTCATTTCCTGCTGTTCATTATATAACATCTCCACTGACCTCCATTAACATTTCCATAAGCATATTGTATTCGTCCGAACTAATCAGACCCATTTGATATAAATTATTAAATATCTCCATCATCAGCTTACTATCCATAAATCTTGGCTTGCATTTATACCTAAATCCACTGTAACGCCGTTTCAACTAAAATTCAATATTCGGAAAATGAAATTTGTGTGAAATTTTTAAAGGCGGATATCTGCACGCCCCCTCCTCTCATTGATTATCTGATTTATTTTATGAAGCCCATTTCCCGTATAGCACAATGCCTCGTTGACCGTTGGTTCTGAAAGGCTGCTATCATTCCTTGCGTTGTGGAAATGGGCTTTTTTGGATTTCTTCTTTACTTATTAACTTTAGTGACTATTTGTACGTTAAATCACTTTTTCTTTTTAGCTTTTCTCTTCCTATTGGGTTTCTTCTTTTGCGGTTTCGGAACCGCAAATCGGGGAGCAGGGAATACGTCCTCATTACTGCCTTGTGACGAATAAACTTCGGTTTTTGTAATGAGTTTTCTGTAGCCCTGTTTTTTCAAATCCTAATCCAATTCAACGCCAATGATAATATCTGAATGTATTTTACCTGTTTTAACATCTAGTTCCTCCTTTATAACACCTGTTGCTTTTTCGCCTTTGTACAATGTGTTTACACTTTCCTTACCACGTTCTACGATTACTGCGCTCCAATGCGCAAAACCCTCGCTATCCTCCTCTTTCCACGAGCACACACGAATATTCCTCTTTGCGTTAAATGACGACAGATAGCCTTTTCTGCCCTTTAATTCGTCCTTGCTCTCTTTCATATTTTTCAGGAGGTACTTTTTGCAGTTTTCATAATGGCAAGTGCTTTGATATGTGGATTTATCCACTCTGCCGTTTCCCCATATTTCCTTGATATCTTTTTCCGTTGTTTCAGGCGGGAAATTGCAAATCATATGATAATGCCAGTTCCCGTTTTTCTGCCTTGCAAAGGTTGCAAGATACATAAAGTTATCGTACCTGTAGTTGACCCTTTTTATAAACTTGGCAAACGCTTTATGAGCCCAATCCAAATCCATAGCATTTTCCTTGCCTACCTTTTCTCCGTCAAACGTCAACGTTACAAAACGAGAGTGTTCCTCGTCAAAACAATTGTTAAGTATTTCCATAACTCCACGACTTCTTCTTTGTTGGGTTTTGACATAGTTCAGTTCTCCGAAAGGGTTCTTGGTATCCACTTCTGCGGAACTTCTGTTTGGATCACGTTTCCCCCTTCTGCCCACTGCCTTTTTGGGAATAGGGTTATTGTCCTTTATAACCGCAATTGTCTTTCTGCGCCTGATGATAAACTCACTCGTGTCTTTTGTTTCAAATTCCATAATGCATACCTCCCAAATAATTGATGATACCTCCTATACACCAATGCTTGTTGCATAAGTCCAAGGTCAAAATTAAAAAAAGGACGCATTATATTTAAGAAGTCGTGAAATGCGCAAAAAAATAACAGCCCGTATAATTACGAGATGTTCGTTTCAATTTATAAAGGCATAGTGAAAAACTTTTTATTATCAATATGCTTGCCATTTTGAAATGCTTTCTATATTTTATATATATTTAATAGTATTAATCTGACGAAAAATGCAGAGTATTTTATGACCCAAACTATAACTTCACCTGTTTTATCGATTGTACCATACTGCATATTCATTCTTTCAAACGTGGAGGAAAGAACCCCGACCTCATCACTATTTTTTCACCTCCAAAAAATCACCTTTATTTTGCTGTTGATTTTTCATTGCTGCTTTCAAACTGTATAACCCTCAAAAATCACACTGCACCGAATATTTAAAAAATTCTGAATTTCTCACCATAGGCATACACTCATATAGGTTAACTCAAATCTTGAATTATTTGATTATCTTCATCAATGCCAACCCATTCTCTTATTAACTGCTGCCCATATTCTCCATTAAATAGGCACCATGTGTATAAGTCATTTTCTCCCTGTATAACCATATTCATCCACCCCCTTTTCTACCCCTTTGTGTTTTCTGTATATATTATAGTAAATTAAGAAGCATACCTCTTGTATAAAAGTAACTCCCATAACACGTGTCTATGGGAGTTATTCATATACGACTTCACAACTAGGTGGTATTCCCCAATCTTTAATACTATCATATCTTCTGTGTAGTATAATAGTTTTAAGTAAAAAACAGTCTGCAAACACATTATCTCCTACTTTTTCTACAGAGTCTGGAATATCAATTTCCTCAAGTGATACACACTTAGAAAACGCATAATGTCCTATGCTTCTTATACTATTTGGAATTTCAATGGCTCTAAGTGATTTACAATATGAAAATGTACCATTATCTATAATTTGTACGCTATTTGGAATTACAACATGTTCAAGTGATACACAACGTGCAAATGCATTTTTCCCTATCTTTCGAACACTGCTTGGAATTACAACATCTTTAAGTGAGCTACACCATGAAAATGCATGGTATTCTATCTCTTTAACACTGTCTGGAATTACTACGCTTTCTAAGAACTTGCTGGCTTGAAATGCATTATGCTGTATTATTTCTACTGGCGGAGCTTTAACCTGCGAAGAACTACCAGTATACTCAATCAGTGTCTTATAATCTTCAGAAAATTCAAACTCTGGCTCTTTTCCCAATAGTTTGCATTTAGTTAAGTATATTTTTATCATTTCTGCCTGTGGCTTTTCTTGTGTCTTTTCCTTATCAATCGATGCTAGTGGTAGTTTAACAACAGTTAATTGTTCTTTCTGTATCAATCGCTTACCAATCCCTACGTTGTTTAATCCTAACATATAAACTGCTTGCTTATTTGCTCCCATATTCATCACCCTCCTTTACTATATTATAGTAAATTAAGAAGCACTAATTAAAAATTCCCTCATATTCCTATGAGGGAATTTATCATATTTATTGTGTTTCTTAAAAAGTTTATCCTAAGTGAATTCCATTTCCGATACTGGGGTCATATTTAAACACTGCACTGTTTCCTGCGGGTTGCTTGCCATTGAGGCGGTCCTCCATTGACCCATAGTATTTACCATTATTCTCGCAGAACCAGAACCTTCCACCAGGTGCATCCACCCAGTAACCAATCACTTGATAACCCATTTTACCAACGCCACTTTCTTCTTCTCCAACCTGCGTAACACCTTCAGCTGGCTTTTTCTTCTCACCAGTAAATGGATGATTTAATTCACCATTACCAGTGTTACCACCACTTGGCTGTGTTAGTTGCTGAGTTGTTACTTTGCTCGTGCTTAAGTAATCTCCGTGTATAAACTCTCCATCAGCTAACTTGTAATATCCTGTGTCTGTTTTTGCTATTATATTAACTGTGTCATTCAGTTTGTATTGCTTCACTACATCACTGCCTTGGATTGCTTTCGCTCTTGAACTGCATGCGGTGTTGATGTAATAGGTGCCACTGGCTGCCGTTTCTGTCCACGTCGGCTCTTTCTTATCAACTACAGGTGATTGGTCTTTACCATACCGTGCTAACAAATCAGCCTCAATATCTGACTCTGACGCGCCTTGCTCAGCCATTTTTACATACTCACTTACATATGTATCTTCATCAATCGTAAGCTGGTCTTTTAACTTCGCATAAGACGCTTTCGCTTTTTCCTCGAGGTGGGAATTGCTCTCTGAAGATGGATGTTTCGGGTTCGCTGACTTCGGGTACACTTGAAGTCGTTGCGATCGTACTGCTTTGCGGTTCGCTTGAACTTTCCGTCTCGGAAGATGACGTGCTATTCTGCGGTTCGCTAACGTCCGATACCACGGAAGAACTTTCATTCAGTTGCTCAACGGGAGTATTCCCGTTACACCCTGTTAATTGCGCCGTAAGCGCAAGCACAACTAATGCTGATAAAAATGTTTTATTCATAAATCCAAACTCCTTTATTTCACAATCGCTTTATTAAAGCATTTTACCCTTCATAGCGGAGGACTCCTCCCACAAATACACTTTTTCGCGCTACCTTAACATTATACACCATTTTTCTCAACTTGTCAAGCAGTAGTATCACAAAAGATGATTCATATCACAAATATCTATGAATAAAACAAAGCCGCCGTCATAGCGACTGCGGCTTTAATATAGTGTTTATCTTGAACCAAAAGTACTGCTACAGCGCATTAATGCACATACAAATGACACTATATCTATCACGCCTTTTTGAAGTAAAGTTATATTGTCTTTCGTGATAAGGTTTTCGCTAATCGCAAATGATATAATTAGTGTCACAAGGAGGTGTTTGTATGACTATACAGTATGAACTTTTCGAGCGCATAGCCGAATTCAGAAACAATCTCAGAATAACGCAAGCCGAGCTTGACAAAAAGCTCAATATCTCCAGAAGTGCCGTTAATTCATGGGAATTGGGAACGTCCACTTCCCAACTAAAGCACGTTATTGAAATGTCAAGGATTTTCAACACGACTATTGACGGAATGGTTACTTCCTCGGAACACGTTACCGTTGACATTACCGACCTTGACCCAAAGGAACAGCAAGTTATCTTCAATATGGTAGACTGCCTGAAATCGAAACACACCGATAATCAGTCCTGATTGTCGGTGGTCTCTCGGTCTGCGGATAATTTTTTGAGATACCGCCTGTATCGGTATTGCAGTGTGGAAAGCGGAATGTCCGTTTTCTCGAATATTCTGCTCCAGCTCATAACCTTTTTGAGCCTGTAAATCTCTTCGTCCGAATAAACGTGCATTTCGGTTTCTCTTAACTTGTTCAGTTTAAGTACCTCGTTTTTTATCTCGTCAACCGTTTTTCGGAGATTTTCAATCTCGCCGTCAACCTTAACGCTCACATTGGACAGATATTCTGCAAAGCCCTTACACAGCCTTGTATTTGCTTTGCAGAACTGAATTATCGTGCTCAGCTTTTCCTGTAAATCCTCACACTCACTCACACCAAATCTCCCTCCCGATTTTAATAATCCCGAATTTAATAAAACTTAATAACTTTAACCCCAACACCCTTGAAATACCCCCGAAAACACCCCGAAAATCCGTTTTTCGCTCCCTACCCCAACCTTTATCTTCTCAACCTTAATAACCCTTCACAACCCCTTATTTTCACACCCGAACATTTCATCGGATTTTCCGTGCAACGCATTACCTTACCTTGAACAGATTGTTTTCGCAATAATCCGCTATCATTTTGTGATTACCGCACCTCATCAATCTGTCAAGCTCGGCATCCTCTGCGCTGAACCTGTAAACGTGCCCCGTAATCTCAAACAGCTTTTTGATTTTCTGACCGTGAGCGGCGTTTTTGCTTTTGGAGCACCACTCGATATTATCAAAATCGAGATTGTACGGGATATTCAGATAATCTGCCGTTTCAAGCGATCCCGAACCTTCCATTACGTTCGCCGTCAAGTCGGAATAATTCACCGCAAGAGTATCGTTTATTATATCGCGGCAGACCGCAACAAACCGTTCAAGGGATATTGCTTTGCCATAAACGAAAATATAAACGTGAAAGTTCTGGAAGCTCATTCCCGTAAGCGAGCCTACTTTTCTGCTGATTTGTTTTTGCCCTAATTTGTTATACCGTACATAGCTCCCGTCAAAGCCAACATAAATTGCCGTTCCATCCTCAAACATTGCTTTAACGCCGTGTTCCATCTTGATAACGCTGCTTATTGACGAAATTACATCTTCAAACGAAAGCGTCTTGATTTCTTTCGGCTGAAAACGATGATAAGCCTTGAACTCCGAAAAATTTAAAAGCCCCTCTTTCTGCGCGTAGTACAACGGAATAAATTGATTGTTCATTTCGGTTAACCCGTATTCGGCATACGCCGAACCCTTTCTTGAAATATTTGTAATTAAATTACACTTATATATTAAGAAAGAGCTATCGGACAAGTATACGGATATAATAATCTGCTATGGCGATTTCGGAAACCGCTTTAAAATACCCAAATAAAAAACGGTGCAGTCCGTTCACTGACAGACTGCACCGTATTTTTGTAAGTAAATTGCCCTTTACGGATTTTTGAGATGATTGTAAATCGTAGCCCGACTGCATCCGCACTTCCTGCCAGCCTCCGCTACGCTTATCTTTTTCAACCGAACCATCTCGACAATCTCGGCATCAAGCTCCTTTGGCTTTCTGCCCTTGTATACGCCCCGTGCTTTGGCGCACTCTATACCCTCATGCTGTCGTTCCAGAATATTGCGCCGCTCGAACTCGTTTATCGCGCCTATCAACTGCAATATCAGCTTGCCGCTGTTGGTGGAGGTATCAAGCTGTTCCTTTACGCTGACGAACTTCACGCCCTTTTCATCAAGCCGTTCTATCGTCTCCAAAAGGTCTTTCAGATTGCGGGTTAACCGCGAAAAGTCCTCCACGAAAACACAATCTCCCTCTCTCACGAAATCCAGCATACTCCGAAACTCCGCTCGGTTGATGTCCTTGCCGCTCGTTTTCTCCACAAACCACCTGTCGATACCATAGCCCCGTAGAGCCGCTATCTGCCTGTCCTCGTTCTGCTCCACCGTGGAGACCCGTACATAAGCAACGTTCATTTTGCCCTCCTTGATTTCAACTTGTCCTTTTAAAGCAATAAATAATCTATCATCTCCAATTCCGTCAAAATAGACTACACCCTATTTGAACGGCCACCGACTGTATAAATAGGCTTATTTTCTTGACATTTTTGACACAATTTTTTGATATGTCAAAATGAAATCCCATCATTAGAAATTTTTTACACCCCGATTGTTGGGCGAAAAAGCATTGAGCCTGTCCGCAAACGAACAGGCTCTAAAATTTTAACTGTAATACCGCTGATGTTTACTCTTAGGCTTGTCCGGAATTGCGAGCTTAAGATGTCCGCTTTCCACAAGCGGACGGACGATATTTGTCATAAGATAGTTTATAGACAATCTGCCCTTGAAATGCTCCTCAATCTCCGCACGTGTTCTAGGTGTTTGGCAGAACGTTAGCAGATCCGCTTCATTTCCGCTCTGGAGCGGAGTTACTTCCGTGCCGTTATAAAGCGTTACTTTGAATACTCCGCGCTCGTTCTCAAACTTAGGCTCTGGCAGCCCTGCGTTTTTCATAGCGTTGTAAACGGTAGGTATGCCGCTGTATCTGTTTTCGGTAATGTCGATGACTTCAAGGGCGTTCGCTAGGAACGGGTTGCGCGTATCCGCCGCCACTTTACCCAATCTGTCGAGGGTCATTCTCCCGTAAAGCCCCCCAGGATTTTCTATCTCTATACGGTTGGAGAACATCTTAATTGTTATCGGCGTGAAATCAGTGTGATTACTGTAATCGCGGTGAACGAGCGCGTTTAGTATTAACTCTCTGACAGCGATAACAGGATATTCCGTTCTGTCAGCGCGTATGCCAGTTTGAGGGTCAATATAGGTTGCGTTCTTCATGTTCCTGCGGACGAATTGCAATGCCGCCTCCAGCATATCGGGAATATTGCCGTCAATACGCGCGTTGTCAATAAAGCGTTCACCAACGGCATTATCCGCGCCCATTTCCGTACCTTGAATTGACACTGCGGTAACGCAAAGCTGTGGAAAAAAGCCTTGCGGGTACGGAGAAAACAACATTACTCCCGCCAGCGTAGGCTTGCCGTCCAATATAAAGCCCTGTAAAGAGTTTATTTTGTCGTTTGTGAGATCGGCAAGGTTCGGCTTTTTCTTGTGCATTGCAATAAGATATTCCGTATGCGCGTCCGTGTCGATATCGGAAAGCTCTGCGCGTTCCGCAATCCTTAACTCGTCCTGTATCTTCTTTTTGAAAGCCTCGTAGCTGTAAACCTCATACTCGGTCATATGTCTGTCGCCATCACCCACGCGCACATAAGAGCCTTTCAGCCGCCCCGCGCCCTTATAAAAGCACGGTTTAAGCTCATTGTCTATCTCCTGTATCTCCGCGCTTACAACGGTTTTCCCGTTGATATCCGCAACGGTACAAAGCGGTCGCAATTCGGGTTCCATCTGAACGGCTTGCTCCATAATCTTTTTTTGTAGATCGGCTGGGTCATACACTCCACAAACCTCAAAGCCGTTTTGCTCGTCAACACCAAAGATGATAACACCGCCGCCGTATTGATTGGAGAAGGACGATAAAGTGTCAAACAGCTTAGGACAGCCGTCACGAGCCGCCTTTATCTCAAGATAGTTGCTCTCGCTTTTGGTCTGCAAGATTTTGTTTACCATTTCAACTAATTCGAATTCAAGCATTTTTCTCACCCCTCATAATTTAATTATACGCATTTTATAACACCATGTCAATAGAAAATCCTTATAAATTTAAAAAACGTTATAAAATCCGAAGAAATTGTTATGATTTGTCTTTTTTGTTCAAAAAGCGTTGTAAAATTGAGTCTGTCCGTGTGAACAAGCTCGTTTTATAGGACTAAGCGATATTGAATATAACCGCCCAATGACAACCGATTATTTGCCATCCGAGGTGTCGTCAGTATTATCCAATCATAAGTTCTATCACAATCTGTACATTTTTGCTAAGTTCAATGCTCTTGTCACTATTCTACAATCCCTTTAATATCAGGCACTCAGAATGTTTTTCTACTGTTTTTTCCCTCAACGAGCCAAGCACTGCAAAGTCGAAAGTTTGGTATTATAGAGCCATTTGTCGAGGACTTACATAACTGCGAGCTTCTTACCAAGTTTCACCCGTTATATTGTATAAAGTTTTGCTTTAATTTTTAGATATTCTTACAAAGTCCGTTAGTGAATCAAAATGTTTTTACATAATAAAAGCGCCTGTCTGCGCTAGCGAACAGGTGCTCCGCCTTATTAAATTGTAACATATGCTTTCTGTTAACTTGCTAGCTACTTGCATTGTATACAGGTAACTGAAAAAGCTAATTATATTATAAATGTTA
>CAMWMN010000084.1 GCA_947175385.1 uncultured Clostridia bacterium | reverse complement strand
GGTGTGGGGGCGGAGCCCCCACATTAAATTACACTATTCCGCCATTATCTCGCAAATCTTATTGGAAAACTCCACGGGGTTTTCTATGGGCATACCCTCAATAAGGAGAGCCTGCGAATAGAGAATATTCGCGTAATCGGCGGCTTTGTCCTTGTCGGTTTCGTAGAGGGACTTCAGCTTGCCGTAAATCGCGTGATTGGGATTGATTTCGAGAACCTTTTCGGCTTTCGCTCCCTCACCGTTGGGCATTGCGGAAAGTACTTTCTCCATCTCCACTGAGAGATTACCCTCGCTGGTAATGCACACGGGGTGATTCTTCAGCCGCTGCGACAGCTTGACCGCCTTAACCTTTCCATCGAGCTTTTCTGTCATAAAGTCGAACAGAGGTTGGCTGTTCTCTTGCTCCTTTTTGATTTCTTCCTTTTCCTCCTCGGTTTCCAGCCCCAAATCGTCCGCGGATACCGACTTGTACTCCTTGCCATCGAAATCGTGCATCATCTGCAAGCAGAACTCGTCAACGTGGTCTGTGAGGTAAAGAATCTCATAGCCCTTGTCGCGAACCTGTTCGGTCTGCGGAAGGCTCTCAATCCGCGTAACGGACGAACCGCTTGCGAAGTAGATGTACTTCTGCTCCTCCTTCATACGGGAAACGTACTCCTCAAGGGTAGTCATTCCACCATTGGAGGTTTTGAACATCAGCAAGTCCTGAAGTTCTGCCTTGTTCATTCCGTAGCTCTCGTAGATTCCGTACTTTATTTGTGTGCCGAATGTTTCAAAGAATTTCTCGTACTTCTCGCGGTCGTTTTTCTGGAGTTTTTTAAGTTCGTTCTTGATGGATTTCTCTATGGATTTCGCGATGATTTTCAACTGGCGGTCGTGCTGGAGCATTTCGCGGGAGATGTTCAGCGACAAGTCCTCGCTGTCCACAAGACCCTTGACAAAGCTGAAATAATCCGGCAGCAAATCGCCGCATTTCTCCATAATCATTACACCGCTTGAGTAGAGCTGCAAGCCCTTTTCAAAGGACTTCGAGTAGTAGTCGTACGGAGCTTGCGAGGGGATATACAGCAGCGCGGAGTAAGTCGCCGTGCCCTCGGTCTTGCTGTGGATATGCAAAAGCGGGTCGGTGTAATCGTAAAACTTCTCCTTATAAAATTGATTGTAATTCTCGTCCTTAAGCTCGGACTTCGCCTTTTTCCAAATCGGAATCATCGAGTTGAGCGTTTCGGTAACGATTTCCTTTTCGTATTCGGGTTCAACTCCGTTTTCGCCCGTACCCTCTTTGAGCTTTTCGTGCTCCACGTCCATCTTGATCGGGTAACGGATATAATCCGAATAACGCTTTATAAGCTCCTTGATTTTGTACGGTGTGAGGAACTCGTCATAATTTTCGTCCTCGGTATTATCCTTGATTTCGAGAGTGATTACCGTGCCGTGTGAATCCTTTTCCGTATCGGAAATCGTGTAGCCGTCCACACCCTCGCTCTCCCACTTGTACGCGTTCTCATCGCCGTAAGCTTTTGACACCACGGTAACTCTTTTCGCGACCATAAACGCGGAATAGAATCCCACGCCAAACTGCCCGATGATGTCAACGTCCTCGGTTTTTTCGTTCTCGTTTTTGAATGCGAACGAGCCGCTTTGCGCAATCGTGCCGAGGTTGTTTTCCAGCTCGTCATGCGTCATTCCTATACCGTTATCGGTGATAACCAGCGTGCGCGCGTTTTTGTCTGCCGCGATGGTGATCGCCATATCCGCGCGGGTAACGGATTCCCCCTCGCCGCTCATCGACTTGAAGTACAGCTTATCCATAGCGTCCGACGCGTTGGAAATCAGCTCGCGCAGGAATATCTCCTTGTGCGTGTAGATGGAGTTTATCATCATCTCCAGCAAGCGTTTGGATTCCGCCTTAAATTCTTTTGTTTCGTTTTGTCCGTTCATTGTGTAAATCCCCCTGTCTTGTTTTGGCACTCTTGTTGATTGAGTGCTAACTCTTAATTATATTATACACCTTTTTTCGGAAAAATCAAGGGGTTTAATGTAAAAAAATCACAAAATTTTCGGCGAATTTTTGTGCAATATTATAAAGACAAGCAAAAAACAGTGTGGGGACTCTGCCCCCACACTGTTTTTTGCCTTAATTACTCCCTGCAGCTTCTTTTGCCCGCCAATGTGTTCTCAACACAATGCGTATACTGTGGCATATCTTTGTATTGATTCAGAAATGGCATTATCAATTCGACTTATACATGGCGGAAATAATCCGCTGAATAGGGTTTGAAAAGGGTCGGTCATATACGGACTTTCTTTTGTTCAGTATTTCCAGTACCTTTTTCATTTCCGGCTCGGTCGGAATAACATCATCGTAGGCCATAGCCATAACAGCCCCGCTAAATACCATCGCGTTTCCGTTTTTGAGAAAATCTAGGATTACTGTCATGTCATTAACATCGTTTCTCGTCAGTCTTATATACGATAACGCGGCGTATGAGGTTATCGTATCCTCGTCCTTGTTTATGTCGACAATTTCCTTCAAATACGGTATGGCGGCTTTACAATCAAGCTTTCCTAAAGCCTTAATCATTTCGGTCTGGGTCTCCCATGTTCTGGAATCCTCCCGCTACTTAATGTAAGCGTCCAACAGCAATTGCTCTAAGGACTTTATTTTGCTTTTCCCAATCTTCTTTGCCGCGCCGCGTCTTTTAACAGATTTATTTGAAAGCAAATCCTCTTTTATTGCCGAAATTTCCTCTTCGGTCATTACCTTCATATTGTATAATGTTCCTTTCGTCTAGTTTTTGTGCGATTTTTGTTAATTATATTATACACCCTTTTCCGGAAAAAACAAGAGGTTTAATGTAAAAAATCACAAAATTTTCGGCGGATTTTGTGCAAAATACCAAAAGAGCGAATCTTTTTATTTGATTCGCTGTCGAAAAAACGCAAAAGGTGTTAAGCCCCATTACAGGCTTAACACCTTAAATATAGGTTGTTGGCTTATGACCTCGCTTCCATTTGTTCGAGCTTTTCTACAAGTTCGTCAATGGTTGCTCTTTCATCATCGTTTGCCGTGCTTTTGATTCGTTCCAAATAATCTTTTATTTTCATAACATCACCAACGGTTAACGACTTTTGTGACATATTACCCACCCCCTTATCATTATCTTTTGTAATGGTATTATACCATATTCAAAAGCATTTGTCAAGGTGTCAAGTCTGTGTTTGGTTTTCTTTGATTACGGGAATCAAGCAAGGGTTGTTAAGTTCGTACAGCCGCACCGAAAGCAGCTTGTTATATGGTCATTCACCATTCCGATTGCCTGCATAAACGAATAGATTATTGTAGAACCTACGTATTTGAACCCGCGTTTTTTCAGCTCCGCGCTGATTTTGTCGGAAAGCTCCGTTTTCGCTGGGACTTCCGTGAGTGTACGGAAACGGTTAATAATCGGTGTGGTATCCACATATCCCCAGATAAATGCGTCAAACGAACCAAATTCATGCTGAATCTCAAGGAAATGCTGCGCATTGGTTACGGCGGCGGTGATTTTGCCGCGGTTGCGGATAATCCCCGCATTTTGGAGCAGCTCCGTGATTTTGGTTTCGTCATAAGCGGCGACCTTTTCCGGGTCGAAATTGTCAAACGCCAAGCGGAAGTTTTCACGTTTCCGCAGAATCGTAATCCATGACAAGCCTGCCTGCATTCCCTCAAGAATCAGCATCTCGAACAGCTTGCGGTCGTTGTGTTCGGGGATTCCCCATTCGTTGTCGTGATATGCGATGTAGAGAGGGTCGCTGCCCTCCCAGCCGCAGCGCGACAATTGACATTTTTTGTCATTGTTTGTTGTCATAATTCCTCCAAATTATTTAACGTTTCTTTTTAAGTTATAATTCCTGTGAAACAGAGCAAACTAACATCAAAGGAAGGTGAATCCCAATGAACAAACTTAAAAACAAGCAGAGCAACGAAATATTAAACAGCGTTTACCGAAACGCGCAAATGGCTTACGAGCAAACCTCGGACATAATCAAGGTGTGCCGAAACCGCGACTTGTGCCGCGAAATTACCGCCCAACAAAAGCGTTATCATAATGTGGCGATGAGCGCGCGCCGTGAATTGGCTCGGCGAGGTGAACCCGCGTGTCAGGCTTCGCCTTATGCAAAGACCATGGCGAAAATGGGGATCGCGATGAAAACCGCCGTGAATCAGAGTGCGTCAAATCTTGCGCGGATTATGTTTAACGGCACAACTATGGGCATTATCGATATGCAGCACACAATCAACCGTTCGCACACTGCTGAACGTTCTGTCCGCGAGAGCGCACAAAAGCTCCTCGAACGCGAGCAGCAGTTCTGCGATAATCTGAAGAGGTATCTGTGATGTTGGAATACGAAGAAGTGATACCTTGTGATGTCGGAGCGGGGCGGGGGAAATCAGAGCATTCGCCGTTAGCGGTAAGAGGTAAGAGGTAAGAGTTCTATAACCCAAAACAATAATTTGCTATTTTAATTATAAAGCCGCTGTTCAAGCGGCTTTACATATTTTTATCAGAAATTGGGTCTCATAGTCGGGAACAGGAGAACGTCCCGAATGCTTGCCGAATCGGTAAGCAACATTACCAAGCGGTCGAAACCGAATCCCAAACCGCCCGTGGGGGGGAGTCCGTATTCCAACGCGGTGATGAAGTCCTCGTCCACCTGCGCATCATTTCCGCCTTGCGCGCGCTTTGCGGCAACCTGCTTTTCAAAACGTTCGCGCTGATCAATCGGGTCGTTCAGCTCGGAGAATGCGTTTCCGAACTCCACACCGTTGATGAAGTACTCAAAACGCTCAGTAAACGCGGGGAACTCGGGCTTTCTCTTCGCCAGCGGAGAGTTCTCAACGGGGTAATCATAAATTATTGTTGGCTGAATCAGCTTATCCTCGACAAATTCCTCAAAGAACGCAATCAGTACATCGCCCTTGGTGGAAGTCGCTGTTACTCCGTCCTCAACGCCCTTTGCCTTTGCGCAGGCGCGCGCGTCCTCATCGGTTGCCCATTCGTTGTAATCAACCTCGGCGTACTTTTTCACTGCTTCAATCATCGTCAAGCGTTCCCACGGCTTGCCTACGGCGATTTCCGTGCCTTGGTAAGTCACGGTATCCGTGCCGCAGACGTTCAGCGTTACCGTGCGGTACAAATCCTCAATTAAGTCCATCATATCGAAGTAGTTGATATACGCTTGATACATCTCGATGGACGTAAACTCGGGGTTATGGGTGGAGTCCATACCCTCGTTGCGGAAGATTCTTCCGACCTCGTAAACCTTGTCGAATCCGCCGACAATCAGCCGCTTAAGATACAGCTCGGTTTCGATTCGCAGATACATATCAATATCCAACGCGTTATGGTGGGTCTTGAACGGTCTTGCCGCCGCGCCGATTTCCAACGGAAGAAGAACGGGAGTATCCACCTCAATATAGCCGTGCCCGTCAAGGAACTTACGAATCTCGGAGAGTATCCGCGAACGCTTTACGAATACGTCCTTGATTTCGGGATTTGCAATCAAATCAAGATAACGCTTTCTGTAACGCTCCTCCTTGTCCTTTAAGCCGTGCCACTTTTCGGGCAGCGGCAGCAACGACTTGGAAAGCAGCGTGATCTCCTCTGCGTGGACGGATATTTCGCCTGTTTTTGTCTTGAAAACGTAGCCCTTAACACCAATTATATCGCCTAAATCCCACTTCTTGAACTCGGCGAATTTTTCCTCGCCTATTGCGTCGATCCTTGCGTATACCTGCATTCTGTCGGAGCTGTCGCGAACATCGAAAAAGCTCGCCTTGCCCATAATTCTGCGGGACATCATTCTGCCCGCTATGAATACGGTTTGGTTTTCAAGCTCCTCAAATCTCTCGCGGATCTCGCTGTTCATAATCGTTACGGGAAACTTGGTGATGGTGTAGGGGTCTTGTCCCGCAGCTTTCAACCCGCGGAGCTTTTCTATACGCACGCGGTGCTGTTCGTCAAGCTCCTCAAGTGTCATTTCCGTAACTTCAACATTTTCCTCGTTTGCCATTTTACTATGTCTGTCCTTTCTTTAATCATCGTCCTTGCGGATTTCGAGAACCTTGAACTGAACCGTTCCGCCGGGAGTTTCAACAGTTACAACTTCATCGGGTTTGCAGCCGATAATCGCCGCTCCGATGGGGGATTCGTCCGACATCTTGCCATGGTCAATATCCGCTTCCTTTGTGCCGACGATCTTAAATTCCATCTCCTCGTTCATTTCCATATCAAGGAGCTTTACAGTCGTGCCGATTCCGACTTTCTCGGTGGAAATGTCATCATCATCGATAATCTGCGCGTGAGCGAGAGTAGCCTCGATTTCGGCGATTCGCGCCTCCATAATGCCCTGTTCGTTTTTCGCCTCATCGTACTCGCTGTTCTCGGACAGGTCGCCGAATGACAGCGCAACTTTAATCTTTTCGGCGATTTCCTGTCTGCGCACGCTGCGAAGCCAGTCAAGCTCCTTTTTAAGCTGCTCTTCGCCCTTTTTGGTTAATACTGTTAAAGGTTTGTTCATAATCAGTTGTCCTCCGAATAAATTTTTTCGAGATGCACTATTGTGTGATTTTCGCCGTAGTAATCTCGATTGCTTTCTGAAGTTGGGTATCGTCCTGCTCGGAGAGATACTCAAACAAGATTCCCGTGGGAAGCTCGACTTGATAATCGGGCTTTATTCCGACATTATCATATGAATCGGACTTTGACGGGATGATCTTCGCGGTGGTAAGAGTCAGCGCGCTGCCGTCCGGGAAGCTGATGACACTTTGAATCGATGCCTTTCCGTAGGTCTGTGTGCCAACGATCGCCGCGCCGCGCTCATCTTTCAGCGCAACGGCGAAAAGCTCCGCCGCAGAGGCTGTTCCGCCGTCTGCCAACACTGTTATGGGCAGGTCGATATAGTTCGCGCCATCTGTTTCCACAAGCGTTTTTCGTACGCCGTATGCGTTTTCGGAATAGGCGATTATCGCTGCCGGTATCAGCCGGTTGAGCATTGGCTGAATCGAGGAAACCGTTCCGCCGCCGTTCTGCCGCACATCGATAATCAGTGCCGCCGCACCCTGAGCAGTAAGCGTGTTCAGCGCCGTTGAGAATTGCTCGGCGGTTTTGGCGTTAAACGCCGTTATGCGGATAAACCCGATCCGATTTTCGAGCATTTTTTCCGTTACAGATTCGATATCCACCTGTTGGCGCACCAATGTCACAGAGATTTCCTCGCCGTTTCTGACGAGCTTCAGAGAGATCTTCGTCCCGATTTCGCCCGAAAGCCGCTGAAGTCCATCTTCGGGGGTCATCGAAAGCAGACTTTTTCCGTCTATCTCGGTGATTACGTCCCCTGCTTTGACGCCGTTGCTTTCTGCGGAGCTGTTCTTATATACCTGCGTTACTGCAAGATAGCCGCTTCCGTTGTCCTCTGCCTCAAGCCCCGTGCCGTTTATTACGCCGCTTGTGGTTTGTTGAAGCTCATAATATGCGTTTGCCTGCATATAGCTTGCGTATTTATCGCCGATTCCGTTTACATATCCCGACAGAATGGACGCTTGCAGAGTTTCATCATTTATTGTCCCTGCCCCGATATAATTTGCCCGAACCGCCGCGTCAAGCTCTTTCAATTTCTCGTAAACCCCGTCATACTTCTCTGAGCTTGCGATTTTTGAATTATAAATCCCCAGCGATACCGTCCAGGTAAGCACAAACGTGATTGCGCACCCGATAGCGATAAGGCTGATGGTTAAGCCAAGTGAAATCTTTCTGTTCATAAATCTCCTTATTTGAATGGCAAATTCAAAACCGCGCTCTTGAAATGTCGCTTTGCGGCATTTCAAGAGTGCTCGCCTGAGCGTCACGGTTCACGCTGCGCGTGTACCGCGCCGCTCGCGTTTTGAATTTGATGATTTAAATGGCAAATCCGAAACCGCGTAGATGAGCGACCTACAACACCACTTCGTGGTGTTGTGCGCCGCTCGCATTTCGGATTTGCACTTCACCCCGGTTTGTTGCTGCGAACTATAACGCTCCAAACTGCGATTGCGATAGGCTGCTTGGGATTCTGCACCCCTGAACTTCACCGCAAATAATAGATTAGAGTGATAACTCAAATAACTGTCAACTATATTGTCAACTGCCATCATACCTTAAGATACTTGCCCATACTGATCATTGTTCCCGCCGTGCCGAGGGCAGCCCCTGCCAAGCAGCAGGACAGCAGCACGATCCAGCTTACATTCCCGAACGGAATGAGGTCAAAGAACCCAAACATCTCCCACAGCGTAAGATTATCCGTAAACAGTGAGAATATCGAGTCATAGATAAACCACGTCAGTCCCCATGCGGCAGCTCCCGCAAGAACTCCCACAAAGCAGCCCTCCACGAAGAACGGTAGTTTTATAAATCCGTTGGTCGCGCCGACATACTTCATAATCGTGATTTCGTTGCGCCGCGCAAACACGCTCGTTCGTATCGTGTTGGAAACAATTACCACGCTTACTATGGTAAGCACAAGCAGAATCGCCACAATAATCACCGTGAACGTGTTCCTAATATTGACAAGCGCGCCCGCGAAGTCATAAGGCGCTTTAACCTGCTCCACGGCATTTATTGAGGAGATCTGCTCCACAACTCCGCGGATATTCCTAAGGTCGCTTACCCGCGCCAGGAAAGTTTCCGGCATCGGATTCTCCTCGAGGTAATCCAACAAACCCGCATATTCCGCCATATCATTCTTGAAGTCCTCAAGTGCCTCCTCTTTGGAGTAATACTTGACATCGGTAATCTCATTGTTGTTTTTCAGTACCGAGTGGATATGCTCGATATCCTCTTTTGTCGCGCCCTCCCGGACGTATATCGTGATTTCGTTGGTGTCTTCGATGTTTCCCATAATTATATTGAGATTCATCATTACCAACACGGTTATGCTGATTTGCAGTAGACTCACCAACAGAATCGAAAAGCTGGCGAAGCTCATAATAAAGTTCTTCCAAACGGAGGAAACACCTTTTTTCACAAGGTAATTAACGTTACTGGTCCTCATCATTACCTCCGATTGTTTCGTCAAAGGTGATTTCGCCTTTGTCGATATTTATTATTCGTCCGCCGAAATAGCGTACCAAATCGTGCTCGTGGGTGATCATCACTACGGTCGTGCCGCAGCGGTTGATTTCTTTCAGCAGCCCCACTAGCTTATAGGACTTTTCCGGGTCGAGATTTCCCGTAGGCTCGTCTACTATCAGCAGTCCCGGGTCATTTGCGAGTGCTCTCGCGATTGCTACACGCTGCTGTTCGCCGCCCGAAAGCTCCCTTGTTTTGTGCTTTGCCTTGCCCGCCATTTCCATCAGATTTAGCACATACGGAACGCGCTGACGTATATATCGGTTGGATTGGTCGGCAATTCGCAGCACGAAAGCCACGTTCTCATACACCGTATAATCCTGAATCAGGCGGAAATCCTGGAACACCAGCCCGATAGACCGCCGAAACTTGGCGATTCGGTTGCCTTTAAGCTTTTCCAGATTATAGCCGTTTACGAACACTCTCCCCGAGCTTGGCATAAGCTCACGCATCATCAGTTTCATCAGCGTGGACTTTCCTGCGCCGCTTTCCCCCACAATAAACACAAATTCTCCGTCGTTTATACGCAGATTCACGTTTACTAACGCGTCAATTCCGCTTGCGTAATGGACATTGACGTTTTTCATTTCTACCATTAAAATTCTCCCCTTATTTTGATTTGAAATTTCTATCTTGATTTGAAATTCCGATTATTTTGATTTGAAATCCCGAAACCACGCGGACTTACGTCCGCGCTATCTGCATATCACGCTTCACCTTCGGTGCAGCGTGATACGCGATTTTCGGAATTTCTGTCACCATTACGTTCATCTATATCTCTCTGTGCGAAAAAATCAAAATCCCCATAACAAACCGTAAGGCTACCCGTGAAAAATCACACGGGCAGCCAAAAAAATCAGAACTTGGTCGGATTCGCGGCGAGGTACTTCTTGACCATCAGCGCAATCTTGAAGATGATTGCGTGGTCAAATTCGCGCAGATCCAGCCCCGTCAGCTTCTTTATCTTATCTAAGCGGTACACCAGCGTATTGCGGTGAACGAACAGCTTTCGCGAGGTTTCCGAAACGTTCAGGCTGTTTTCAAAGAATTTCTGGATTGTGAACAATGTTTCGTGGTCAAGGCTCTCAATCGAGTTTTTCTTGAATACCTCCTTGAGGAACGTATCACACAGCGTTGTCGGCAGGTGATAGATAAGACGCGCGATACCGAGGTTGTCATAGGATACAATGTTCTTGTCGGTATCGAATACTTTTCCGACCTCCAGAGCCGTCTGCGCCTCTTTGAACGAACGCGCAAGCTCCTTGATTCCGAGCACCGGTGTGCCGATTCCGACGTTCACCTTGGTGAAGAACTCGCTTGACAGCGTGTCGGAGATACTGCGCGCCAACTTCTCCAAATCTTTTACATCGGTGTTGTTCTTGACTTCTTTAACCAATACAATGTCGGTTTCGGTGATGTTGAACACGAAATCCTTGTTCTTATCCGGGAACAGATTTTGAATAACATCGTATGCCGAAACATCGTTGGAAGCCACCACGCTGATAAGGAACACTACGCGGCTGATGTCGCCGTTAAAATGCAGCTCGCGCGCCTTAATGCTTATATCTCCGGGAAGAACGTTGTCAAGAATAATGTTCTTGACAAAGTTGTTGCGGTCGTATTTTTCATCGTAGTATTGCTTGATACTGGAAAGAGATATGGCGATGACTCCTGCATACTTTCCCGCGGCTTCGTCTGTGCCCTCCACAAACACCGCGTAATCGGGCTTTATGTGAATCCCAAACGGCTTGTAGGTGTAACCGTCGCGAATAAAAATTTCGTGAGAATCTCCAAGCTCTATCGAGAAATAGTCATTCCCGCCGCCAACCCGGGTAAGGTCGCTGCACGCAACTATTGTTCCGTTTTCGTCAATTACACCAATTACCCTGTTTACAGTATCTTTCATTTGGTGAACTATGCCCTGAAATAGTCTGTTTGACATCTTAGCTTTTACCTCTTTCTTGTATTCTCCGCTTTTCGAGTTGCATAAAAATGCACAATATCAACACCGAATTTTTGTGCCTATCTCTATTGTACTAAAAAATATCAAAAAAATCAAGTGTTTTTTATGTAAAATGTTAAATTTTTATGGATTTTTTTCACAACACTTGAAAAATCGGCGAATATGTAATCTGTCTCTTATAAACATATCCGAGCCCACGAGACGCTCATG
>CAMWMN010000083.1 GCA_947175385.1 uncultured Clostridia bacterium | reverse complement strand
CGCGGTATGCCGCGCCACTCGCATTTCGGATTTGCATGATTTTAATGGCAAATCCAAAACCGTGCAGATAAAATTCGCAAAGCGAATTTCATCTGCACTCGCTGAGCGACCCACAACACCACTTCGTGGTGTTGTGCGCCGCTCGCGTTTTGAATTTTCATTAATCGCTCATAGCTTGCTTCGGATTATAGCGCTCCATAACTTATCTCGGAAGAGTAGATTATGGTTATAACCCAATAACTGTACACTGCCAAATCATACATAAATTTATTATACCACATTTCGCAAACAATTTCAAGAGGTTATTCGGGATTTTACGACAAAAATTCCCCCACCTTACGATAGGGGAATCACACTATTACGAAACCTTGCTTTCCACGGTGCTCATAAACTGCATAAGCTCCGCAATTCGGCTGTCTGCTTGGGTATAGCCGTCACGATAGGACTCGTTGATTTTATCCGCGTCCTTTTCAAACTTGGAAATCGGCGGCAACGTTGGTCTGAAGACCATCAGTCTGCCCTGTTCCTCAAGCTCATCCATCAACTCCACATTTTTGCCGTACCGTTCCACGCGGGTCATACACGCTTCCTCAAACGCGGGATACTGCTTATACATCGTATGTATTATCCTACGGAATTTTGTGTAGTCCGTGGGTCGAGTGTCACGCCCGGGCTTTGTCAGCACGACAATCAGTTTATCGCAGCCCATATCCAGCGCGTGTTCAATCGGAATCGAATCGGCGATTGAACCGTCCAGATAATGCCTACCGTCAAGCTCCACCGGTGCGCACAGCATCGGCACGGAGCAGGTCGCCTTGGTGATCTTCAGCAGCCGCTCACAGTCGTTTTCCTCGGAGAAATACTCCGCCTCGCCCGTTTCCATACACGTGCAGACATACTCTGTTTCGATTCCGCTGTTGAAATATGTATCAAAATCGAACGGAAACTGCTTATATGGATATTCAAATGCCATTTTATCAAGATTAATAATCTTCTTGGAGTTAAGGAATTGCCTGAACCCGTAGTATGATTCATTTCGCGGAACTCTTATCATTTTCGCCATTCTGCCCTTTTGCCGCGAAACGTAGCTCATCGCGTTTCCGCCGCCCGCCGATACTCCTATTACATACGGAAAGTAAATTCCGTTCTCCATCAATCTATCCAGCACACCCGCAGTAAAAATTCCGCGAACCGCGCCGCCCTCAAGTATCAGTCCCGTTTTCATCGCTATCACCAATCCTTTCGGCACTTACTACATTTTATCACTTGAAAATTAACTTTTTATTAAGTTTTTGGAATTGTGTAAAATTGGCTTTTACTCTCGGTTGTTGCCCCGGTTTTCGATTCAATGGAAAACGAACCGATACGAATTGCGTGAAATTGCAAAATCACTCCTCAGTCACGATATTGCGGTTGATCGTAAGCTGCGGCGTAAGATTACCGTTCTCGTCATAGACGGCGGCAATGGTAACACTGAGAACCACATCGCTCACGTGCGTGAAGTTCATAGGATTCCGAGCTGCAATATTATATGTAAATCCCAGGGACACGGCGGTCTGGTATCCCTCAACGCCGGTCAGCACCATACGGAAACCGCTGCAATCCTTAAACGCGAACGCTGCGGCTGTTTCACCCTCAACAAGCACGGGATCCACCACTTTCGGACGCTCCTTAAATGTTGGCTCGTCCTCGTCCTGCTCATCGTCATCATAGAGATTCTGCGCCGCGAGGATACGCCCGTTGGCGATTCCTGCGGTCATAGTCAGCTCCCTGAACACATAATCGGGGGTAATCGGTTCGCCGTCCTCGTCTATACCGTTATACACGTTACCGGTAAGGATATAAGTGCGCGTATCGATCTGTTCGAGGGCGAACACCATCTTCGGAGCGTAAATCACTTCCTGATACGTTGCAAGCAGTTCAGCCAACTCCTCGGCGGAAATATTGCCCGTTTCGGACTCATTCATTGCTGTAACGATTTCCGAGAGCATCTGATTCGCGTTCAAATCGGTCGAATACACCCTTGTCACGGACATTGTGTTTCCGTCGTTCTGCCGAATATCCCCACAAAACACCAAATCATGGGAATTAAGCATCATAATAATATACAGCGCCAATGCTGCGGCAACGACCGCCACGGCGACAATTCCAACAACAACTTTCATATCTTCTCCTTATCTAAATGGCAAATTCAAAACCACACAGACGAGCTTACGCTCGTCTGTGTTCGCTAAGCAAGCCGCAACACCGTTTCACGATGTTGCACCCTGCTTGCGTTTTGAATTTGCACCGGTCGCCGATAACTCGCTGAGGGTTATAATGTTCTATATTCAAGCACCAAAAGGTTGCTTAGTGTTTTTTCTCCTCAAAGCCGCGCCCCGTTACAATCCTCAAACGCAGTACAAATTCGTATCCCAATCGGGGATATAGGGGTGGTGGCGCATATACAGCTTGTACTTTCTGTTCATTTCGCTTATCATCATCGGCAGCGCGAACATATCCTCGTTTCGGTGATAGAGCGCAACATTCAACTTTGGCTTGTATTCCGAGATGGTATGACGCGCGCCCTCAAGAGCGCGGCTCTCGCTGCCCTCAACATCTATCTTGATGTATGTTGCCGGCTCACCGCGGAGCATCGTGTCGGTTTTCATCATCTTGACCTCACGGAATCGCGCGGGATTCAGCGATTTGCCGTCCACAGTCTTTGCGTCACTCGGCACAACACTCCCGGAGCGTCCGCCGCGCAGATTGAACGTAACCGTTGTATCCTCGTCCCACGCGCCGCAATTGTAACACTCCAACAACGCAGAACCTATCCTATACAGTGCGCGTTTCATTCTCCGATAATTCTTTACGTCGGGTTCCATTGTGTAGATCTTGCTGAACTGAAGTGAGGTTTCGTTCAGAAACTCCACCACCGTGTCGCCGTTGTACGCGCCGAGATCCACATAGATTTCCTCCGTACCGATGTTCAGGAGGTCGAATTTCTCCTCGGCGGGAGTTTCCACTTCGCGCAGGAAATCAATTTTCCCCGTTAATTTGTAACGGATAACATTCTCGAAAACCCGCTTGGATTGCTCGTCCGCAAGCATTTTGTACACCTTTTTCAGCTCTGCGGAATGTTCTCTCGCGTACTCCAAATCGAACAATCCATCACCCGCTACCGGAACGCACGGCGCATACAGCTCATGACGCGCGGCAACATTGTAAATATGCTCCATAACTTGGGGAAGCTGCGAACCGAAGCACGTCAGAATCACGAAATCATCGCCGTACAGCTCCTCAATCTCGGCAAGCCGCCGCACCTTATACCCCAAGAAACTATGCCCGCGCACAAACTCATCGGAAGCCATTACATCAGCCACACCGATTCCCTTGTCGTCCAGCACGCGCTTGATTTTCTCCGCTCCGTCGCCCATTCCGTACAGAACGATTTTCTTGCGAGTATTGCCCAGATATTGCCACAGATCCTCATCTAAAAATCCCATAAAATTTTATTTTGACAGCAAATTGCGAACTGGTTCACGCTGCGCGTGAACCGCGCCGCTCGCTTTCGCAATTTGCACTTCTCCCCGATTTGTTGTTTTGAATTGAACACACTTGACCCATGCTATGGCAGGCTTTCGCGGATTTACATTATGTTCACTTTTTCGATTTCTTGAGTACATTCCACAAACATATCCGCAACAAGCTCACTGCGAAGCGAGTACTGCGCAAGGATCTCGTCAAAGTGCTCCCAATCGGCGTTTATGTACAGCATCGCCATCTCAAATATATCGCTGTAAATTCCGCCGCGCCGCAGCAGACCGCGTTTGATGTCATCCGTCAGCGGGAACTCATCGAGAACCTGCGCCAGCGCGCGTTCCCCGCCGAACACCACCATAGACAACAGCCCCATTAGGTAGAACGATTCCGCATTATCGGCGGCATCGGGAATATTCAGCGCGATCTTCTTGCAAAACTTCGCCATCAGCAGCGACAACCGAATCGCCTCGGCGCTTTCATTGTTTGTGATTTTCTGCATTCCCATCAGATACACCCACTCGCGCAGATAATCCAACCCGAGAATCAAAATCGCCTGGCTAATCGTAGAAACCTTGTTTGACATTCCGAAATACACGGAATTGATAAGCCTCAGAATCCTTTGGCACATTGCCGCATCGCGCGAAAGAATCTCCACAATATCGGATATTTCCGGCTCCGGCTCCGCCATAAGCTGCATAACCTGCATCAGATTTACGGGCAGCGGCTGCACCGCGCTTCCCGACATAATGGAGGGCTTGGCGAAGTAATATCCCTGCATATACGTACAGCCGAGCTTCTTGGCAAACTCGCACTCCTCGCGGGTTTCAACCTTTTCCGCGAGCATAATTTTGTTTGAGTATCGGCACACATAAGCCGTTTCCTTAATGGATTTAAGCGGTGTGCGGAAGTCGATTTTCACCAAATCGCACAGGTTGAACAACTCGGTATATGCGGTGGAATACTCGAAATCGTCCAGAGCGATCGTATATCCGCGCTCACGAAGCTCCAACACCGCATCAAGAAGATTGTTGTCCGCAAGCTGATTTTCGAGAACCTCCACCACGAGAATATCGGGCGAAATCAGCTTGGGAAGTCCACGTTTAAGCAGATTGCCGGTGAAATTGATAAACGCGCGCGTCCCGCCGCCAATGACTTGTCTTACATCAAGACCCATAAACGCGTTTTGAACCACATCTGCGGTGGATTCATCGCCCGAAATGCCATTATACATATTCAGTTCGCCGTTGCTGCGGTAAAGCAGCTCATATGCGTATACATTGTTGTCACAATCAAGAATCGGCTGTCGCGCCACATAGAAATTCACTGAACAATTCCTCCCGAATTTATCAAGATTAACCCTTTTATACTATTTCTTTATTGAACTGTAGACAAAGTCTACAGTTCGATTCCGCCGTGCTATGCACGGCGGAGGCGGCGAAGCCGCCAAGAAAGATAGTTCAATACTAATTGTGTCAAAATCTTTGATTTTGACTGCCGCCGTCAGGCGGCATCAATCAATGGACTTTTGTCCATTGATTGATTGACAATTAGTATTATTTGGACAGGTCTATGCTTCTCACCGTGCCGCGAACCTTGAGCACGAATGTCGGCGAAACCGACAGTTCGTCAATTCCCATTCTGAGGAATGTTTCGGTGAGCGATGTATCGGAAGCAAGTTCACCGCAGATACCTATCCATGCGCCGTGCTTGTGAGCGTTCTCGGCACTCATCTCGATAAGGCGCAGAATAGCTTCATGGTGCGTATCGACAAACTGCTCAATATCGGGATTCTGTCTGTCGCAGGCAAGCGTGTACTGTGTAAGGTCATTGGTGCCCACACTGAAAAAGTCCACCATAGGTGCTAATTTGTCGCTTATTATCGCCGCTGCGGGGGTTTCAATCATAATTCCGAGTTCAACGTTTTCGGAATATTCAACGACCTGCGCTTTCAGTTCCGCTTTGACTTCATCACATATAGCGAGTATCTTTTCAAGCTCCGAAACGCTTGTTATCATCGGGAACATAATTCCGAGATTTCCGAAAACCGAAGCTCTGTAAAGTGCCCTCAGTTGTGTTTTGAAGATGTCGGGGCGCGTCAGGCAAATACGTATCGCGCGATAACCGAGCGCGGGATTTTCCTCTTTTTTGAGGTTGAAATAGTCAACCTGTTTGTCTGCGCCAATGTCGAGCGTGCGGATAATGACCTTCTTGCCCGCCATACTTTCAAGCACCTTCTTGTAAGCGGCGAACTGCTGCTGCTCGGTCGGGTAATCGGAATTTTCAAGATAGAGAAACTCGCTGCGGAACAACCCTATGCCGCCCGCGTCGTTCAGCAGAACCGCGCCGATATTTTCAACTCCGCCGATGTTCGCGTAGACATTGATTTTTCTGCCATCAAGCGTTACGTTCTCCTTGCCTTTAAGCTCCTGTAAAAGACGCTTTTTCTCCTCGTCGGCGCGCTGCTTTTCAAGAGCCTTTGCCCGCGTTTCCTCGTCGGGATCTACAAAAATTTCTCCGGTGTAACCGTCAACAATTGCCTCATCGCCGTCCTTGATCTCACTCAAAAACTCATCGCCCGCGCCGATTATCGCCGGGATATTCATATTCCGCGCAAGTATCGCCGTGTGAGAATTGGACGAGCCGTGCGCCGTCACGAATGCGAGAACCTTGTTCTTGTCAAGCGCGACCGTTTCACTCGGAGCGAGATCGCTCGCGCAGATAATTACCTTCTCCTCGGAATCATTTTCGATAGAAATACTGCCCGAAAGGTTGTTTATAAGGCGGTTGGAAATATCGCGCACGTCCGCCGCGCGGGCTTTCATATACGTATCGTCTATTGCCGCGAACATCTCCGCGAAATTGTCCGCCGTCACCGCTACGGCATATTCCGCGTTGACGCTCTGGCTTTCGATAATGTTGTTGATCGAATCGTTGTAATCGTCATCGTCAAGCATCATCTGATGTATCTCGAAGATTGCAGCGTTAGCCTCGCCGACCTCTTTCAGTGCCTTGTCATATATTTCCTGAAGCTGCTGTATCGCTAAGGTTTTCGCTTGCTCAAAGCGTGTCTTTTCGTTGTCGGTGTCGTCAATACGAATACGCTTTACCTCCGTATCGGGCTTCTTAAACAACGAGATTTTTCCTGTCGCCACTGCCCCATAAACACCCTTGCCTTGATACTTTTTCATACTCTCACCTCTTTACACGGTTGTTTAAGGCAACACCGCACAAGAATCGTGCGGTGTTGTCTTAGAGCGTGTTCACATAAACGCTCAACGCTCATCTTTCGGCGGATTTTCCGCATAACTTCGTTGAAAATTCTTGAAGTATATAAAGTACGTCTGCGAATTTAGCGTTTTGCCGAAGGCATAATGCGGACTTGTTCTGCGAAAAATCCGCGTCGAAATCTGAGCATTTCGGTTTATGTGAACAGGCTCTAAAGTTATTCTCCAAATCCGCTCTCGAACATTGCGGCGATTTCGTCAAGAACTGCCTGTTCATCTGCGCCGCTGCATACGATTTCGACTTCGCAGCCCTTTTTCATGCAAGCGCTCATGATCTGCATTGGAGCTTTAGCTTTTACAGTCTTACCGTTTGCGTTGAGGGTTACCTCGCAGTCGGGGTGCGCCTTGACAGCCTTTGCAAGCTCACCCGCCGGACGCATATGCATACCTTGCTCGTTGACTACCGTTACCTTTTTCGATACCATAATAAAATCCTCCTATAAAATAATTACTGTATTCTATGCCGCAAGCACGGCACTGTTTTTCATTAGGACTTCTTCTTTTTCAGAAGTGCAAGAAGCAGCATACCCACAACAGACCCTATTGCCAGCGACAGCAGATAAAATCCCCAGTTGCCGACCACTGCGATTACAAAGATACCGCCGTGAGGAGCCATAAGCGTGCAGTTGAATGCCATTGAAAGTCCGCCTGCGGTCGCCGCGCCTATCGCGCAAGATGGAATAACTCTCAGCGGATCGGAAGCCGCATAGGGTATCGCTCCCTCTGTTACAAAGCTTAAGCCCATTATATAGTTTACCAGACCGCTTTTGCGCTCTTCCTCCGTCCAACGATTCTTAAAGAACGTTGTGGCGAGAGCTATCGCAATAGGCGGAACCATACCACCTATCATTACCGCCGCCATTATATCGTAGCTTCCGGACGCGATAGCCGCTGTTCCGAAAACATATGCCGCCTTGTTTAACGGACCACCCATATCGATCGACATCATAGCTCCGAGAATGCAGCCGAGAACTATCTTGCTTGAGCCGCCCATGCCTTCAAGCATATTGGAAAGTCCCGTGTTTATCATGCCCATAAAGGGGTTTATCGCACACATAATTACCGATATAATGCCAAGACCCGCAAGAGGATAAATCAGAACAGGCTTTATGCCGTTCAGTGCCTTCGGCATTTTGTCACAGAGCTTCTCAATACCGAGCATTATAAAACCACCCGCAAAGCCGGCAAGCAAACCGCCCAAGAAACCCGAGGGAATACCTCCGCCAATGCTCGCGAAAGTAGAACCGGTGGTTGCGAGATAACCACCTACCATTCCAACAAGAAAACCCGGTCTGTCCGCTATGGATCTTGCGATAAATCCCGCCAGAACAGGCACCATAAACGCGAATGTAAAATCGCCCATTTTCTTGAAGAACGCTGCCGCTGCGATATGCGAACCGAAGCTCCCGTCCTGCGGCGCACTTGCTATCGTGTCTATCAGAAACGCTATCGCGATAAATATACCGCCCGCGACCGTGAACGGCAGCATATTGGAAACGCCGTTCATAAGATGCTTGTAAATTTTGCGTCCAAAACTCTCGTTGTCGCCCGAATCCGATTCGTTCTTTGCACCTGCGTGATGATAAACGGGAGCATCGCCCGATTCGATTCTGTTGATAAGATCCTCGGGAATCTTGATTCCATCGGAAACCTTGGTCTTGATAACCTTTTTGCCGTCAAAACGCGCCATTTCCACGGTTTTATCCGCCGCGACTATAATTCCGTCACACTCCTCAATTTCCTTTTTGGTGAGGACATTTTTCGCACCGCCCGAACCGTTTGTTTCAATCTTAATGGAGATGCCGAGTTTCTTGCCTGCCTTTTCGAGAGCCTCCGCCGCCATATAAGTATGGGCTATTCCTGTAGGACAAGCGGTAACTGCCAGAACCTTTATTGCGCCGTCCTGAGGTTTCGCAAGGTCGGTTTTCGGAGCATCGGGGGTTTCCTCGGGGTACTTCTCCGCTTCCATATCGTCAATGATTTTCAAGAACTCGTCCTTGTCCTTAGCCGCCAGCAGCTTTGCTCTGAAATCCTCGTCCATAAGGATAGTCATCAGCTTTGCCAGAACGTCAAGGTGAACATCCCCGCCGCCCTCGGGAGCGGCAATCATAAACAGCAGATTTGACGGCTCATCGTCAAGTGCCTCGTAATCCACACCATTCGGTACTGTCATTGCCGCAAGCGAGGGTGCCTTCACGCCCTTGTTCTTCGCGTGCGGTATTGCGATACCCTCGCCGACAGCCGTAGAGCCGTGCTCTTCACGAGCGAGTATTCCATTTTTGTACTCGTCCTTGTCGGAGATACAGCCGCCGTTCACCTGCAAGTCAACCAGCATATCAATAGCTTCCGCTTTATCTTTCGGAGAAGCGTTCAACGATATGCTTTCCTTTTTCAGTAAATCCGTAATCCTCATAAATATACCCCCGTTTCGTTAAAGCTGTTTCAACAGCTCAAAGATTTCGTCCTTCTTCGCCAGATCATCTGAGAATGCCGTTGCGCCGCCTGTTGCTGTACCCAGCTTTAACGCGTATTCATAGTCGCCGTTCTCGGAACCCGCGATAAATCCCGCCACCATCGAATCTCCCGCGCCGACGGAATTTTTCACCGTGCCCTTGCACACTCCGCACTTGTGTATCTCTCCGTGTTCGTCCACGAGTATCGCGCCATCGCCCGCCATAGATACAAGCACATTTACCGCACCCGTTTTGCGGAGTTTTTTCGCATAGGAGATTATTTCCTCTTCCGTTTTCAGTTCAACGCCAAACATCTCCCCAAGCTCGTGATTGTTTGGCTTTATCAGGAACGGTTTGTATTTCAGCACGTTCAGGAGCAAGTTCTTTGTCGCATCGACCACCGTCTTGATTTTCCTGTCGGACAGCCGTGCGAGTATCTTCTCGTAAATATCGCTCGGGAGCGTATTGGGGATACTTCCGGCAAGCACCAAAACATCGCCGTCCCGTAATTCATCGAGCTTGACGAAAAGCTGTTCTATTGCCGACTCCGGGATTTGGGGTCCTTGCCCGTTAAGCTCTGTTTCCTCGCCCGACTTGATTTTTACGTTGATTCGTGAACAGCCGCTTTTAAGGTGGACGAAATCCGTTTCAACGCCCTTTTCCGTTACACCGTCCTCGATGGCTCTGCCCGTAAATCCCGCCACAAAGCCAAGAGCCTTCGACTTTATTCCAAGCTCTGCCAACACCACTGAAACGTTTATCCCTTTGCCACCGACAAACATCTGCTCGGAGCTTGAACGATTCGTTCTGCCAACGATCAACTCATCGGTGCGGACAATATAGTCGATGGCGGGATTGAATGTTACCGTATAAACCATTACAATACCTCCTTTACCGTAGTTTCTGCGAAGTACTTTTTGTCGGGAGCTTTGTCGGTAATGATTTCAGCCGTTTTCAGCTCCGCGAACTTTATCGCGGAAATTTTGCCGAATTTTGAGTGGTCTCCGAGAATAAAGACCTCGCGTCCCCGTTTCATTGCCGTGGATTTTACGTTTGCTTCGTTTTTGTCGGGAGTGGAAAAGCCGCCTTTCGTGGAGATACCATTCACTCCGATAAAGCACTTCGTGAAATTGTAGTTTGACAGCGCCATTACCGTCTCCGCGCCCACAATAGCCTCAGTGGAGGGCTTGACCTCGCCCGGGAGGATAAGAACCTTATAGCCCCTCTGCGCCAGCCGTTTGGCATTTATGAATGCATTTGTCACAAATGTGACAGATTTTGATGGAATAAACTCAATGAGCTTTTCCGTTGTCGTTCCCGCATCAAGGAAGATGAAGTCGCCGTCATCGATAAGGGAAGCGGCATATTTCGCTATCGCTGTTTTCTCCTCTACAAACATATTCGACTTTTCTTCGACATTATGCTCAAATGAGGTGAAGTTCTCTCCAAGCGCCATTGCGCCGCCACGAACTTTGACCAGCATTTCGTTATCCGCGAGTATCGCCAGATCTCTGCGAACCGTGGACTCTGATGCGCCAAGCAGTGTGCAAAGCTCCGCGAGATTTGCGCTGCGCTGCCGTTCGAGTGTGTCGAGAATAATTGAGTATCGTTTTTCCGTAAGCAATTCCATCACTTCCTTTTGAAAGAATTTGAAATATTTTGACTTGTTATAATTATATAATATCACATTAGATCCCAAAAGTCAACCACTTTCTTTCAAAATCTTTCATAACACTTCATTTTTGGAAGTATTTACAATTCGCAGTTAAGCGTTTTGTGAATCTTGCACAAAAGCTTTTCACGAAAGTGAAAAATATCGGGCACAGTACGTACCCGACAGATTCCCTATTCGCCGTAATTATAATCGGCGGTTTTTTTGAAATTATACCTTGTCTGCCCCCTTCTTATCGTAGATGGCTGCTTTGCATCCGTCATCGTTACAGAATATCTCATTTTTAGAAGAACGCACAACGCCATTCCCAGGATAATCAATGTGGGTATTATTCTCGCTGAGCTCTTATGAAAAGCTCCATTTGAGGAAACAATAAAGCTATCGTCCGTTTCGGAAATATCAACGCAAGACAGAACCGCGGGGAACGCTTCAATCGCGTAGGAGCTATTCCGCTCGGAATTGCCACTGAAATCCACATACAGCTTGGCTGTTTTGTTGGAAATGAATGTTACAACAATGTGGACGCTCTGATCTGTCCAAAATGTAACAGCATTTCCGATTTTGCGGAAATCAATAATACTCAGTTCGTTTAAGGCAACACCGCGTAATTCAATCAGAATCAATGGCGAAATTTAGTATTGCATAA
>CAMWMN010000082.1 GCA_947175385.1 uncultured Clostridia bacterium | reverse complement strand
GTTTCCAACAGCTCCGAAAGAGTCGGATTTTCCATAAATTTCACATCGGCAAGCGCACCGTTGACTGCCTCGCCGATGTCCAGAAAACGGATTTTGTCGTTTAAGAACAGCTTTACCGCCGCTTCATTCGCGCAGTTTACAATGCATGGCGCGTTTCCGCCCTTGGCAATTGCGGACTTTGCAGCGGCAAGACAGGTGAATGTTTCCTCATCAGCACGCGCAAACGTCAGCTCCCCGACATCAAACAGCGAAAGCCTTTTTGCGGGGCACGGCAAACGCTTCGGATAGGTAAGCGCAAGCTGAATTGGAATCCGCATATCCGCGCTGCCGAGCTGGGCGATAATAGATCCGTCCTCAAACTCCACTGCCGAATGGATTATGCTCTGACGCTGAACCACGATTTCCACCTGTTCGGGCTTTGCTCCGAAAAGCCATACCGCTTCAATCAGCTCCAGACCCTTGTTCATCAGGGTCGCGCTGTCGATGGTGATTTTTGCGCCCATACTCCAGTTGGGGTGTTTAAGAGCCTGCTCCTTGGTAATATTCTCCAAATCCGGGCGTTTCTTTCCAAAGAACGGTCCTCCGGAGGCGGTAAGGATTATCTTGGAAAATCGGTTCTCACCTGCCCCCATCAGGCACTGAAATATCGCGGAATGCTCGCTGTCAATCGGCAGTAAGCATACTCCGCGCTGATTCACCGCGTCCATAACGAGCTTTCCACCCGTGACGAGGGTTTCCTTGTTCGCGAGGGCGACATCATTGCCCGCCTCAATTGCCGCAAGTGTTGGCATCAGCCCCGCCATTCCAACAATAGAGTTTACAACCTTACCGCACGAAAGTGCTGTCAATTCGCACAAGCCCTCTGTTCCGCAGAGGATTTTAATGTCCGTGTCGGCAAGGCGGGATTTAATCTCTCCATAGTATTTTTTGCCGGAAACCGCAACATATTCGGGCGAAAACTCACGCGCCTGTTTTTCAAGAAGCTCAACGCTCTTGTTCGCGGACAAAGCCCTCACTCTTATATTATGCGCGCGGCAGACATCTAATGTCTGTGTGCCGATTGAACCTGTTGAACCAAGCAACACAATATCGTTCATAACTACCTCTTTTCACGCATTTGCATGAGCACCTTTACTACTCCCTCACGATTTTTCGCAATTTTCATAAATTTTGGAAGATGGTCGGACTGAGTTTTCTTCACAACACCGCGTTTTTCGCGCAAATCCGCACTCAGGTATTCTATCAGATAATCAAGGTGTTCTCGATTCAGTGCCCAGACGGATTTCCCGTCAAAGCTCCCCGAATACCGCAGTTCACAGCCAAAAAACGGTTCACAAGCGTTATGAATCTCGGCAGTATAATGTACTCCGTTTTGTATCGGAACTCGATTAATCTTTCCCGACATCACCGCGCCGCATTCGGGACAGGAAACGTGAGCCGCGCCGCAGTTTCCATACGCTTCAACCTCACGGCGAAAATATTTTCCGCAGTTTTTGCAGTGAGCGTGAACGCTCGCGCGATAATGCGACAGGCTTTTCGCCTTTACACTTCCGCAGTCAAAACACTTGAAGTATGCCGCCTTGCCGTCAACCCTAACCGAACCATCGCCGCCGCAGAGAGGGCATTTTACGCAGATACCTGTTCTCGCCACCGAGTAGACGGTAAAGCTGTAATACGGCAAATCAATTACGCGTTTCATAAACACCACTCCACTTGAACAAAATCGCCCATTCACACATATGAATGGGAAATTTCATATTATTGCATTATCGGCGAAATAAAACTGAATACGGCAAATAAAAACGGCGCAACAAACAAAACGCTGTCGAATCTGTCCAACACTCCGCCATGCCCGGGCATTAGACTGCCAAAATCCTTGACCTTGTACTGCCGCTTGATTACGGACGCGGACAAATCCCCGAGAACACCTACTCCGGAAGCGAGCATTCCAATCGGAATAAGCACAAGATAGTTCATCTTCACCTCGCTTGGGAAAATCAGATTATACACCAGACACTGAATCGCCACAACAATTCCGACAGTTACGATTCCGCCTATTAAGCCCTCTACGGTCTTTTTGGGGCTGATCTCGGGACAGAGCTTGTGCTTTCCTAAGAACGTTCCGACAAAATACGCGCCGGAATCCCCAAACCACGCGCAAAACAACAGATACACTATCATAAACACGCCCGGCAAATTTCCTTCGGGAATTACCGGAGAATATCTCAGCATAACGATACAGCCCAGCGAGGTCGGTATAACCAGAGCCGCGCCGCCGCAAGTAGCCACATTTTCAAATGTGATCGTCTTGTGGTTAAACAGCATAATCGACAGCAGAACCACCACATAAAGCAGAAATACCGGAGCACGAAACCGACCGAACACGGATATACTCAACATAAACGGAACAAATGCCGAAAAAATCACGCAAAAACCCGTCAAGAGCTTGTGTTTATTGCATTTCACCGCATGGATAAGCTCCCAGGTTCCGATTGCACTTATTATCGCCAACACTGCGGCATACAGGATTTTGTTGTCGAAAAATAATATGGTAACACCAACAACAATCCCGATAAACGCGGAAATAATTCTTACAAGCATAAAATTCACCCCTTAGATTCCGCCAAATCTGCGGGACCGCCCCGCATACTCGTTAATGGCGTATTCTAAGTCTTTCTTTGTGAAGTCCGGCCACAGCACGTCCATAAATACGAACTCCGCGTATGCAGCCTGCCAGATCAGAAAATTGGACAGCCGCTGTTCTCCGCTTGGGCGGATCACCAAATCCAGCGGCGGCATTTCGGCGGTGTACAAAAGACGTTCAAGCGCGTCCTCGGTAATATCCGCAGAGGAAATCTCCCCGGATACACACCGCTCCGACAAGATTTTCGCCGCCCGACAAATCTCCGCGCGGCCGCCGTAGTTCAGCGCAATTCCGATAATGAACCCGGTGTTGTCCTTGGAGGTTTCCATTATATCCATCAACTCCGCGCGAATATCCTCGTCAAATGCCGATATATCGCCCAGAATGATGATACGGATATCCTCCTTTGCCGACTCGCGAATATCCTTGATATATCGCCGCAGTAAATCCATAATACCCTTGACTTCATCGGGAGGGCGTTTCCAATTTTCAGTCGAGAACGCATAAAATGTTGCACACTTTATCCCCAACTCACGGCACCAGTTTATGGTTTTCTTAAATACCGCCGCGCCTTGATTGTGCCCGAAATTTCGCGGCATCAAACGCTTTTTCGCCCATCGTCCGTTGCCGTCCATAACGAATCCGATATGCTGTGGAATTGACGTATCTCCCATCAGATTGACATTATTTCTTTGTCCTTAGACTCACCGATTTTGTCAATATCTTCGATAAACTTATCGGTCAGCTTCTGGATATTCTTTTCTGCTTCCTTAACATCGTCCTCGGTGATTTCGTTTGCCTTTTTCTTCGCCTTGATTTTGTCCATTCCATCGCGGCGGACATTGCGCACAGCAACCTTGCTCTCCTCGCAGATTTTGCTGACCTGCTTGCAAAGCTCCTTTCTGCGATCCTCGGTTAGCTGCGGAAACGCAATTCTCAGTACGCGTCCGTCATTTGTAGGGTTAATTCCGAGGTCAGAAGCCTGAATCGCTTTCTCAATCACCTTGAGCTGAGATGCGTCATATGGCTGAACCACGAGAATCCTCGCCTCCGCCACAGACACGGAAGCCATCTGGTTGATCGGTGTGGGAGTGCCATAGTACTCTGCTGTGATTTTGTCCAGAACAGTGGGATTCGCTCTGCCTGCGCGAATCGTTCCAAGTTCACTTTCGAGAGCGTTAATGCACTTGCCCATTCTCGCCTTTGTATTATCAATAATTTCCTTCATTGCTCTTCTCCTTTATGAATCTCTGTGCTTGGTAACCAAAGTACCTACGGTCTTTCCCATAACCGCATCGTAGATATTGTCGGGGCGGTCGAGATTGAACACAATAATCGGGATATTGTTCTCGGTGCAGATTGCAGCAGCGGCGCTGTCCATCACCTGAAGCCGCTTTACGAGTACCTCGTGATAAGTGATAACATCGTACTTCACCGCGTCATGGAACTTTTTGGGGTCTTTGTCGTAAATTCCGTCCACCATTGTTGCCTTGAGAATGATGTTTGCCTTAAGCTCCGCCGCGCGGAGCGCCGCCGCACTGTCGGTCGAGAAAAACGGATTTCCTGTGCCGCAGCCGAAAATCACGATGCGGTTCTTCTCAAGGTGACGCAGTGCCTTTCCGAGAATGAACGGCTCGGCAACCTGCTGCATTGTAATTGCGGTTTGAACGCGCACAACTGCGCCCATACTCTCCAGAACGTCAGCAACAGCAAGCGCGTTCATTGTGGTTGCCAACATACCTATATGGTCGGCTCTGGCGCGGTCGGAACTTGTAGAGCTACGCCCGCGCCAGAAATTTCCGCCGCCTACAACGATTCCGATTTGTGCCCCCGAATCCGCCGCTTTTTTTATGCTGCGGCAGATATTCTCCACCGTTGGGAAATCCAGTCCTTGCCCCTTTTCTCCCGCAAGCGCCTCACCGCTCAGCTTCAGCAGAACGCGCTTATACTTTGGTTCCATCTCGCTCATCGACTCACCCTCCCGAAATCAGTAATCCAATACTCGAATTCTTACCGGAACTCCAAATCCTTCGGGCAGTCCCGCACACTTATCCAGTGCGTCTTTTTCACGCATAACGCCGGTAACGAACGCCAGCTCTCCACTGCTCGAACCCTTTGTCGAAAGGTATTCCACATCTCCGAAAAGCTCTTGCACGGTCGTCTTTGCGGATTCGGAATCCTTCACGGAAACGCGGATATAATTCGCGCAAGTGAACTCCTCAAACGGACGGACAAACGATTGTTCACTGTCAGCCCATGTAAGCGAACGGCTGGTATCTGAGTGCTTCACTGCGGAAACAATATCCGAAACCACTGCAGACGCGGTCGGAAGTTTACCCGCGCCCTTTCCGTAGAACACGACATCCCCAGTGGCGTCACCGCGCACGAGAATCGCGTTAAACACATCGTTTACACCAGAGAGCTGGCTTTCGTCCATAATAACCGCCGGGAATACTCCGATGGAAATTTCTCCCTTGTCCTCACGGCGCACACAGCCAATGAGCTTGATTTTAGCGTTGTAGCTGTCAATGTAGCTTACGTCATCAAGCGTAATCTTGGTAATACCCTCGGTATGGACGCTTTCGGGATATACGTGCCGTCCAAATGCCAACGATGCGAGAATGCAGATTTTGCGGCACGCATCGAAGCCCTCAACATCGGCGGTTGGATTACGCTCGGCGTATCCAAGCTCCTGCGCGGTTTTCAGTGCCTCATCAAACCCGATTCCGTCACGAATCATCTTGGTAAGAATGAAATTTGTTGTTCCGTTGAGAATACCCGCGATCTCGTCTATCTCGTTTGCCTCCAGACAAGCGTGAATCGGCTTAATGATGGGAATTCCTCCGCCCACGCTCGCCTCAAAGAAGAAATTTACGTTCTTTTCCTTGGCGATTGTGAGAAGCTCTGCACCCTTTGCGGCAACAAGCTCCTTATTGGAAGTAACAACACTTTTACCCGCTGTCAACGCAGATTTCACGAAGTCATACGCCGGTTTAAGACCGCCGATTACTTCGCTGACAACGGTGACCTCCGGGTCATTCAGAATCACGTTGAAGTCCTTGACGAACTTGTCCGCGTATGGACTGTCAGGGAAATCCCGAACGTCCAGAATATACTTGATATCCAGTGGCTGACCTGCCTTTTTCTCAAGGTTATCCTTATTCTTGTAGAAAACCTCCACGGTTCCCGAGCCTACCACTCCATAGCCCAAAACGGCTATCTTTGCCATAAAATAACATCCCTTCCGTCTATATTTACACCTATATTATTAATTATATCACATCTCGGATTTTTTTTCAAGTATTTATCGCAAAAAACTTTCAATTTCTTCAATAATCTTATCTCCCGCGCTATCCCATGCCATTATAAATGCGCCGCTCCAAATGTCATATCCCATTGTTATGCGGGTTCTGTCAATTCTAAGCTCGAACGCGACGGAATCTCCGTTCAGACCAAATTCGCCGCCCAATGTCAGCCGACCGCCGAAATTTGCCTTGAGATTATTCAGCACCTCCGGCAAATTTTCCGCAGTAAGCTCCAAATTGTCCAATGTCAAGAATCCCGAGGCGGTCTTACCCTTTACCCACATTATCATTTTCCTGCCTTTACGGAGGTCTTGACAGCGCATTTCTTAAGGGTTACAATCAGCAAGACGATTCCCACACCCGTAATTATATGCCCGATTCCCGCGATACCCGAAATCGCAGCGCTTGCTCCCTTGGAAAGCTCTAAGCCCAGAACCTCTGTCACTCCGCGGACTCCAAGCATTATCGCAGTCAGCGGAACGCCAGTATTATAAACGGCTCTGAACACCTTAAACAGCTTTTCGTCCGAGAAATCGTTTCCCCGCATAAATAATGCGATTATTAGATACATAAACATTCCAAGCATAAAGAAGTGGGTATGTACCTTGCCGAGCGCGGTTTCGCCGCTAAAATTGTTAAATCTTGTAAACTCACGGTAGAAGACTCCACCCACCATAGCCAAAATCGCGTATGCCAACGCATAGTTCAAACACTTTTTCATTATCTACCTCTTCCTTTCAAAAACTACCATCTTGTCGTCCTTGGGATTCCAGAACCGAAAACGAACCTCCGCGCCCTTTTCCTCCCACGATTGTTTGAAATCATTTGCGTCCGAGGGAGTGTTACCGGCAAAAATCTCCTCCGCCGACTTTTCGCTTACCGATTTCCTATCAGCAAGCATACTGCCTCCCCAGTGTAAATCCTCTCCAATAAACACTGCCGCGCTGCAAAGCTCATTTTTCATAAATCCCGACAATGTTTCACAAAATTCGCGATAATCCTCTTCGGTCAAGTAATAATGCGCATGCCACTCCGCTCCGAAAAACAGTGAAATTTCGTCCTGCAAATCAATGAACACCGTTCTGTTCGTGTCATCGGTGTACGGATTCGGAATCTTTACACAAATTTCGTTGTCATTCAGATAGCTGAACTCCTCATCATCGTGACGATGAACCACGTATCTTACGTTAAGTCTATTCAAAATCAAACGGATTTCGTCCAACTTATCCCAAGACTCAAATTCATAAAATTCGTTCATAAGTCCTCCTAAAAATGCGGCAAAAACAATCTTTCGACCGCTCTTGCCGCATTAAAAATCTTATCCGCCGCAAAGCTCCTTGTACAAGCCGATGTACAGCTTCGCGGAAGTTCCCCAGCTAAAGTCTGCCTTCATAGCGCGGGTAACAAGCTTGCTCCACTCGCTCTTGTTGTCGTAATAACCCTTAGCACGGCGAATCGCGTTAAGCATATCGTGAGCGTTGTAGCTCTGGAACGTGAATCCGATACCGTTATCGCCCGCGTCAACAATGCTGTCGCGAAGTCCGCCCGTTGCGCGAACAACGGGAACAGTTCCGTAGCGCGCCGCAATCATCTGCGCTAGCCCGCACGGCTCACTCTTGGACGGCATCAGGAAAATGTCCGCGCCCGCGTAAATTCTCTTTGCCAACGATGGATTGTAACCGCGGTAGAATCCCACCTTATCGGGATACCGCCAGTGCATCTCCTGGAAGAAGTTCTCATACTGCTGCTCTCCCGAACCGAGAATCACCACCTGAACATCAACGGAGATAATCTCGTCAAATACGTATTTTACCAAATCAAAGCCCTTGTGGTCGGCAAATCTGGAAATCATCGCAATCAAAGGAATGTCATACTGCGGCATTCCAAACTCCTCGAAAATCGCGGATTTACAAGCCTGCTTACCCTTGTGGCTTCTCGCGGAGAACTTCGCCGCAATGGTATCGTCTGTTTCGGGATTGTACAAATCGGTGTCAATTCCGTTGAGGAAGCCCGTAGTCTTGTACTGCTTGCTGCGCAAGATTCTGTCCAATCCATGCGAGAACCACGGGTCGAGAATTTCGCGGGAATATGTCGGCGAAACGGTAGTCACCTTGTCGGCAACCTCGATTGCACCCTTCATAAAGTTGATGTCGCGGTCGTACTCAATAATGTTGACATTATGCGGCGGAATGCCCACGATATCCTTCACCAAATCTAATCCATACTGACCCTGATAACCGATATTGTGAATGGTGAAAACGTTCTTGATGTCGCCAAATCCCCACTCGTTTTTGTAGAACAGATTATGGTATACCGGGATCAGCGCGCACTGCCAGTCGTTGGAATTGATAATCTGCGGGTGGAAGTCGATGTGACGGAGCATTTCCAAAACCGCGCGGCTGAAGAATACATATCTCTCCGCATCGTCGTAATATCCGTACAGACCGCCATCGCGCTTGAAGTAGTACTCATTATCGATGAAATAGTAGATTACCCCGTTCATCTTCTGCATAAACACTCCGCAGTATTGGCTTCTCCAACCCACCGGAACAGTGAAATTAGTAATAAATGTCATTTTTTCTTTAAGCTCAGGCTTGATATTGTTGACATAATACGGCATTACCACGCGCGCGTCCTCGCCCGCTTCAACCAAAGCCTTAGGCAAAGAGCCGGCAACGTCCGCCAGACCGCCGCTTGCCGCAAACGGCAACGCTTCACTTGCTGCATATAAAATGTTCATAACTGCTTCCTCCGATTATCTTTCAAATTTCGGAAACCTCCGAAAAGCGATTTCAACTCTTGACATCAATCAAACTTTTGGAGATTACTCCTATATATTTTAATTTTACCACACAATTCCATAAATTGCAAGTGGATTTCTGTATTTTTTTATATTTTTTAAGAGAATTACCGCGTGAGATTTTCACGCGGTAGTTTTTTCGATGTAAAGTTATAATACTCAGCTTCTCGGTATGCATGAGGCAACCGCACCCGCCAGATGGCTGATAGGCATCGTCTGGAGGTAAATTTTACCGGGACCGGTCACAACGGTATTGAACAGACCCTCGCCGCCGAACAGTACATTTCCGACGCCCTTAACGGTCTGAATATCCATTGTGCATGTGCCCGACATTGCCGCAAGGTAGCCGGTATCGATAACCATCTGCTGTCCCGGCTGCAAATCGTACTGAACCACATATCCGTCAATTTCGATAAATGCCATACCCGTGCCGTGCAGACGCTGCATAATGAATCCCTCGCCGCCGAAAAATCCTGCGCCAAGACGCTTCTGGAACGCGATAGAAAGCTCAACGCTCGGCTGCGATGCAAGATAACCGCCCTTCTGAACGATAATATCCCCCTGACTTACATCAAACGGAATAATCGACCCAGGTACACTGGATGCAAACGCAATCATTCCATCGCCGCCCTCTGCGGTGTATGTATTTTGGAACATTGATTCACCCGAGAACATCTTGCTGAATGCCTTGCCAATGCCGCCTGTACCGGTCTGCATTTTCATATTCGGAGTCATCCATGACATTGCGCCTTTCTGGCACATAACGCTCTCGCCGCCGCTTAAGTATACCAATGCCACGGGCATTGGCTCGCCTTTGATTTCGTATCTCATATTCTTCTCCTTATCGTTTATTTGCGGAATCCACCGCCCTATCTACATTATATATTATCTTAAACGCGTTGTCAAGCCCATACAATCTTTTTGTGAAATTTGTCAATTTTGGGGAACAATTTTTATGAGATAAGTCAAAACCTCCCACTTCCTATTATAATAAGGTAGGCAATAGTAATCGGAAGCGTAACGGAAAAACCTCCGATGAAAATCAACACGACAGAGCAAATAACCCCCGCAATCACACCAATTATTTTCATTATGCGGTCAACATTTTCGGGCTTACATGCGCGGATCATCCACATTTTGACAAGCGCCGCGCCGTCAAGCTCTCCGATAGGAAGCAGGTTGAAAATCCCCGTAAATAGACTTATCACCGCGGCAAGGTCGTATCCCAACCGAGCAAATACCATTGCGCAAAGGAAGTTCATTGTGCAGCCCGCCGCCAGAACAAGCGTTCTTCTAAACGGCTTTTCATACTCAATCCGTGATGAGGCGATACGGATTCCCGCGCCGTAAAATGTGATCACCTCCGTTGGGATCCCGAAAATCAGCATCACAATCAGATGCGACAGCTCGTGAAGCATACAGCAAATAAGCGCAACCAATCCGAAACAATCCTCGTCAAACAGCATAAACAATGCAATCACCGCGAAAAACGAGAAATCCATCCGAACTCGCGTTCTGTTAAGTTTCAATTCAATCATAGTTCATACTATGCGGAGCTTGGAATGTTTAGAATCAATACCCATATTTCTTCCGTTTGGCAATCATAAAAATCACCGTGACCGCACATGACAGCAGCTCCGCAACCACAACCGATCCCCATATTCCGTCCACTTTAAGGAACAGCGGCATAATCAGCACCGCAGAAATCTGGAACACCAAAGTACGCAGGAAAGAAATAATTGCGGAAATCAATCCGTTGTTCAGCGCGGTAAACATCGACGAACCGAAAATGTTGATTCCCGCGAACAAAAACAGAAACGAGAATATTCTGAATCCGTGAACGGTAAGGTCGAAAAGCCCCTCGTCATAGCCAACGAAAAGCTTTGCAAGCGGAATCGCAAGGAATTGAGCCGCGCACAGCATCACCACCGATGTAATTACCAGAATCCGAACGCTCTTTTTTCGCAAACTTTTCAGCTCATCGCGATTCTGAGCGCCATAGTTAAAGCCAATAATCGGTGCCGTTCCAACGCTGTATCCGATAAAAATCGCCAAGAACACCAGATTGACATACATCATAACTCCGTATGCCGCAACTCCGTCATCGCCCGTATATTTAATCAGTTGTGTATTGTACAGCATATTAACAATTGACATCGAACCCTGCGACACAAACTCCGACATACCGTTTGAACAGCTTATGCCGATTGCACGAAAATCTATACTTGTTTTGCCGAGTCGCAGCAAACTGTCATTCTTTCGGGAAAAATACACCAACGGGATTCCGCCGCCAACAACCTGACTGACTGCCGTTGCCAGTGCCGCACCCGCAACTTTCATTCCAAATGCGCCGATAAACAGAGCATCCAGACCCATATTTAACACTCCCGAAATAATGGTCACAATCAATCCCAATTGTGGTTTTTCGGCGGTTACAAAAAGCGTATGGAACTCATATTGAAGTAAAAGCAGCGGCAGAGCGCAAATTACGATTCGCCCGTACAGCACGCTATTTTCAAGCATTTCGCCCTCCGCACCGAGAGAGGCGGAGATTTTTTCCATAAACACAAACCCGAAAACGGCGATTATTGTTCCGACAACCATAGATGTGTACACAATAAGCGAGAAGATTCTGTTCGCACGTTCGCGGTTTCCCTCGCCGAGCGTCTTGGAAATCAGCGCGCTTCCGCCCGAACCGAACATAAATCCGACAGAGCCGCAAATCATCAGCACGGGCATTATGAAATTCACGGCAGTAAACGCAGGTTTTCCAACAATATTCGACACGAAAAGCCCGTCCACAACTCCGTAAATCGACGTAAAAATCATCATTATAATGGACGGAGCTGTGA
>CAMWMN010000081.1 GCA_947175385.1 uncultured Clostridia bacterium | reverse complement strand
TTTCTATTTTACGCAATTAGATATATTAAAGAAAACCAATCCCCTATACAAATCAGAACACATACGGAATACGTAAGCTATTAGTAGTAAACCAAACAGCAGCTTGAACCAAAATGTGAATATCTATCGTTCTGCCGTGTAAAACAATAAGTGAATAGCAAACATCACGCATTATGTGAAAATCATCATTAGATAAATACGAAGCTCCACCATAATACCAAGCATTCTTGCGGATAAAACGGCGAATCTTTTTAATATCAAATGTTGAAAAAACAAAAACTTCAGCATAAAGAACTTCACGCCAATTTTTGTGATATTTTCCCATAACTTAAACCTCATTTCCGACCACCGAGCGTATAAGGAGTTTACCCCCGCTTCCGTCCGCCGCACGTATTTCGGCGGATAACTTGCTGAGTATGCTCAGTATCATCGCCCAGTCGAATCTCACGTACCATACGGCGGAACATCTCCGGCAAGAACCGTGTGACAATATCCGCGCATTCCACATACCGAGCGCAAACCGCGCAACTGTCAAACTGATGACACGAAGCACAAGGAGGATAGCCGCGAATACCGCCGAAACGCCGCTTACAATCATCAAATTTAACACACTGCCACCAGTCACAAGTCATAAAGAGTTATCTCCCGTACAATTTCAGTTTGTTCAACTTCATTCTGTTCCATAAAAGCTTTGTGCGAATTATAAAAATCACCGCACCATCGAATACCAGCCAAATGATTAAAATAATCATTTTTTTGCAAGACAGCCCGAGCGTGAAAAGCGTCAAAATCGTCATCAGTTGAATGCAAATAGTATTTTGAAGCAGTCATTTCTTCATAGTCATAAATATCCTCGCGGATATTCTCGGCTATCTCGGGCTTATACACATCGCGTCCAAGAGCTTTTAACTTCTCAACCTCAGCGGAAAACCACTGAAAAACACCCTCAAGACCCCATTCTTGATACATCGTGAAAACTGTAGGCACATACTGAGCAAGCCCACGAAAAGCACGAGCAGCGGCAGAACGCGCAGGCTTGCCGTGTGGTAACTTAAAGCAAGATGTACAGCCTTGCAGAAACTCGCGCCACCAACGCTTAACAGGACAGCGAGAAATGTTGGAATTGGTGCGGCTGATGAAGCGACAATGATCATTAAGAACACCGCGCATATATTCGGCAAAACCATCATCGGACATATCAAGAAACGCATTAAAAGCCGACATAGCGTCACTACCTTTAAGTTCCAATTCACACCTAGTCCACGAGGTACAACCCTTTGGAACGTCCTGACGCTGTTGAAGCTGTTCGGCAAGCTTATCATAAAAGCGTATCACAAAATCAGATTCACGAGAACCAACATAGAAAGTAGTACCCTTAATTTCCTCGCCGTTGATAAATTTAGTGCGTTCACGTGTGCTCAAGTCATCACCGTTGACAACATCAAGGACACGACCTTTTTTACAGATTTCGCGATTTCTCTTGCAAGCAAGGAGCTTACGGAGTGTTATAACGGGCTTATCACCATTAAAACAAATATCGTCCATTGCATAGTCGAAACGGGTACATTTTGTGACATACCCGTTAAAGCAAAGACTGCGCCATTCACGAAGCCACTTTTGCAAGGTTAAGCCATAAGAATCGAGATAACGAACAAAGTACACAAGACCTTGACCCGAAATTCTCAAACAAAGACCTTGTTCGGAGAAACGTTCAGGTTCAGAAAGAAGTAAATGAATATTTTCATATGAGAGGTGAGCGTCATAAAACGCAAAGCGTCCCTTTAATGTCATCTTACCAATCAAATCGCCGAGTAGCAGAGTATCCGACAATACTTTCAAAGCGTCGGTATAAGTAATAAAAGGATTTTCGGGCTTCAAAGTAAGTGTGAGATAATCGAGTTTGGATTCCATAGGAATAACCACCTTTATGTATTATTTGTTGCGGACATTTTTCCGCAGTTTGCCCTCGGTTTTCTTGTCCATAGGTGGAGTAAGACCGAGTACTTCAAACGCTCGATTACGTTCCGTGACCTCATCGGGCACGTAATCCATTTTAAGCATAGTATTAACCATCTCTGTTGTATCGTACAAGGAACGCATTTTATCAGTTTGTATCCACACATCACCAGTCATCGGAACAAGCGGACGGAGCGGCGATTGATAGAACAAATTATATTCCTCGGCATCGTAAACGTAGTTAGTTATAATACGCGAGAACGGGTGACAAGGAAAAGCGGAACACACAGTAACATCGTTGGTAATCTCGCGCAGTTGCTTTTCGAGGAATCCCCACCGCTGTACAGTGCCAAAAATTACCATATGTCTATGGCGAACTTGGCAGATGTGTTGGAAAAGGACTTTAGGCAGTCCTTCGGGTTCACTCCCCTTCCCTTTTCGGTTGTTGTTCTGGAAATCGCGGGAATTGAAAATCGTTCCAATCTCATCAATCAGAACAATACAATTGTCGGGAGCGTCAATAATATCTTGAATGCACTTCAAAGGCAAAATTTTAACGTTTTCAGGGAAATTTGTAAGCTGAAGATTTGTAAGTACTGTTACGTCCTCATACTTGCAGCACAGATTATAGCAGTCGCGAACCATTGAAGACGTTTTACCTTGCCCAAATTTCGCCACATAAATATGAAGCCCCCAGAGATGGAACTTTTTATTTTCGTGTTCCTTGAAGTACTTGTAAACGTCCTTAACGAATAGTATAAGAAAATGCGGAATAATCTTGACACGCTTTAGAAACAAGCTCAAAAAAACCATCTTTTAATCACTCCTATAATTCTACTTAACGATGTACCAATAGAAAATGAACATCTCCGACCGATAGGAAACCTAAACCGAAAGAACATTATTTACTCCCCTTTTTCCCTAAACTAATGCAGATTGACAGAATCCACGACGCGATAAAAAACAACACAAAAGTAGTGAGAAAGCTATCCCCTACAATGCCAAAGAAATCACCGAAATTGAAATCCCCAGTATTGACTTCATTGCCAAACACATACTTAAAGAAATTGAAAAGGCTACTATTATCCATTATTCTTCACCCCCGCCAAATGCATAACACAGGACTTGAAAATAGAAAACGCGACATTCAGAACCCAGACAATAAAGAAAATCTCAAAGAACGAGCCGCAAAGCCAAAACACCAGATGAGTAAAAGAACTAATCTGACCAATACCCCAGAAACAAAAATCATTTAGATTCATCTGAACACGTCCTTTCTGCGGAATAGACCACGAACGAAGTTAAAAGCCGTTAGCAAAAGGATAAGGAACAATAACCCCTCAGTAACGCTGTAATTATCAAGTTTCTTTGACATAATGCCGTTGTCGGATAACCACAAACTGTAAGCCATATCACAATTTTCGGCGGTTATATTGCCGCCCTCATCGTATATCGTCATTGTCCCATCGGGATTAACGATAATATACGATGTAACCTTATTAGGTTCATAATCGGGGAAAATATCCGTAGGCGACCAAGGCAAAAACGGTTCTTCGGGATTATCGGGAACACCATCACCGTCATCATCTATAAACTTGATAGGTGTTTGTTCACCATCTTCACCGATTACCAAACCTATAAGCCATTTAACCCCTTTTTCTATAACCCAACCTACAACAGTATCAACTACAACGGGTACAATCTCAGCAGCCATTTTAACACCTCAATTCAACACACGAAAAATCGCATATAATAATAATGAAACTACCGCAATTCCCAAGCCAAACTCCCAAAGCGTAAAATCAATACCAAAAGCGTTGATTCTGCACTCTGTAAGGAAACAGACAGCATTATTCCAAAGGAACGTAAGTAAATCCCAGAAAGTCACATTTTCCATATCATCACCGCCCAGTTAAGCGACAGAATATCGCAACAATTAAGCCGAGAATTAAAAGCCCGTAAATAGGCAGCGGAAGCCAAGCGAAAAAGTCCTTTAAGTAATCAATGAAGCCTTTGGAAACCTCGGGAACATACTGGAGATAATTATCTAATGAAGTATCAACACCCGAACCGGGGTCTATATAATCATTAAGATTTTGACCGTTTCCACCACCGTTGACATTAATGTTAATATCCACGCTGCCGCCTACATTAATATCTCCACTGACATTAACATTACCACCAGAACCGATACCCTGATTGTTCTGAGTTCCGCTGCCAGTATTAAGCCAAGCATAGCCGTTGTTGATAAAATCGCCGAGGTTAGTTGTATCACCGTTATTACTATTTGTAATGCTATAATCATAGATACTATCGCCGCTGATGGTTATATAACTGTTATCGGGAATTAGGCTGCCGTCAAGGAAACTGCTTAAAGCACCCAAGTAAAAAGGCTTAATGGATAGCTCAAAGCCGTAGTTATACGACTTATCACTAACAGAGCCTGTAAAAGTAGGTTTATCAGTTCCAAGTTCACCGCGGAAAAATTTATATGAATCGATAGAATCGACAATATTAGAAGAACTAAAAAAAGTGCCTTTATAAAAGGGGGAAAAAGAAGACCCAGAGAAACCAAGAGGATAAGTAGAAGAACTACCAACAGAAAAACCAGTAGAATAATATTCAGCATTACAACCTTGGGCAAAGAAAGAATTACCAGCACCAGCATTATAAAATATAGCGTAAGTAGTAACTTTATTGCTATAATAACGAGTAGGCTCGGTATCAGAAACTTTCATACAAAGACTTACATCAACACACGAATATAAATCATCGGTTTCCGAAGAAGTGGTTGAGGTCTTATTGGTATATGAGAAATGACACAAATACGGATAGTAATATTTAATGCCCTCATACGTTATATAAGGTACTCCATATATATCGCGGCAATCTTTAATGCCAAAGTAGTTACCGTTTTCAATAAACGTAAAAAACATTGATGTACGTTTACTATCATAAGATGAAGTGGACAAAGGATTATTTGCCCACGAGCGGTCAAAAGTCTGTACCGATGGAATTACTGAAGTGGTGTTATTGTTGATAGCATTAACAAAGGATTCAGAGGGAACAACAGGATTGGTATCCCCAGCACGATGACGACCGCCACCGCCGCCGTGATTAATGCCGCCCTCGGATTTATCCTCAACGAACAATTCGCCGCCGTCCAGATAATAGAAAAGCTGACCTAACGGGGAAAGAACGGGAGTACCATCTTTCAGAACCTTAAACCAAGCCATTGGAATTTTACTTGCACTTTCTAAAATATTAGAACCGCCTTTGCCACTAAAATAATTAAAATATGCTTGACCCAACTCCTTGAAATCACTTGGAAGATTATCCCAGTTATCATATTGAGCGTCTTTAATGCCGTCAAAATTAAACGTTGTATCGGCATAACTAACCGTAGAGAACGAACATAATCCGACTGCGGCAAGAATAAACAACGACATAAAAAACGCTGTAATTCGGGTTTTTGTGTTATTGTTTTTCATTTAATCAACTCCTTTGTTCCAGTATAAACACGAACAGACTTGCGAAGCTTAAAAGCAATGTGAAACCGCGAAGCAATATAAACAATGCAAGCCGAAAAGTGAGAAAAGACAGAAGATAAAAGATAAATAAAGCGGAAAGTCAGAGCGCAAGCAAAAAACCAAAACATTCTTTCGGAAAATTCAACCGAAAAAACATCAATATTTGGAAAGCCATTATTTGCCGCATAAAACGGAGCAAGGTAAGTAACCATAAGAACTACAAAAATGCCGCACCCAAAATAGAACGCATTAATATTAAATGAATCATTACGCAAGGAAATCAACCCCTTAAATAAATTTTTGTGGTAGTCGTTATAGCCCGAACGACCAACGGGAAAGCGTTTAGCCAGTGCAACTGCCAACGATACCGAACACCATCATTACAACAGCCAGAATCGCGCAAACAATTCCAACTATCATAGTAGCATTAAAGCCTTTTTTCATTATCTGTACCCTCACTTTCATTAAAAAAATAATCCAAATTTACTTGATTGTCCTTGTATAGTTCCTTAAAGGAATCTACCTTGCATTCAGTTCGAGACTGCCGATAAAGAATACGCTCCAAACGGTCTGAAAGATAAAGCAAAGAGCAAAGGATAGAGCCGAAAATAAGAACAATACCAATCATCAGACCGATAAAAGAATCATATGTAGTCATAAAACCACCTCATATATGTGAAATTCTGAAAGCGTGCCGAAGCACCGAAAACGCTCCAAAGGCACAAGCAGCGGATAGGAGAAAATCAAGAGAGGGTTGATTCAAGAAAAATGTAAACATCTGGCTTAAAATGCCGCCATTACCGAATACACCTTTTGTCGCTTCGTGAATGAACTCCATAAACTCAGACCATTCCCAAGTATTTCTCCAAGCGGGATAGCGTTCGGGGTCGCGCTGATGGTCTTGATAGTAACGAAGAATCTTGCCCCACATTGGAGTATCAAGAAACATATTAAAAATACCCATAAATTCCCCTTTCCAAAAAGCGGGAGAACGATTTTACCCGCTCCCCCGCCCTTTTGTTTAGGAACGTTTCGCAACGCGCAGAGCCTTACGAACCATACTCAGTGCAGTATAGGCAAAGCCGACGCAGAGCATAAACGCGCACAACGGATTGTTGAACAAAAAGTTAAACGCACTAGCCGCCATATCGAATACGCCCATAACACCAGTCTTGACAAGCTCAATCAATGCGCCAATGGAAAACTTAGTAGAGCCGGCATCGATAATATCACCGAGATTGTCTTGATTAACAGAAGCCGCCATATTCAGAACACCCATAAATTCTCACCCCCTTTACAAAGAAGTTATAAGAAAAAAAGCTAGCTTTTCTTCTTGTCGGGAGAGGATTCGGGAACGGCAAGCGTGAAATCGTCCAAGCCGCCTTTTGCACCCCATTCGCCGAAAACGGGAGAGATGTACAAGCCGACAATATCTTGAACCTTAGTAACGCTCGGATTGTTAAGAGCTTCGAGATTACGCTTCAAAACCTCAACAAAGGTATTCGCTTTAACCTTAAAAATCTTAACCTCGCCGCCAGCGACAACCTGTTCATTGGTGGAAGAAGGATTCAAGCCGTAAATCTCGAAATTGTGATAGTCAATCGCTTTGCCGTCTTTTTCGAATGTACCTTGCTTTTCCTTTACGGAAATAATTGTAATAGCCATTACGACCTCACTTTCTGCGGAATTTCTCCGCACATATGTTTTAGGCTTTTCGCCCGGTTATTGACGATTTTTGAAAGTTAACTTTCAAAACCGTGTTGGTGGCGGTTGGTTTATCGTCCGAACCGCTAACGGACTTATTTACGATTCATCGGAATCACCGCCTTTAGAGAAGTCAAAATCATCACTTTCCAAAGAACAAGCGTAAGATTTATCAAGCGAAGGCATTATGCACCCTAAATCAGGGTCATAACAATCACAGTCTAAACAAGGATTCATAGGATTCACCACCTTGTAAATGTTCCAAAAACTTTACGAATCAAATTTATACCGGCAACAGCGAAAGAAATAACGAGGATAGCAATAATAATAGGATTAGAAACCATATAAGAAAAAATCTTATATGAAAAAGTCAAAAAATCTTGTGAATCCTCAGAAGCTTTTGAAAGTTCTTGAAAAAAATCGTTAGGCAGATTTAGAAAAATAAGCGAAACAGCCAAAATAACAGCAGCCGCAAGAACAATACCGATAAAAATTCTTTTCAAACTATGAGGTTGATTTTCGTTCACCTCTTTTGAAGTTGAATCAGAAACCATTCCATCGGATTGTGATTTTTCAACCCGTAAATGTACATCAGAGTGTGACACCCTCGGAGGGCGATTCACAATCGTTTCTTCCTCGTCAATCAAGTGGATTGGGGTATACTCAGGAAGTTTACGAGGTAATTCGGACTTTGATAAATCCACCTTTTCGGGTTTCTTTAACGATACTGACATAACATCACACCTGTCCACAAAGATAGTCAAGTGATACGTCAAAATAATCCGCTATGACAATAAGAAACTTGACAGAGGGAACACCCAAGCCACGTTTCCAACTGCGAACAGTCGTTTGAGGGATTTCAACTTCTTTAGCGAATTGATACAATGACATACCACGTTGTAAAAACAAACGCTCTATGTTTTCGTAAATCCGAGAAGCCTGTCGTTCCGCTGAACTATGAGGATTTTTTTTACACATATGTACCTACTTTCCGAGCCTTACGCTCTAAATATTGGGGGCTTTGCGCCCATAATTTGAAAACCATATTGACTTTTCAGCCAGTTTATGGTATAATGTAAGGTGATAAGCTATCGGAAGATACGGTAAAGACCGATAGCCCACCACATTACAAGATAGAAAGGAGTGGAAACAGTGAAAATCATCTACTTAATAAAAGGCGCGATGTGGATTGCAGTAATCGTACTACTCTCACTAAAAAGCACAGAAGCCGCATTCGCAATAATCGTGATTTTGGCTGTATTCTCTGCATTAGCAAGAATCCTCAAACCAAGCAGACGGAGATAATCAATGTTCCAAACGAAATTTCTTTCGTTACTAATATTATACACCAATCGGAATACATTGTCAAGTGGTTTTGTATCACTTTTGGAATATTTGGAGGAATGTACAAATGTTTAGCGAAATTTTTGTAGAATATATACAAAGCAGAGGAATAACCGCATATAAAGTGGCAAAAGAAGCAGGCATAGCACAAGGGTTAATGAATCAATACAAGAACGGTGTTAAAACACCAACCGCAGATAACTTGATTAAAATAGCTGATTATCTCGATTGTTCGATAGATTTTCTACTCGGCAGAACAAAAGAGATTCCAGAATATGAAGAACCATCGGAAGAACAACGGCTGTTGTCGGCTTTTCGCAAGCTGACCGCAGAGGGGCAAAAGGCTGTATTGATGTTCGCGGAAGTTTCTGCTGAGAATCCGCAGTACCAAAAATATACAGATATTCCCAAGGAAGCATAATTGACGGGAGAAAATGACGATGAAAAGGAAGAGTATTGAACAGGTAGTAAAAGAGTACAGCCACTATGTATACAAGGAGATTGGACTAATTAAAGGATACAAGTTGATAAATGAAACCTCGGAGAGTGACGGGGTTATAATTAACGACATCAAAATAGAAATCAATCTTGAAAGCGAAATAGGTTTGGAGTTCTGGAACGAGATTAAAGACAAATTCAAGCCCGAAAAACTATCTACCAAATACGCTACATCGGCGAATTACATATACTCCGAATTGGAAAAGGACGGAATTATGAATGTTGTAATTAAGATTCTTACGAACAAATCAAATCCGATAGAGGTTAAAGCGAAAAAGAAATTGTTACACAAAATCAACAAATACACTTGATTTTTCATATTGACAAATCGGATTGATTGTGATAAAATGTAGTTACCAAGGAAAGGCAGGTGAAAAAAATGACGAAAGAGGACTTGCAACAAATTCGGGAGTTACTCAAAGACGAACTAAAGCCAATCAAAGAGGACATTGCCCAAATGAAAGGTGATATTGAACAACTCAAGGAAGATGTTGAAATCATCAAAGAGGACCTTCAAGAAGTTAGAGGTACAACAAATTCACTAAGTGAATGGGCTGAAGCTGCTACCGAATATCATTTCCACGATATTCATTATCCACTGCACGAAGATGAAAAAATATCATAAAAAAGTCCCCCGATTTTTCGGGGGATTTCTTTATATTCTATTGTAAATTGTTACAATTTTCCAATGTGCCATAAAGCCGCACACAGAGCCACGACAGAGGGGTAACGCGTGTAATCGGAACCCCCGTATTACCAGTGGGGGTTCCGCCCCGTCCGAGACGGACGCGCGGCTTCGCTCCGCTCCCCCGCCGCGCGTCCATTCAGGGGCAAACGGGGCGGATGACACTCGGATAGCTATATCGAAATCCCCGAGCTAAGGTGCTTTCCGGCTCGGTTGTTTTATTTACCGCGACAGTCCCCCGGCAGCGTCGCTCCAACTCCTTGCGGCTTTTTGTTATATCACAAATGCGCTGCCCTGTCAAGGGTTCGCTCCGAAAAATTTTTTTGCGAGGTAAGGCGATACACCGCCAATAGGTAAATCCGCGCAAAAAATTTTTTCTCCGCCGTTCGTTGTTTCTGAATTGCTGAAGCAATTCAGACAACGAACGCCCTTGACAGGACAGCGCATTTGTGATTTAGTAAAGCCGCGCAAGGAGTTGGGAGCGCCGAAGCGCCGGGGGTCTGCCAGTAAATAAAAACAAACAACCGAACCGGAAAGCACCTTGTCTCTACAAATTATTTGGAAGCTTGGCGGGAATCGCCAGTTTGCGGGGCGGCGGCTAAGAAATAAAAAATTACGCTGCTAAGGCGCACGAACCAAAAGCAGCGAACCAAAATACTCGGCGGAGATTCACGCAAACCCCAAAAGGGAGAAAAGGACGGTACACAATGGAAGATAAAATGGAAATGATTATGGAAAAGTTAATCAGGGAGATTGACAGTGTAAAGTATTCCCACAAAATGGATAGGGAATACAATGAGGGTTTGGCAATAGGGAAAATAATAATGTTAAGGGATTTAGGGCTTTTAGAAGAAAGCAGTGCAGAATATTTTATAAAAAGGGCAAGCAAGCGCGCATAAAGCAAAAAAAGCCCCTAGGGGTCGGGCTAAGACCTCTACCAACCCGAAAGGGTAAATCTAAGCAAGGGGGAAAGGAAAATGAAGATGGCAAATGCGGTTGAGAAAATTGAACAGCTTGCACGTGAAAACGAGCGGCAAAAAATCACAATCGAAAAGCTGAGAACAGAAATTGCACAGCTTAAAGACCAAATCAAAGAACTGGAAGAACTTAAACAGGCAAAGTAAAAAAATAAGCTGCTCCCATAGCCTAACGGAAAGCAGCTTATAACCTAGCAATCCAAGCGGTTACCCTTGCGACCGCTTTGGATATTGCTATTATAACACAGAATTTTGAATTTGTCAAGGGGTTATAGAAAGGACGGTTACAATGGCACGAGTACGAAAAATATCCACGATGGCGGAGCTTCAAGCGGCTATGCAAGCGGCATTCAACGCGATTAATCGCGATTTCTACAACGGCGAACTTGAAAAATGCGTAATTTCCGTTAAAGAGGGACGGAAAGACGGTGTTCTCGGAACGTTCTACAACTCCAAAGACTGGATTCAGTCGGGAACGGCGCGTCACGAAATAACCATCAGCGCGAACTACATCGGACAACGCACAGTGGTTGAAACCATCACAACACTAATGCAAGAAATGGTTCATCTTTACTGTTTCCAGAACGACATCAAGGACACTTCAAGAAGCGGGACATACCACAACAAGAACTTCAAGCGCGAAGCCGAGAATCACGGATTAGACATAGAACTTGCGGACAAAATCGGTTGGAGCGTAACCAAACCGAAACCCGCAACCGAACAATGGATTAAAGACAACATTCCGATTCGGTCTTTCGGGATTTACAAGCAAGTCGCGGAGAAGATCCCGGGGAATGGAACAAGCAAGCCGAAACAGTCAATGCGGAAAAAAGTTTGCCCCTGTTGCGGGAACATTGCCCGAGTAACCTCAGAATTTAAGCTAATCTGCGGCGAATGTAACGAGGAAATGAAAGAGGAAAATTGAAAGTTAACTTTCAAAAAT
>CAMWMN010000080.1 GCA_947175385.1 uncultured Clostridia bacterium | reverse complement strand
ACGAGATTCTCCGCAGCAGAATCAGCGATGATATTGATGTTGTGCTGGTGGACGGCGGACAGCCCGTATACTATTATATAATCTCGGTTGAATAATGGAGATTACGTATCTCAAGGGCGTGGGCCCTAAGCGCGCGGAGCTTTATAAAAAGCTCGGCATTGAAACCGCCGAGCAGCTTACGGAGTACTATCCGCGTGATTATGTGGACTTTACCGACTTAAAGAACATCGATGGAGTGGAGATGGGCGAGGTCTGCGCGTTTCGGGCGAGGGTGGATCAAAAGCTCTATCCGAGGTCATACGCAGGGAAAATTCAGATTTACAAGGCTGTTCTGAATGCCGATTCGCGCGAGATTACTGCGGTGTTCTTCAATACGAAGTTCGTGTTTGATACGCTGAAAATCGGCGCGGAGTACATCTTTTACGGGAAAATCGGCGGAAGTCTTTTGAATAAGGAGGTTGTTTCCCCGCAGTTTTTGCTGCCCAATTCTGCGGGATTATCGCCGAAATATCCGCTGACGGCGGGTCTGACGAACAACACTGTTTCCGCAAATATGAAAACCGCGTTGGAGTATATAAAGCGCGCGGAAACACTCCCGGAAAGCATTCGCGAGAGGTTCGGACTTATCGGTGCGGACGAGGCGATGCGTAAGATCCACTTTCCGAAAACACGCTCGGAGTACGAGGAAGCGCGGCGGAGATTGGTTTTTGAGGAGCTGCTGACGCTGAAACTCGGCTTATCTCAAATAAAAAACCACGGCAGAATCCTTTCGGGAGCGGTAATGACAGACGTGGATATGAACAAATTCTACGCGGGGATTCCGTTCACTCCGACCAATGCACAAATGAATGCGGTGAACGACTGTATTGCCGATATGAAACGTATGTACCCGATGAACAGGCTGATTCAGGGAGATGTCGGCTCGGGAAAGACACTGGTGGCTGCCGCCGCAGCGTATTTCGCGTTTTGTAACGGGTTTGTGACGCTGGTGATGGCGCCTACCGAGGTGTTGGCAAAGCAGCATTTTGAAACATTCGGGAGATTTCTGGAGCCGTTGGGGCTGCGGGTCGGTCTGCTTTCCGGGAGTATGTCCGCCGCCGAGAAACGCGAAATCCGAGCCGCTGCCGCGAACGGTGAAATCAATGTGCTGGTGGGCACGCACGCGCTGATTCAGAAGTCCGTGGAGATTAAACGGCTGGGACTTGTAATCGTGGACGAGCAGCACCGATTCGGCGTTTCGCAGCGTTCAAATCTCGCAGAGAAAGGGATAAACCCACACATAATGGCGATGTCGGCGACTCCGATCCCGCGCACGCTCGCGCTGATTATGTACGGCGATCTTGATGTGTCGGTGCTTAACGAAATGCCCAAGGGGAGAATCCCGATTGAAACCTACGCAGTGGATTCGAGTTTCCGCACACGTGTGTATAACTTCATCAAAAAGCATATTGCGGCTGGGCGGCAAGCATTTATAGTATGTCCGCGGGTTCAGCAGAGCGATGACAGCGACAAAAAAAGCGCGATCGAGTATTACAATACTCTTACGTCAAGCGAGTTCGCGGGGATTCCTACGGGTTTGTTGTACGGCAAGATGAAACAAGCCGATAAGGACGCGGTGATGAACGATTTCCGCGACAACAAGCTAAAACTGCTGATTTCCACAACTGTAATCGAGGTGGGAATCGATGTTCCGAACGCGGTGGTTATGCTGATTGAGAATGCCGAGCAGTTCGGCTTGTCGCAGCTCCACCAACTGCGTGGTCGCGTGGGACGCGGCAGCGAACAGAGCTACTGCATACTGATGACAGACAGCAAGAGCGAATATACCTGCGCTCGAATGACAGCTATGAAAGATAACACGGACGGGTACAAAATCGCGGATATTGACCTGCAATTGCGTGGTCCGGGTAACTTTTTCGGACGGGAGCAGCACGGTCTGCCGCCGATGAAAGTCGCCGATCTGGCGGACGATTCGGGAGTGTTGGCTGAAATCGACAAGCTTGCCGAGGGGATTCTCAGCTCTGACGCGGATTTGTCGCGTCTCGAACACAAGCAGCTCCGTGAGGGTGTTATTAAGCTGTTCGGCAAGGCGGACGAGTTTGGGTGGAATTAGAGGTGGCTATGAGTATCGAGCTTAAACAAGAGCGTTGGAGATACCCGCGTTTCTTCACGGATAATATCTCCGATGAAACAGCGGTGGTTGACGGCGAGAACGCGCGGCACATTTCGGTCGTGTTGAGAATGCGTAGGGGCGACATAGCGGTATTATGCGACGGAAACGGAACGGATTATCTCGCGGAGCTTGACAGTTCCGCGCCGGAAAATTGCGTTTTCCGTATTCTGGAAAAATCTACGAATCAAGCTGAGCCGTCAATTCGGCTGCGGTTGTTTCAGGCGCTCCCAAAGGGCGACAAGATGGACTTCATCGTTCAAAAGGCAGTGGAATGCGGCGCGGCGGAAATCGTTCCGATTTTTACCAAACGCTGCGTTTCAAGACCCGATGAGAAGTCGATGAGCCGCAAGCTGCCGCGATTCCAAAAAATCGCGCTTGAGGCGGCAAAACAGTGCGGTCGCGGGATAATTCCTGCCGTGGGGAACGCGGTGGAGCTTTCCAAGCTCGAAACACTCCTTTCGCCGGACAGCACGAGGATTCTGTTCTATGAGTGCTCCGAAACTCCGCTATCCCGCGCGGTGAGCGAGTTCAAGAGCAATGTGGACATCGTGATAGGCAGTGAGGGCGGATTCGAGCCGTCTGAGGCAGATTTCCTTGCGGGACTGGGATTTGTTTCCGTGTCGCTCGGCAAGCGAATCCTGCGCTGCGAAACCGCTCCAATCGCCGCGATTTCCATTTTGATGAATATGACAGGAAATATGTGATTTCTTTGTGCAAAATGCCTAAAATTGTTAATTGCTCTTGCATTTTTTTTGCAAAAGGTGTATAATAATATAAGCGGAACAAAAATTCGGATTCGCCGGAAACGGCATTAAATCAACAGGAGGATTGGCTATGAAAGGACTTGGAATTTTTTTGGTAGGCGCGCTTGCGGTTGCGGGCGGTATCGCTGCAGCAACTTACATCACCAAGAAGAAGCTCGACAAGGAGAATGAGGAGAATTACTACGACGACTGGGACAGCGATGACATTGATGACGATTGGGACTACGACTTCGACGAGGATATGGACGTTGAGGACGAGCCGTCGCTTGCAAAGGCAGTTGCGGACGCAGTTCCCGAGGTGGCTGCCGAGGAGACGGCTGACGAGGCGACTATTCCCGAGGAATCTGTAAGTTTCGGCGGGGATATTTTCGGGTCGCGTTTCAGCACTGATGACGGCTCCGATGAGTTGTAATCTTATGTAACACATTTATCGGCAGCGGTTTCGCTGCCGATTTTGCGTGTTGTAAAGCCATTCGCTTTTTCTGTCCTGTACTTTTCCGCATGGATTTGGTATAATGCTCTTGGAGGTGATGATTATGGATACCGTTAAAATCGGGAAATTTCTCGCGGAGCTTCGCCACGAGAGGAATCTCACACAAGAGCAGCTTGCGGAACAGCTCGGAACATCAAACAAGACAATCTCGCGCTGGGAGAACGGCAACTATATGCCGCCCTTGGAAATGCTGATGGAGCTTTCGGAGTTCTATTCGGTGAGTATCAATGAACTTCTCAGCGGAAGACGGCTTGAATCCGAAGAGGTGGAGTCCGCAGCCGAGGAGAATCTTAAGGAAACTCTCAAGATCAGCGCGTTTACCATTGAGGAGCGAAAGGCATTTTTTACCAAAAAATGGAAACGGGAACATTCTTTTGAACTGATATTGGGTATGATTGTTCTTCTTTTTGCGTTGGCATTCGGTATTATTAAGGAAGAGATTTTAATCCTTGTTACAGTGCAGGTTCTCAGTTTTGTGTTCGGCATAGCAACTCGCAATCGTATGATGGCATATGTTGAACGGCACGCGTTCGATGAAAAAATCCGCGAGGTGGATAAAAAATCCTAAAATCCCCTTGAAAAATTCGGAAAAGTGTGGTATAATGGAGTTAAGCGAAATTCGCGATTACATAATGAAACGAGGTGTCCCCATTGAAGCACGTTGTTACTGTCAACAAGGCAAACCTGAAGGCTTCCGCTGAGAAGGGCGGCTGCGGTAAGTGCACAAGCTCCTGCCAGTCCGCTTGCAAGACTTCCTGCACGGTTGCGAATCAGAAGTGCGAGTCCGTTAAGTGATATACTTATCAGGAAAAATCGGGCGGGAACTCCCGCCCATTTATTTTAGTTTTATCGTTATAATTCAAATCCACCTGTCGGGGTGAAGTGCAAATCCCAAACGCGCCCGGTGCGTCACGCACGAAGTGTGGGACGTGCCGGGCAGGCGAGCAAAGACGGGCAAAGCTCGTCTTTGCGGTTTTGGATTTGCAAATTAAGATAAGAGGTTTATAAATGGTTCATAAATTTAAGCAGCTTGGTTATAACATCGTTCTGGACAGCGACAGCAACGGTGTTCACGTGTTGGATGACTGCGCGTATGATATGTTGGATCTCATTTCTGCGCCGATGAGCGAGGAAATGCCCCTGAATCTTCCCGCGCAACTCGCGAAGTACTCCGAAGATGACGTTCGCGGAGCATACGCGGAATTATACACTCTGTATAAAGAGGGTTCTCTCTTCGCTGAGGACGATTACAAAAAGTATTCCGATACAATGGTGAAAAGCCCTGTCAAGTCTATGTGTTTGAATGTATCTCATGACTGCAACCTGCGTTGTGAGTACTGTTTCGCGCAGACGGGAGATTTCGGCGGCGAGCGGTGCATAATGCCGCCCGAAATCGGTCGCAAGGCTATCGATTTCTTGATTGAACGCTCCGCAAATCGTGAAAATATCGAACTGGATTTCTTTGGCGGAGAGCCGCTTATGGCATGGGATACCGTGATGGAAACCGTGAAATACGCGCGCTCGATTGAAAAGCAGCATGGCAAGAATTTCCGATTCACGATTACCACTAACGGCGTACTGCTGGACGATGAAAAGATTGAGTTCATCAACCGCGAGATGGTGAACGTTGTCCTTTCGTTGGACGGTCGCCGCGAAACCACCGACCGAATCCGCAAGACGCTGAACGGAAAAAGCGCGTATGACGTGATCGTTCCAAAATTCCAAAAGCTGGTAAAGGGAAGAACCACGGAGGGCAAGACGGATTACTACGTTCGCGCAACGTTCACGAAGTACAATCTCGATTTCACCGAGGACGTGCTGCATATGCGTGAATTGGGTTTCGAGCAGCTCTCCGCAGAGCCTGTTGTAACGGACGAGAAAGAGCCGTTCGCGATTACCGGGGCGGATTTGCCGAGAATTTACAGTGAGTATGACAAGCTGTGCGAGGTTATGGCGAACCGCACGAAGGATAGGTTCAACTTTTTCCATTTTATGGTGGACTTAGACCAAGGTCCGTGCGCGATAAAGCGTCTGCGCGGCTGCGGCTGCGGCAACGATTATGTTGCGGTTGACCCGAATGGAAATATTTTCCCGTGCCACCAGTTTGTGGGCATAGATAAGTGGAAAATGGGCAACCTAAACGATGGGACGTTCGATGACGAGATAAAGTCTTATTTCGCCAAGACGCACCTCTATTCAAAGCAAGGCTGCGCGGACTGCTGGGCGAAATTCTACTGTTCTGGCGGCTGCAATGCCAACTCCTACATATACGAGGGCGACTGCCGCAAGCCGCACAAGCTGTCTTGCGAGCTTCAGCGCAAACGTTTGGAATGCGCGTTGGCACTTGCCGTTCACAAGGCTCTCGCGGATTCCAAGTAGTTTTAATTGTTTATTCAATTTTGTTTCACATAAAAATCACATTCGGGTATTATAATCAAGACATAAAGTGGTTACAAACTCCGCTGATTGACTCTTGAAAGGACGGTTTATATGGAAAATATGAATAACTTTGACAACAATATGAATATTGAGGTTACCCCTGCAGAGCCGGAGAAGAAACCCAAGAAACGGAATCTCGCGACTCTTAAGGTTGCCGCGATGATTATGGCAGTGGTTGTAGTAGGCGGCGGCGCGGGCTTCGGCGGCGCGTATTTCGCGGGGAAGTCGATGGGTTCTTCCGTGGTTTCGGGCAGCAAACCCGGAAATACGTTCAATCCCGGAACTTCAAACGAAGAGCGTCTTACTCCCACACTGAACGAGCTGCAGAATGGGGTTTCTGTGGCGAATGGCGATGCGGAATTTAACTCCGATGGAACATATAAGTATACACGTGACCTTGTGAGCGCGGTTCAGGACAGCATCGTGTACATCGAGGTTTACGGCGAGTATTACGGCAAGCGGACGTTGGTCGGCACGGCAAGCGGAATCATCATCTCAAAAGACGGGTATGTTGTGACAAATAACCACGTGGTTGAGGACTGCGATGAATATACGGTCAAGGTAAACTCCACCGATTCCAAGTCTGGGTCGGTTGAATCCAAGACCTATGACGCGAAACTGCTCGGCACAGACGCGGACACCGACCTTGCGGTGCTTAAAATCGAGGGAACGAGCCTCCCGGCGGCGAAGCTGGGCGATTCTGACAAGCTGCATCTCGGCGATGACGTTGTGGTAATCGGCAATCCGTTGGGATATGAAACTTCTGTTTCCAAGGGCGTGGTTTCGGGTCTGAACCGTCAGGTGTCCGACAGCGTTCGCGGACTTTCGTCAATCCAGACGGACGCGGCGATTAACCGCGGAAATTCCGGCGGCGGACTGTTCAACGCGTATGGAGAGGTCATAGGTGTTGTCAACGAGAAACGCGTGGATAATTACGCGGAAAGTCTGGGATTCGCGATTACGATAAACGAGGCGAAGAGTGTTATCGAGGATTTGATTTCCAAGGGATACGTTTCGGGACGTTCGGCAATCGGCATTCGCTATCAGAATATTACCGAGGACGTTGCGCAATATCGCGGACTTGTCGCGGGGTGGCGCGTTGGCGAGATCAACGAGGATTATCCCGTAGCAAAGAGTGGTCTTAAGGTTGGCGATACGATCGTTGAGATTGACGGAATATCCACTTTGACGGACGAAGCAAACGAGGTGTTTGTGCATAAAAAGCCCGGCGAAACCGTTACGCTGACTGTTGTCCGTGAAAATTCGTTTGGGCGGCAGACCACGCTGAAGATTGAAGTGGAGCTTGCGGAACTTAAGAATTGATTACAGTGATAAAAACCTCCCCAACTTCTGTTAGGGAGGTTAGCTTGTTATATCAGCAGCACTGCCAGCTATATTCAACATTATCGAAATTTCGGGATTTCAGATCCTCTTTGGAAATAAAGAAATTACAATTTCCCGAATCGCCGAACATAATGCCGCACTCATCCTCGCAGTCAAGCTGGAGCAGTACCGTGTCATATGTGCCATCGTCATAGTAAGCGGGAGCTTGCTGCACAAACAGCGGATAGCCGCCGACAAAGCTGCCCTCGGCATAACACAGCTCATAGAGCGCGTCCCATTCGTCTTCGGAAACCTTGTCCTCAAATTGTTCATTAAATTCCCGACAATCCACACCAATAAATCTGCTTGACAGCTTGAAGCTGATTTTTCCCTCGTTCGTAAAGGGCGTTTGTCCCGTATAGTCGTTTTCAAAAGGATTTTCCGACAATAGTGCGGACGCGTCCTTTTTGTATTCGGGAATATAGATGACTTTGCAAGCGGAATCCAGTCCCAGCATATCATCATCGCCAATGTAAAACTGCAGCAGTCCGTGCTCGGGGAAGTCCTCAAGCGGCGGCATTTCATCAAGGTTAATCTGTGCCAGAAACATCATAGGCTTGCCATTCTCATCTCTCGGATAGTCCTCATCGGATTCGAGATATGGGCAGCCGCCGCACTTGCTCTCCCACGGCAGCGTTGAGGCTCGTGTAAAGGTTATTTCGTTCGCAGGTTTTTCGGTGCTTTTGAGGTATTCCTCGTATTTTTTTAATTTATCCGGTATTTCCATAATACTTCCCCCTCAATTTTATCGCGATATTGGTGGGATTGTAATTTTCAGCTCTGTAACTATGCGCTCCAGATCAGATTTTACATTTTCGGGATTTGTAAGCAAATCCGCGAAAAGCTGATTGAGGTTCTCCTCAAAATTGGCGGGGAGGATTTCGCAGTTTTTACGCGCCAAAGACATCAGTCGTTTTTCGCCGGGGTGAGTTTGGCGGTTAAGCGCGAAAATTACATCGAAGTAGGATTCCAGAAACGCAGCCGTTCTGTGCGTAACGCTCACCTTGTCGCCGCGCGAAACCGCCTTTGCGATTTGCGCGTCATAGGCGGGCATTGTGCCGCTTAAAAGGTTCATATTCCGAGTGATGATGTTCTCACGGAGCTTGTCGGGATACGGCACGTCAAAGCGTTTTTTCGCCGCAGCCAAGCGACCGCTTTTGTCGCAGATGATTTTGCAGGTTTTCAGATTGTGCCACAAGCAGGTAGTGTAGCCGTTGTGCGCGTTGAAACGCTCCACACCGTCCGCGATTTCATTGCAGATGAAATCCATATCGCGGTAGAGAATGTCGATATCAATGCCGTTATTTAATGTGCAGTTGTCCTCTGTTTCCCAGTAGTGATTTCCGATCTCCATATACTTGCAGAAGTTTTGAAGAATCCCGCGGCGGACGTCCTCGTCTATCGGCGCGGTGACGTATAAATACACATCGTAATCGGATTTCTCATCGTAATTTTCCCCCGAACGTGACCCGCCCAAGGCGATAGCCTCGACCTGTTCCAACTCCGAAAGAGCCTTAAAAAGTTCCTCAACCATATTTTTTACCTCCTAATGTGATAATAAGTATTTCCCTAAAAACCCTGCCAAAGACTATACCCCTCGTTGTTTCTGAGATTCAGGCACAACGGCGAAACATATTCCTTGTGCTTAAATTCAACCGTTTGACCGTAGTTGTCGTCTTTAATGCTCGTATAGCTGTCCGTAAGCTCGGTGTACGGCGCGAGCTTTTTCACGAGCCGCGCAAGCGAGTTGTACACCTTCACAATGCAGTCGGGTGTGTAAATGTAATTCCCATCGTCATCGTAATATCCCGTTGAAAGGAAAAGTCTGTTGCGGGATATTTTCTTATCCTGTTCAATAATTCTTGAATACCCCGCCTCGATTATCGAGTTTCCGCACTCGTTTGCGAATCGGTCAAGACGCTCTCCGCTGTTGATGCTTTTGACGGCGATATTCCCCGCCCCAGGAAGATGGAAGTAGTACGAAACGCGCATCTCATCGGTGATAAGCGCAAGTTCGCCGCCCTCCGTTACCGTCCCCGCGTTCATATCCTCTTGGATTATCGTGCAGCCAAGCTCCAAAGCCTTTTGCGCTACTTGCAGGAATCCGTCAAACTCAAGCCAATAGTTGATTTGCTTGCTGCTCATATTTCCTCCTTTTTTTAGTTCCCAATATAACACTCATTTTAGTTAAACGTTATCGCTGTAAGGACATAGTGTTTTTTTAATTATAGCACAAAATTCGGATTTGTCAATAGCTTTTTGAAAAAATTTAATCCGCGCAGATGAATCTGTGCGGATTTTAATTTTCGGAAACGTTTACGCTTTCGATTCCTGTTTTCTGAGTATCATCTTGACTGCGCCCGTCTTAAACAGCAGCACCGCGCCTATGGTGGTAAGAATCATTTCGGGGAGCATATAGCATGCGTTGTATGCCATACTGTACAGCCACGGATTGGTTATCTCTATTGCGTTCCAGATTTTACCGACCGCTGCGAACACCGCCGCGCCGCTTATTACATGGGACACATAGCGCATGAAAATCGCGCAGACCGCGCCGCCAATCCAACCCTTCATTCCTTTGTTTCGGAATAACCCCGCGAGTCCCAACACCGAAAACGCTATAATATAGTCGAGTAAAGCGCACAGCGTAAATGTTATGGGAGTGAGTCCCCATGTTCCAAGTTTTGGCAAATCCACCACAAGCTGTACCAACGAGTACACAAACGAGCACATCAATCCGCTTTTTACTCCGTTGCGAATACTGTACACAACAATCGGTAGCATTGAAAGTAGCGTAATCGAGCCGCCCCACGGCAGATTCAGAAATGGTATGAGCTTTGACAGCATATCAAGTCCGAACGCGAGAGCGACCATTACCGCTCCCTCAACCAAAGCGAGGATTCTTTTCCTGTTTTCCATAAATACGTCTCCTTTTCGCCCGCCGATGCATAAAACAAAGGCGGAAATTTTACTTACCGCCTTTGGATTTCTTGATTGTCGGTCAACGAACGAAAAGAACGCAGTAACGCGTAAATCGCGCTTATGCATCGTATTCGCTGCGGAGATTCAACTTCCTACGTCGGCATTATCCGAATCAGGTTCCAAACCTTGCGGTTCTGGGGTCGAAGTCGAACTTCCTCTCAGCCTTTTACAGCTCCCCCGTTGTTAAATTGTTATTAGCAGCGTTCTGCCGCTCACATCTTTAATTATATCACAATTTTTCGATTTGTCAAGGGGTTTTTTCAAAAAAATTTATTTGTTGACCGTTTATTCTTTTGATACGATGTTTAGGATAAATTCGCAATATTTATTATTTCTGCGCCCTTGTTCTTTGCCATTTTTGTGAACTTCGCCGCGCCGCCAAAAGAATGTGTGACATAGGATATTATAACGTCCGACTGTTTAACCATAAACTTGTTGCGGAAGTCTATGGCGAACCGCTTTGGAACACATTCAATCCCCTCGGGAAACATTGTTGGAACATCTTTCGGAATGCACCCCGTAAGATACGCAAGCACTATGTAATAGCGAATATGCGGATAAACCGCGCTCAGCTCGCGTAAAACTGCCGTTGCCAGTCTGTCGAAGCTCCCATGATTTCCAACATAAAAGAGGTTCGCGCCGTGATTCTCAATCAAGTCAATCACTGCGTCTTTAAGTTTGCCGCGAATCCCCGGCGGCGTGTCGGAATGTCCGAAAAATGCACAAATCATAATATTCACCTCATAATAGCAGTCTGTATATTAAGTCAGGAGTTCAGTGTGGGGGCTTTGCCCCCACACCCCCACTTAAGGGGCAATGCCCCTTAAGAATCCCAATTCCCAATATGGCGAGATTAGAATTTGTATGTTGTCGCTGTATGGTTATTGAGTATATTTAATTCAGACTGTAATTGAATCATGCTCCTATAAGTGAGCAGTTTATACTTATTATTATACCACTGTTTTCTAATATAATCAAGTGTTTTCTGTTATGTGCTGAATATAAATCGCTTTAATGGTATAATGTATTTACAGATTTATCATTAGGAGCGTACTTGAAATGAGCAAAGAGGTGTCTTTCAAAAACCGAGACCGTTTTATTCAACTTGGTATAGCAATTAGTACACTAAGGAAGATTCGTGGTTTGTCACAAGAAAAATTAGCTGAGAAAGCGAACATAAGCCGTTCATTGCTTGGATTAATAGAGGCTCCGAATGCTGCGCACAGCTTTTCGTTGGAGGTGCTGTTTGATATTGCGGACGCGCTGGACGTTGACTGCATCGACTTGCTAAATGCGTCAGTATTTCCGGACAGCATTATTAACAAAAAGCCCGACAAATAACACAACAACTCCCCGATTTAATATTGGGGAGTTGTTGTGTTATTTGTCATTTTTCACCCCATAATAACATATGTCATAACATATATTATAACATATTAATATGGAATTTGGCAAGTTATAATGATATCAGTGGTGATAAAATGGACAAGAAACTCAAAATAACCAAGCGTTCCCGTCTTAAAGGC
>CAMWMN010000079.1 GCA_947175385.1 uncultured Clostridia bacterium | reverse complement strand
GTAAAGCCGTTTGTAAAATTGCGCCAAAGGGGCTAGCCCCTTTGGAATCCCAATCCCAATATAGCGTGATTTTGAATTTAAAGTTTTCACTGTTGGAATAGTAGTTGCAAAATATAATCAAAGCCCCCTCCGATTCGAGGGGGCTTTTGTATGTGGAAATTCGTATCAGAACTCCGGCTTTTCTTCCGATTGGTTATCTACCCTCTTTGCCTTGAGCACTCCAAGGGCGAGGAAATACATCATCACGGAAATCACCACAGCAAGCGCAACAGAAACCATAATACTTGCGAGGTTCTCGGCAAGGTCAAATTCTCCCGAATTGATTCGTGAAATCATTGTAGTCAGGGCGAACGGGTGATAATCTGTCAGTCTGAATCCCTCAAGAATACTTTGCAGTATAGTCTGCCCGAGGAACACCACGGGAGTCATTACTCCGGGGCGCGAGGTGCACAATCCCACCGAAAGATAAACCGCCGTAATAAACGCCATATACACCGCCATCAGCGCCGATGAGAGCACGATATTCCCCGCAGTCGGCGGATTTATCTCAAACATCGCGCTGCACAGCGCACCAGACAACAAGCTGCACAAAAACGTTTCAACCAGCACAACAAGCGGGTAAATCACGAACTTCGGCAACAAATAGTTTTCATACTTCAAACCCGCGCACATGGGAATTATCATCGCGCGCTTTTTCTGCTCACCGCCCGCTGCCGACATCAACACCAACATTACAATCAGCAGAGAATAGGTTGACAGCCCGATAATGCTTGTCGCGAACATCATTCCGCCATCGGAATACATACCCGCCATATCGCCGAATATATTCTCGTCGGCGGCGGTACCTGTTCCGTCCTGAATTGCCGCCGTTGCTGTCTGCACAATGGCTGACGGTTGCTGCATCTGCTCCATGGCAAAATCCATAAACTTAAACATCAGCGGATAAGTAAACGCAAATGCTATAATCCCGCCGAGTATTCCCCAGAATCTTCCCGTGCGCCAGAAGTGAATCCATTCCTTATTAAAGCTGTATTTCAACTGCATTTATTCCACCACCTTCTTGAATACTTCCTCAAGGGTTGCCGTACCGATTTGGAAACTGTCAACTATCATTTCGCTGTCCGCAAGCAGCTTCATCAGCCGCTTTGCCGCGTCCTCCGCGTTATCCGCACCGAAACGGAATACTCCCGTTTGATCGTTGTATTCCGCGCGGGCGAAATCCACCTTAAGCAGCGCAATTTTGTTCTCTTGCGTAAGATTCCGCACGGACAGCGAAATCACATCGCCGCCGTATTTCTTCAGAATGTCTTTGAGAGCGCCCTCCTCGGCAAGAAATCCGCCGTTCATAATTCCGATTCGGTTCGCCACGCGCTCAACGTCCGACAGAATGTGCGTGGAAAGTACGATAGTGCGCCCCATATCCTTCAGGCGGTTGATTATGTCAACAACCTCCATACGACCTTGCGGGTCAAGCGCGGAGGTCGGCTCATCGAAAATCAGCAAATCGGGATTGCGGAAAATCGCCGCGCCGATTCCCAGACGCTGCGTCATACCGCGAGAAAATCCCTTAGTGCGCCTGTCCGCCGAGTTTGTAAGTCCGATAATGTCAAGCACCTCGTTGGTGCGTTTCTTGATATCACCCTCATACTCGTTGCACGCGGCGATGTATTCAAGATACTCGCGCGCGGTCATATACCCGAAAATCATCGGACTTTCGGGAAGATACCCGATAGTGATTTTCGATTCGGGAGAATCCCCCAACGTGATTTCACCCTCGTCCTTGGGGATTATATCGCAGATGATGTTCATTGTGGTGGTCTTTCCGCAGCCATTTCGCCCAAGGAATCCGTAAACGTCGCCATCGTTGATGTCCATACAAAGCCCCCGCAGCACGGGAAAGCCCTTGTAGCTCTTTTTCAGATTTCTGATTTTAACCATAGTACCCCTCTCTCTTATAAGTGTTTATATCTTATATATACAGTTTATCATATTATTCCCCGTTTGTCAAGGGGTATTTGACAAATTTACGAAAATATGCTATAATTAAGTAAGACTGTAATAAACACGCGATTCCCCCCGCCGCAAGCGAGCGGAAACGTTAAATCTACATATAAACATAGGGGATAGGATAATGAAACACTTTTACATATTCGACTTGGACGGCACTTTATGCGACAGTATGGGTTTCTGGCGCGATGAAACCGCCCATATTACGGCGGATCAGTACAGTGATCCGCTGATTGCGGAGCCTGCCTACGACAAGATGCGAGAACATTACAGAAATGATGTGCAGCTTAAACCCGGTGTAACCGAGTTTTTGGAGCGGTCGCGAAATGCGGGAATCCGTATGTGTATTGCCAGCGCCACGCGCCGCGATGTTTCCGAGCCGTTTCTTGCGAGGTCGGGCTTGCTCGGCTTTATGGAGTTCTACATCGACTGTTGGGAAGCCGGCGCGTTCAAGGAGCACCCCGACATCTATCTTCAATCCGCAGCGCGTCTGGGCGCGAACATTTCCGACTGCGCGGTGTTCGAGGACGCGGAATACTGCGCTCTCACCGCCCGCCGCGCGGGATTTTTCGTAGTCGGAATCAATGACAAAATCGCCGGGGCGGAGGGCGACACACGGCGATTCTGCGATGTATTTGTAAATAACTGGTATGAACTGTCTAACGTCTAAACGTAATACGGGTTCGGCTTGGTGAGTAGGATTATCAAATCCACAAGCCAACCGATTCCGAACAGTCCGAAAGTAAAGAAATACAACAGTCCTGTTCCGACCTTCCCCTCATAAAAGCGATGAGCACCTATTCCACCCAAGAAAAAGCACAATACAAACGCAACCCATTTGTTCTTTGGTGTGCCCCTGTACACCACCGTCGGGGCAACCGCAAGATGTTCGTTATAGTTATTGTTGCTGTTGTTGATTATAATCGGCTGCTGTGTGGGCTGCGCCGTCTGAACCTGTGCAACCTGGCAGCCGCACGCGGGACAAAACACCGCCTCTTTTGCAATCACACTGCCGCAATGACTGCAAAATTTCGTTGCGCCGTTCGGAACATTGTGCTGATAGAGCGGCTGCCCGGGAACATCACCCTGATTGTTTTGCGGATAAATCGGCTGTCCGTTGGGCATAGGCTGCGCGTACTGCGCCTGAGCATACGGCTGCTGATTGGGATACACCGCAGAATTAGGCTGAACCACACCGCTGTATGGCGCGGAATTTATCAGCTGCGGCACGGCATTGGGATTCCCGCCCGGATAGATCTCACCCGTAACGGGGTCTGTCCACGGCTGCGCCGACTTGCTTAAATTTACACTGCTTTGATTGTTATTATTGTCCATAATTATACTCTCCTTATCTAAATGGCAAATCCGAAACCGCGCAAACGCTGCGCGTTTGTGCTTGCTGAGCGTCACGGCACACCGCTTCGCGGTATGCCGCACCGCTCACATTTCAAATTTGCACTGGTCACCGGTAGACTGTCTTGGATTATAACGCGCCAAGCTCGTACTCCAAATGGCTGTTTTGGAATTATATGCGCTAAACCGTTCTCATCATTAACCGCCCTATGCGTTTATTATCTCAGCGATTTTTTGATAGATAAACGGCGAAATGAACGTCAACACGGTAAGCACCAACGTAACGATTACGGTCGCACGTGAAAGGAAGATTCCCCAACGGTGGGGCGCGGAAATCTCCGTCTGAACTTTCGGTACTTTATACCGTTTAATCTTCACAAGCTTGAAAATCGCCATTATCACACCAACCAGCAGCAGAATCACCACAAGCGCCAGCCACACGATATACATCACCACCGGGGCGGTTACGGGCGCGGACTCGCCCTTGCTCGCAGCAATCACATATTCCTGCACATCGGAATTCGCCGCCAGCAGCGTCATCACTCCCGAAATACTGTTGAACATAGCATGTATAATCGTAGTCGTGACAATACTGTTTGTGGAAACCGCCAGATATCCGAGGATAATTCCCAGTGTTGTCGCGTAGAAAAACTGCGCGAAATTTCCGTGGGTAACCCCGAACAGAATCGCCGAAACGAATATCGCGAACCCGTTTCCGTAAGGACGAAGACTCTCCATAATCAGCCCGCGAAACCACAGCTCCTCGCAAATCGGCGCGAAAATCGCCACCTGAAAGAACAAAATCCACGCGCTTGCCATATCGGGCACAACAAACGCTTCTTGCGTAAAGTTGAACGAATCACCGACCGCCGTTCCCTGAAACAGACCACCAAGCAGCATCGTAAGTATGTTTACCGCAATCGCAAGTCCATAGCACGCGGGGAACATCGCCAACGCGCGCCCGAGATATTTCGGCTTTTCATACACCTTTTTCCCCGCAGACCTAAACGGATGCTTCAGAATAAACACTGCCGATACCATCGGAATGAAATTCAAGAACACCGCCGACAGTCCGAAATTTAACAATTGCCCCATCGCGGGACTGAGATTGTCGTAAAACGGACTTATCATAATCAGCGCGCCAACGATTTCGGCGGCTACACGTGACACGAATGTCACGATCATCACCAAGCCGATCCGCGTGCATATGCTCCGGAACCCCGGCTCAAGCGACTGCTTTTTCTCGGGCGGCTCACCTGTCTGCGGATAGAAAACAACTTCCTCGTCTGACATAACATACCTCCTTATTTGAATGGCAAATCCAAAATTTCGGTAAACTGATATGGGTTATAATCCCAATAACTGTATACCGCCAACTGTTAATATTCCATATGAACAGTATACCACATTAATTCAAATTTGTCAAGACAGATTTCAGTGATAATCATAAATTTCCGCGACAATATCCTCTGCAGATTTCCCCTCACATTCCACGGTGAAATCCGCGTATTCAGCGTACAGCTCGGCTCTTTGCGCGAAAACGTCCTCAATGGTATCTCCGGGGTGCATGGCGATTCCGCGTGTTCTTATGTTAGACAAACGCTTTTTAAGCTCCTCTGTGGAAATCCTCAGATAATACACGACCCCATGCTCCTTGAGGTGGAGCATTGCCTTGCGGCTGTAAACCGCGCTTCCGCCCGTTGCAATCACGGAATTACGCTCCGCCGTCACGGAGCATATCGCTTGTTCCTCGGCGGCATAAAAAGCGTCCAAGCCGTCCTTGTCGATTATGTCCTGTAACAGCCGCCCCGTGTCCTGTTGGATAATCAAATCCGTATCGATAAACGAAAATCCCAACGCTTTTGCAAGCAAAACCCCGATTGTAGACTTCCCAACGGCGGGCATTCCAATAAGTATAATGTTTTTCATTATTTTAATAACAAATTGCGAACCGTCAGCATTGCCTTTGGCAATGCTGACTAGCCGAGCGGAATTGCCGCCGTTTCACTTCGGCAATTTCGCTCGCTTTCGCGATTTGTACCTCACCCTCCAAATGTTGATATGTGTTATATCCTCGGACTATCCAAACTCATCGTAGGATACGCGTTCAGGCTCTCGTCCGCGATTATGCCCCTTTGAAACTCATAGAGCGCCTGCGCGCCTATCATCGCCGCGTTATCGCCGCACAATGAAATCGGCGGCACGAACAGCTCCATTCCGTTCTTTTCGGCTGCCTTGGAGAGCGTTTCTCTCAGACCGCTGTTTGCGGCAACTCCGCCCGCCAGAACGATTTTCCTGACTTTTCGCTCGTTCGCCGCAGCGATAAACTTGTCCGTCAGAATCTCACTTACTGTAGTCTGAAAGCACGCGGCTAGGCTGTTCACGTCGATCTCCTCACCCTTTTGTTCGGCATTGTGAATCAGATTGATAACCGCCGTTTTCAGTCCCGAAAAGCTGAAATCATACGGATTCGCTGTATGCGGCTTTGGCAGCTTATACTTCGCGGGATCTCCGAGCTTAGCCGCCTTGTCAATATACACTCCGCCCGGATATGGGAATCCCATAGCGCGCGCCGCCTTGTCGAATGCCTCTCCCGCCGCGTCATCAACGGTTCTGCCGATGGTAGTGAACTCCGTATAATCCGCTACTTCAATAATGTGGGAATGTCCGCCCGAAGCGACAAGGCACAAATACGGCGGCTCAAGCTGCGGATAAGCGAGGTAATTCGCCGCAATATGCCCCCTGATATGATGCACGGGAATCAGCGGCTTTCCTGTCGCGAAAGCCAGACCCTTCGCGTAATTCACGCCCACCAACAGCGCTCCGATAAGCCCCGGTGCGTATGTCACGGCGATTGCGTCCACATCGCGGGCGGTGGTATGCGCCTGCTCCAGAGCCTCATTGACCACCACGCAAATGCTTTCGCAGTGCCGCCGCGAGGCTATCTCCGGGACTACCCCGCCGTATAATTTATGTTCCTCGATTTGTGTTGCCACCACCGAGGATATAATCTCCCGCCCGTCACGGATTACCGCCGCGGCGGTTTCGTCACAAGAGCTTTCTATTGCAAGAATATCCATTTTCCCTCACTTCTCGTTAGGTTTTCTTGATGTTATAAATTCTATCGCGCGGTCTATGGAGCTGCGCACGTGCTCCATATCCTCGTTGTGTAGCTTGCGCGCGTTGCGGTAATCAAAGCTGTCGCAAAACTCGTTCACGTCATCGTTAAGCTGCTTGATATAATCCCCGACCAACTTTTCGGTAGCGTCCTGAAACGACTTGAGCGCGTCTTTCTTGAGTTTGGTCTGCGCAGTAGACATCAGCAGATTGTAATGCGGAATGCAGATATACTCCTGCGAGGAATAGAGCTTGCGAAAGCCTTCGTCCTTCCACATATCGAACACGGTTTCTAGCATATGCATAATGCCCCAGTCCACCTTAGAGCACACAAAGCAGGTGGATTCCACCTCGGCGGATTTCTTGGCTTTCGCAGATTTGTTCAGCGCGGTGGTCTTCTTCTCGAATATCTCCGCGCGGAGCGTCTGAAGACGCGTATTGAGCATTAATCCGAGCGACAGGCGGTTGTTCTGTTTCAGCAAGCAGTTGAAATGCTCGCGGCAGAACCCAAGCGCGTTAGTTTCCTCGCGAACGTCCGGCTCCATCATCGCCGCGCCCATAATGTACTCGCTGATGTGCTGCTCCACGGTGTCGCGCATAGCGCAGATCGGACACCCGCAGCGCGGCTCAAACACCTCGTTAATCGGAATGGTAAGTAAACTTTCTCGCATTTCTCACAATCCTTTCGTTTCACACTAATTTACAATCTCCGTGTAGACATCTTCGCGAAAATCCCGCCCCTATCGTTTCGTCAAAGCTCCTTGGCGTACATAAAGTACGCCTGCGTCACTTTTCCTTGCGCTAGGCGCGGTCTATTCGCGAATCTTGGCTACACTCCGATTGCAAATTAGTGTTTTTTTGCCGAAATCGTCACAAAACACTTGAAATCTCGGCGGATTTGTTGTATAATTGAAATAGGTATATGCGTCGCCATACTTGCGCGATGCTGCCCCATACTTATATTGTAGTACAAACATCTCGAATAGTCAAGAGGTAATTTTCAATTATTATGGAATACACGATAACAAGCCCGCATTTTGACTTGCGGCAGACGTTTCTATGTGGACAGTGCTTTCGTTGGAAAGAGTCGGGAAATGACAGTTTTTCGGGAATCGCGCACGGACGTAAAATATCCGTGAAACGTGAGGGAGAAAATATTATACTCTCGGGAATCTCGGAAGAGGATATTCCTTTTTGGCGAAATTATTTCGACCTTGAAACCGATTACGGCGCGTTCATTTCCCGTTTATCGGCGGATAAGACGCTCCGCGCGGCTTGCGAATGCTCCCCGGGAATCAGGATTCTTCGGCAGGAGCCGTTTGAAACACTGATCAGCTTCATAATCTCGCAGAACAACAATATCCCGCGAATTTCGCTGATTATCGGCAGATTGTGCGAGAACTTCGGCGAGAGGCTCGGTGAGGGCGATTACACGTTCCCGACCGCCGAGCGGCTCCGCAATGTTACAGTCGAGGAGCTTGCCCCCCTGAAAGCTGGATTCCGCGCGCGATATATAGTTGACGCGGTTCAAAAGGTGAACAGCGGCGAAATCGACTTCTCGGAAATTGACGCCCTTCCGCTCGAACCCGCCCGCAAAAAGCTGAAATCCATAGTCGGCGTTGGGGATAAGGTCGCGGACTGCGTGCTGCTGTTCGCGTTCCATAAATTGGACGCGTTCCCCAAGGACGTGTGGGTCAAGCGAGTCATGGCGGAGTTCTACCCAAACGGACTTCCGCAGTGTACCGAGGGCGTTGAGGGCATAGCGCAGCAATATCTGTTCGATTATGTAAGGAATAACAACGGATTGGTAACAACCTAAGAAAGGATTTGATATTATGTTTTGTTCAAATTGCGGCAGAGAGATAGGTGACAATGCGAAGTTCTGCAACTTCTGCGGACTTCCCGTATCACAACCGTTTTCGCAGCCTGTTTCACGGCAGATTTCACAACCCATTTCGGAATCGATTTCACAGCCGATTTACGAGCCGGTTTCAGAGCCAATTTCGGAACCGATTTCGGTGGTAGAGGCGGTGGAGAATACTTTCGAGCCGATTTCGGAATCCGCGCAAGCGGTGGAGAGCGTTCCTGTGACGCTGCCCGAGCCGCCCAACGCGCCGATATATTCCGCGCCACAGCCCGAAAATATCCCGAATATGGGGGAGGCTTCGGAGCTTCAGTCCGGGATTCAGCCGCAGCCATATCAGGCTCCGCCGACTTTGCAGCTCTCCGAAAAGCCAATGCCCGAGCGGAAATATACCCTGGGACATATCATAATGTGTCTGGCGGCAGTAGCAGTTATGGCAATCGTTGCGGGAATATTCGCGGGATTATACTTTGGCAGTTAACGGAACTAAGAGGAGGACATTACTATGAAAATCAAAGGCGAAATCAAGAACAAGCTCGACAAAAAGGTCGGACCTGTCGGCAAGACGGTCATTCCGATAATCGGCGCGGTAATCGTTGTCGCGGCGGCGGTGGCGTACATCTGCCTGAAACTAGCGGACGATATGCGTTACCGCGATAAATGGAAAGACTATGACGAGTGCGGCTGGCATTGAACGATTAAGGGGGAACAATGGTTTTTAAGGGTATAAACGAGGACGGCGGCTGGATAACCGTGGAATATGCCGCAACGTGGAGCTACGGGTTTGACTTTATGTTGGACGCGGCGCGGGTGATTCTCTTTGACTTTGGCGCGGATTTGCAGCGCGTTACCATAGCGGAAATAGCGGGCGGTTCATTCACCGACATCACGGAAGAGGTTATGGACTGTAAAAGCAAGCTCCGCAAGTGTGAATCGCTCGGCGAGGAATGCGGAGTGCTTGCCGTTGCGGGGGTAAGCGGGATTATGGAGTGTCCGATACAGGTGAAGTTCTATAATCAGACCAACACGGTCGTGCTGGATATTCCCGTAGGGCAGATTCCCGACAATAATCCGATTAAAAATGAGCTTTCCGAGAATGCCCACATTTTCGACAACTATATGAACAGCGTCGAAATCAAGGCATACTGCGCCGATACCGAGCGTCGAACATTGGAGCGCATCAATGGAAATTAAAGTTATCGGAAATCAACTTTTCGTTGACAGGTGGGTTTATAGCCCGCCGATATTGACTCCCGATAAGAATGGGAATATCATTATAATTTCAAAACTCTCATTTGGTCCGCTGGAGATTTACGAGTGGGGAATCGACAGTGACGGAAAGCCGTATGAGATGTATAAATGGTGTGAAAACGATGTTTATGAAGGCGAAAACTACACAAAAAACATCACGGTTTCGGAGCTTTATAAAGAAATAGACAATATGACGAAATTGGCTGCCGACAACGGGCTTTCTGACTGGGTTCGGTTTTATGAGGAAGCGCGGAGCTTTTTGGAGCGGTTTTTCTGCCTCAACACGGGCAATAGAATGGAGCAGACTTGAAGACGATAACTCTCCCCGATGGACGCACTCTTACCTACGAACTTACGCGAAAACGTGTGAAAAATATCAACTTCCGTGCGAAAGAGGACAGCATTGTCTACATTTCGGCGAACCCGCGAGTTACGACCAAGGAAATCGAGAACTTTCTGATTCAGCGCGCGGATTTCTTTCTTGACGCGTTTGACAAGCTCCGTGAGCGCGAAAATAAAAGCTCCATAAACACCAAATCGGTAAACTGGCTTGGACGCGAATATCCCGTGCGCATTATCCAAAACGCACGGGAAATCGCTGTTTTTGACGAAGTGGAATGCCGCGTTTTCACGAGTGAGAAAGATAACAACGGGTATATTTTATCGCTGATTCAACGCGAAATAAACGAACGATTCCCGGAGCTTTGCCGTGAAATCAATGCCGAAGTCCGCGCGGAGCTTGCAGAGAACGGGCTTTCCGCGCCGCCCACGCAAATCACGATTAAGGATATGAAAACGCGTTGGGGGAGCTGCTCCTATACGCGCGGACACATCTCGATCAACATCAGGCTTGCCGCCTATCCGCGCGAAACGGTGAAGTCCGTGTTCTGGCACGAATACGCGCACTACTGGCATCATGACCACTCACGGGCATTTTACGAGTTCCTCGAACGATATTACCCCGAGTATTACAAGTGGAACAATCTACTCAAAGGATAAATAACGCTCCCGTTTTTCGGGAGCGTTTGGTTTACTTCGCATTTGCAAGGATTATACCCGCAGTAATACATAGAATAACTATGATTATGCCGAAAAACATATACCTCGGCATTGGCTGCTTTTCGGGCGGCGGAAGCTCCTCCGGCGGCAGCAGATAATCGTCTATGTCGGCATTGGCTGAATCGGGAGGGTTTTCGGAAATTTCCTCAATTACGGGAGCTTCTTCAATAATCGGTGCCTGCTCGATAACGGGGCTTTCGGGAATCGGTTTTGGCTCAGGATACATGGGATTTGATACCTCGGGCTTTGGCTCGGGGTACGCTGTATGCGGTTTGTCCAAATCCACGGGATTTGACTGCATTGGCTCAACGAAAGCGCCTATCTCATCGGACGACTCCTCCGTAAAGTCCCCGAAATCGCCAAAATCGTTGCTTTCGGGAATAAATTCCTCCTCGGCAATAATGGGCGCGTTCTTATCAACGGGCTTGGGTGGCTGAGGTGGCTTTGGAGGCTCGGGTTCGGGCATATCGCGCCCAACCATCGGCATTTCGCTTGATGTGGATTGGCTGTATTTTGACATCTGCATATTCAGCATTTCCAGATCCGCCGCCGAGAATTGACTGCCGCTGTTGATATTGGAATGTGTTTCGCTACCGACCCCGAACATTTTCGCAGCCTCGGCGTCTATTTCATCGTCTAACGGACTTCCATCGACACCCAGCATTTCGCTGAGATTCATATCCTCGCCAATATCTTCCATTCGCTCGGAAAGCAAATCGGGGTCACGGAACAGTGGGATTCCGCCGGGACCTCCCGCAAGCGGCTCTCCGCACTTCTCGCAGGTGTACGGGTTGCTTTGCATAACCGTACCGCAGTTTTTGCAGAATACCAGCGATTTTTCCGATGAAACTTCGGAATCGTCATTATCCCCCGCCGAAAGCGGGCTTATATCAGGCATTCCTCCCGAAGCTCGGGTTGTACCCGTGGAATCGGCTGTCGGCTTTGGGGACTTCTCATGGGGATTTTCCGCGTGATCTCCCGTTCTTGGGGGCATACCCGCCTCCTCAAGAGCCTCGGGCGGCACAGGCGAACCGCACTCCATACAGAACGAATACCCCCGCACCAACGATTTTCCGCAATTCTGACAAACCATAACAATTCTCCTATCAGAGGTTATAGATTACTCCATCTCTCCCATACTTCTATTATACACCAAATCACAGGGATTGTCAACAATTATTCCGAATTGTAAAAATGCCCTTGATTTTATGCGGTCTTCCCTGCCAGCCCGGCTCGGGTCGCCGTAGGCGGGGAAACCGCGAGTTTATATACGGACTTTTATTCTTTATCGACTATCCGCGTGTAGATCTCCCGATTGGCTCTTACCTTTGAAAAGGCGCTTTCT